>JANYHW010000131.1 GCA_025358885.1 Cytophagales bacterium | reverse complement strand
CCAGAATGCAAACGTGGCTGTCAATCAGCTGCTGTACGATTTTGGCCGGACAAAACACCTTGTTGAAAAATCAAAGTATGACGTAGTCATCGCCCAGGATAACCTTTCCCTGAACAAAGTGCTGCTTGCTTCGCAGGTGGCAAGCACGTATTTCAGTATCATCTTCCTGGAAAAAAGTATCGTTGTTCAAGATTCAGTTGTTTCTTATTTTCTTGAGTATAAAAGGCTGATTGACAACAAGATAAAACGTGGGGACGCATTGGAATTTGATGCCTTAACAGCGCAGGGCAATATCGACATTGCAAGCAACAGGCGGGTCGATCTTCAAAATCTGCTTCAGCGCCAGTACAATTTGCTGGCATACACCACGGGAGATGCTTCTCGCGTCATCACCGGGGACAAACTGCTTGATTTCCCACTGGGTCTGGTCTCGGTAGATTCCTTGATGAATATTGCCATGCAGCGCAACCGGGAAATTGCCATTTCCAGGAGCCGAATCTTCTCCCAGGAAGAAGAGTTAGCCGCAAGTCGGAAGAACTTTCTCCCAACGCTCAATCTGAATGGAGCCATTGGCTTTCGAAACGGATATCAGCCTGACATCTTCCAAACGCGTTTCAACTATCTTATTGGCGCAGGCCTGTCCATTCCAATGTATACCGGCAATAGAAACCAGAACCAGTTGAAAATTTCCCAGAGCAGTTTACTGTCGGCCCAATATTCTGCTAGAACTGTTGAAGCCGGTGTGAAGAGAGACATGGACCAGGCAATGGCAGACATCCAGGCCAGCTCGGACCGCCTGAGAAATATTGAAAGTCAGATTGTTCAAGCTAAACGCGCACTGGAGCTTGCTCAATCCAGGTTTAAGAATGGAACCATCACTTACGTTGAACTCCTGAATTCACAAACCAACCTTCAGCAAGTCTATATCTTCAAGTTGAGATACTCTTATGAGTTAACTCTTGGTAAAGTCGAGATGGCCCGGTTGATGGGTTTAGAGTACTGGTAAAGATGAACTATTAGAGTGGACTGTTGGCGGCTCGTGGTAAACCGGATCCAACTTTTCGTTTTATGACGGTCAACTCTCTTGTCAGTCTTTCAGGATTCTCATTTCCACCCTTCGATTTTTAGCCCGGGCTTCAGGGGTGTTGGCATTCAGAATGGGTCTAGTTCCACCAAATGCCTTGGTCTTTATCCGATCCTTATTTACCCCTTTGGATACCATATACTTTTTTACATTGTCCACACGGCCCTGAGATAACTCCATGTTCTTTTTGGGATCACCCTGGTTATCGGTATGTCCTTCCAGCTGGATGACCAGTTTCGTATCCTCTTTCATCAAGGCCACCACTTCGTCCAGGCTCGGAAAGGATTTTGGATCAATGACTCCTTTACCTTGCTCAAAAATCAGGTGATCAAGGTTGATGGTTTCCCCCTTGCGGGTGAGCAGAATGTCGCGTGTGACCTTGTGGGATGCATCGATATCTTTCGGGTCCACCAGGGCCGTTCCAATGATATAGCCTTCTGCTTCAGCGGTGATGTGATATTTCGATGAGCCAAAAATCGGAAACGAGAACGTACTGTCGTTAAACCGGCCAGTAATACTTCCAGTTGGATAGCTTTTGTAAAATACTTTGGCCTTAACCCCCTTCCGGGTAACTGCATCCATGACCCTGCCGACGGCCAGAATCTCCTGAGCCAGCCCAAAGTCCGGGAATGCCAGCAAACAAAACAATACAGCGCTTACCCTTCTCGTCATAAACTGTCTACAGCTCCAATTCTATCGAATCACCAACCGTGAAGGCCTTAGGTTTAGGACTTTTCGGCTTCACCTTGTGCGGCTTACTTCCTGCCACCTTTGCCCTTACTTCCTCCTTTTCCCCGAAGAGGCTTCCTTGTTCGACTCTTGGCCTTTTGGGGAGCGGAACTGCCATTTTTCCGGTGATTCTTGGATTTTCTTTCGTCTGCTTGTCGAAGAGGCTGACTTGCTCTCCCTCCTCGCCGTGTTCCTGACTGGCTTCTGATTTTTTTTTTGGCGACTGAGAACCCTTGGGTTCAGTCACCTTGCTTTTGGAGCCGGATGTGTCAACTACATCATTGCCGTCGTCACCCTCTTCCAGGCCGGAATCTTCAGGGTCCTCCACGGGCTTCACTTTTACAACCTTGTGTTGTGACAATCGGTTGCCCAGGGCTTTCCAGCCTTTCACGTCAATGATGTCCTCAAGATTTACAACTTCAGATTCTTTCTCCTTGCCTTTTCCCTTTACCAGGTCCACTTCGACTTCAGGGGTATCCGATGTAGTGACATACTCTAGCCGCGATCCTATTCCTTCGGATATGAATCCGAACTCCTTGTCTACGGTATTCGTTTCGATTTGAAAACGTTTGACGAAATACTGTTTGCTCTCGCCATCCACATACACAGCCGAGATCACTTTCTTAGGATTCAACTTTTCAACCAAAATGGTTTTCTCAGGTTCGTAGCGGTTATTCAGATCATATGAAGTAATCTTATATGCTCCTCCTTTTACAATCGCCAGGATCTGATCATCTCCGTCAAATTTTCCAACGTGTTTTCCCCGCTTGTCTTTATTGAGTCTTCCAGAGGCCTCATCAAACCACAAATCCAGGCCACTCAATGTTGAGCCCTTAGCCTCTTTGAAGTCCACCTTCCTGACTGGGTATTTAGTGATCGTGTTTCCCCTGGCTCCCCTGCCCTTGATTTCAAGTTCTGAAAAATCGAAATCAAAGATCTTCTTCCGTGCAGTGCTTGACTGACTCAACTTCACTTCAACGACTTCGGCTTCACCGTTGGGGTTAGCGCTGAGGTAATGAACCCGGCTGTTTGGATTGCCCTGGTCAAGGTTATACTCCTTATCCCTGATAATGGCGGGCATGGCAAACCGCTTCGCGAAAGACTTGCCGCTCTTTCCATCACTGTAAATCATGTTGTAGACCATGCGTTCATCGGCCTTTTTCCAGATTCCCACATGCAAAATATCTTTACCCATGAAAACTTTCTCGGAAATTCTACTCACCAGGGCCTTGCCATCCTTCCTGATGGCAATGATGTCATCCAGCTCTGAACAGTCGCAAATGAACTTTGTAGCTTCATCTTTCTTCAATCCCCAGCCTATGAAACCATCATCCAGGTTGGCATAAAGCTTCTGGTTGTTGGCAATTACCTCGGTGGCCGTTACAGACTGGAAGCTCTTGATTTCAGTTCTTCGCTCCCTGCCCTTCCCGTATTTATCCAACAAGTTCTGGTAGTAGGCAATGGCGTAGTCTGTGAGGTGCCTGAGATGATGAATGGTCTCCTTTAGCTCTTTCTCCAGGTCCCGGAGCATCTCGTCTGCCTTGAATGCATCGTACTTGGATATTCTCTTGATCCGGATCTCCAGCAGTCGGAGAATATCGTCCCTGGTAATCTCCCGATAGAACTGTTTTTTGTACGGCTTAAGTCCCTTGTCTACCGTGGCAATAACGTCTTCAAAAGTCTCGCACTGCTCGATGTCCCGATAGATTCGTTTTTCAATGAATATCTTTTCCAGGGAGGAGAAAAGTATCTTTTCCATCAACTCCCCTTTCCTGATTTCGAGCTCCTGCTTGAGCAGCTTGACAGTATGCTCTGTATTGTACTTCAGGATGTCGCTCACTTTCATGAACTGCGGTTTGTCCTTTACGATTACACACGCATTCGGTGAAATCGAAATCTCGCAATCCGTGAAAGCATAGAGTGCATCAATGGCGATCTCAGGTGAGAGTCCAGGCTGCAGGTGGATCATGATCTCCACATCCTTGGCCGTATTATCGACCACTTGTTTGACCTTTATCTTACCCTTTTCACTGGCCTTTACGATGGAGTCCATCAAAGAAGAGGTGGTAGTGCCGAATGGTATCTCCTTGATGGCTAGTGACTTCTTATCAATGATCTCAATTTTAGCCCTAACCTTGATTTTCCCGCCCCGGTAGCCCTGGTCATATTCGGAGAAGTCGGCTATACCTCCGGTAAGGAAGTCGGGATATATCTTTGGGTTCTTACCTTTCAGGCAATCGATAGACGCTTTAATCAATTCACAGAAATTATGAGGAAGGATCTTGGTAGATAACCCTACTGCAATACCTTCGACCCCTTGCGCTAAAAGCAGGGGAAATTTTACAGGCAGGGTAACGGGTTCTCTCTTCCTGCCGTCGTAGGACAATTGCCATTCCGTGGTCTGCGGATTGTACACCACATCCAGGGCAAACTTTGACGGGCGCGCTTCAATATATCTCGGGGCCGCAGCGCCGTCGCCAGTGCGCACATCTCCCCAGTTACCCTGAGTATCCAGCAATAGGTCTTTCTGTCCAATATTGACTATGGCTTCTCCTATGGCGGCATCACCGTGGGGGTGATACTGCATGGTATTTCCTATTACATTGGCCACTTTGTTAAACCGACCGTCATCCATTTCCTTAATGGAATGAGCAATACGTCGCTGAACGGGCTTCAAACCGTCCTCAATGCGAGGGACCGCACGTTCAAGGATCACATACGAGGCATAGTCCAGGAACCAGTCTTCATAGAGGTCATCAATGGAAGCAAGTTGATGGATGACATCGTCGTTTGCGCTTCCGGTTTTCTGGTTTTTGCTTGATTTTTTCTTACTCATAAGAGAATGCTCCTACCTGGGTTATGCTTCTACTTCTTCTTTCACTTCTTCTGCACTTACCTTATCTAACTCAATCCTGAGGTTATCAATAATGAAATCCTGCCGATCCGGTGTATTCTTGCCCATATAGAATTCCAGTGTCTTGACCAAGTGCTTTTCCTTATCAATTCGCACGGGCTGAAGTCGGATGTACTCACCGATGAATGTTCCAAACTCTTCCGGTGAGATTTCTCCCAAGCCTTTGAATCGCGTGATCTCTGGCTTGCTGCCCAGCTTGGCCACTGCAGCTTGTTTATCTCTCTCACTGTAGCAATAGATTGTTTCTTTCTTATTGCGCACCCTGAATAGTGGGGTCTCCAATATATACACGTGCCCCGCTTTGACCAGGTCGGGAAAGAATTGCAGGAAAAACGTCATCAGGAGTAGTCGGATATGCATTCCATCGACATCCGCATCGGTAGCAATAATCACTTTGTTGTAGCGCAAGCCATCCATTCCGTCTTCAATGTTCAGTGCATGCTGGAGGAGGTTAAACTCTTCGTTTTCGTAGACAACCTTCTTCGTCAGGCCAAAGCAATTGAGAGGTTTCCCACGAAGGCTGAACACCGCCTGGGTCTCTACATCCCTTGATTTCGTGATGGACCCGCTGGCCGAGTCACCTTCAGTAATAAACACCACTGATTGAGGTCCTTTCTCCCCTTTCTCATCGTCAAAATGGAAGCGACAGTCGCGAAGCTTCTTGTTGTGAAGATTGGCCTTTTTCGCACGCTCATTGGCCAGTTTCTTAATACCGGCAATTTCCTTGCGCTCGCGTTCAGACTGAAGAATCCTCTTGAGCATTGCCTCCGCAGTCTTGGGATTCTTGTGGAGGTAGATTTCCAGTTCTTTGGAGACAAAATCTCCTACGAAATTTTTAACCGTAGCTCCATCAGGGGCCATGTTCATGGATCCCAATTTGGTCTTCGTTTGCGATTCAAATACAGGCTCCTGAACCCTCACAGCAATGGCCGCCA
The DNA here is from genome assembly GCA_025358885.1 of Cytophagales bacterium. Taxonomy (GTDB): domain Bacteria; phylum Bacteroidota; class Bacteroidia; order Cytophagales; family Cyclobacteriaceae; genus ELB16-189. The sequence continues at coordinate 9,641 of JANYHW010000131.1, read as the reverse complement.
TGATGCTCGCACGGATGTCGGCAGCATCATAGTCTTTCTTGAAAAAATCCCTTGCGCCTCTCACTATACCTTCGCGGAAGGCAGCCAGGTGAGTTCCTCCCTGGGTTGTATTCTGTCCGTTTACGAAAGAATAGTATTCTTCACCATACTGGTTGCCATGCGTGAGCGCCACCTCGATGTCGTCCCCTTTGAAGTGGATGATGGGATAGCAAATATCCTCAACATCTGATTTTTGTTTGAGAAGATCTAGCAGGCCATCCTTGGAATAGAACTTCCTTCCATTGTAGTTGATGGTCAATCCGGCATTGAGGAAAGCATAGTTCCACATCAAATCATCCATGTATTCTGGAATGAAATGATAATTCTTAAACATTGAGCCATCGGGTTCAAACTCTACCAGGGTACCGTTTCGCTCGCTGCTCTTGGCAACTTTAGGATCGCTCGAGAGAACTCCTTTTTTGAATTCAGCAAGTTTGGTTTGTCCTTCCCGGAATGCCTGGACTTTGAAATAGTTTGAAAGTGCGTTCACCGCCTTCGTTCCTACCCCATTTAATCCTACTGATTTTTGAAATGCTCCTGAGTCATATTTGGCACCGGTATTAATCTTGGATACGACATCAACCACTTTACCCAAGGGGATACCCCGGCCGAAATCGCGCACCACCACTTTCTGATCCGTAATCTTGATATCGATGGACTTCCCATAGCCCATCATGTGCTCGTCGATACAGTTATCCATGACTTCCTTTACCAGGACATAGATCCCGTCGTCTTTGGCAGAACCGTCACCCAGCTTGCCTATGTACATCCCTGGACGCATACGGATATGCTCACGCCAGTCGAGCGAACGGATGCTCGCCTCATTGTACTCAAAAATGTCCTTCGCCATTCAACTTCAGTGGTTATTTATCTTACGTCAATGATTCCTTCGCCGCGTGCACGAAGACTAAAAAATAGGACCATTGTTCTGTTCGTCCTTATCATCAAAAAAATCCGGTGCGACTCCGACTCTCCTAAGAAAGAGAATTTTGAAATGATTTCCATGAAACGGGAGAAACTTTGAACTACAAATCTTAGCGAAATCAATATTCGCAAGTAATTGATATTCAATGAACAATACACGCTCAATCAAATACCCTCTTTATTTAGAATTCTTTGGCTGATGGAATAAAATGGCCACAACGACGACCATAAGACGACCATTCCCAGGCTGCCGTAAATCACGAAGCCGAGACTGTCATAGTTATATTTTTCCTGGCTGTTGTACACATTGATGAACTGCAAGGAGACGATAAGGAACAAATTAAAGAAAGTCATCAATCCATAGAACCACACCCGGAAAAATCCTGCCTGGCTGTTGTAGAGCTTTGAGAAGGCGAAAACCAAGGCATTGAAAACAGAAAGGATACCCAGTGTTGCGTAGAATAGAGTATCCCTGGTGACTGAACTGTTTTCCCCAAGCTGGATATCCGCCGGCAGGGAGGCATAGATGTACAGAAAAATTGCCAATGTTGCCACGAGGGATAGGAACCAAACTGCCTTGAATACTTTAATAATCATACCATCCGGTGAAAACGGTCGGCAAGTTAATAGTTTGGGAGTGCCCTACCTGTTTTTCGCCTTGGTGAATGGTAAATATTCTCCTTCGAAGGACAAATAGAAAAACACTCCTGTCCTGTCAAACTTGCCATTTGTGAATATTGAAGGCATGCTGAACCCGGGGACAATCTGAACGCGGTTGTGATCAATAGCAAATCGAAATCCAGGATTGATGGTGATTTGATTGCTACTACCCAAGGTTCCATCTGTGTTAATGTTTGTAAGGTAGGAAGAGGTGCATTCCAACAGCCAGTTGAATTTCCTGGATTGATACCAAATGACACTTGCTCCCAGGTTCTTAAATTGCAGGTCCTTTTCAAATGCCAGTACCCTGCCTCCTGAGCTGGACAACGTATATCGGTCGGCTTGAGCAATATAGGTGTACCCCAGGTTAAAGTGTGTCACCAGCTTATGTGACAACCGTTTTGTCAATGCAAGGCTAAGCTTTCCGCCGAATCCACCTGCGCCATGCCCATTGCCTGACTGCCCAGTAGGGATGATCAGGGTAACACCTGGTACCACCATGGCCCAATCCTTCTTGCCGGTAACCATATAATTATATTCCAGATTAATATCACCCAGCCCATTGCTTTTCGTGCCCGTCGGGGGCGAATTCAAGACCTCATAAAGAAGCGTATAGCTAATCTGGTGACGCAAATGTGTTATTGGAATCTCTTGAGTAAAACTGTAGAGAAAGTCGCCGCCTTTGATATTGTTAAAATAGAAATTTGAAATGTATTGCATGATCCCCTTTTCCTGATTGATTGCCTCCTCCAGGAGAAATGAGTTATCTTCAAAGGCAGGTTGTCCGTAATACAGATAGCTACCCTTCCTGGGAACATCCTTGAAGTCGTCGGATTGCCCGTTCACCATGACCGTTGAAACCAGAAAGAAGAATAGCCAGACATTAGGTTTCATCCAATGATCAATATTACTCATTCTGCCAAGAAATAAGTCAACGTGCCTTGTCCTGTCCCTATAAACATTTTTGAACTATTTTTACAAAAATCAATTAAGCAAAGGGTTTTCGAAAGGGTTAATACATGAACCTCAATCCAATAGTACTGTCGATTCCAATTTTTTTTATCCTCATCGGGATAGAACTTATCGTGGAGCGCCTAATGCACCGTAAACTCTACAGTCTTCCGGATGCTATTGCCAACCTGAGTTGTGGGATCACCCAACAACTGTCGGGACTCTTCATGAGGGTACTGGCCATCGGTGTGTATGAGGTAATGTTTTCGAATTTTGCATTGTTCACGCTAGAGAAGACATGGCTGTACTGGCTTGCTCTCTTCCTGCTCACAGACCTTACTTATTATTGGGCCCATCGCATGAGCCATGAAATCAACCTTTTTTGGGGTGGGCATGTGGTGCATCATCAGAGTGAGGAATATAACCTGTCGGTTGCCTTGCGTCAAAGCAGTTTTCAGGTGGTCTGGACTTTTGCGTTTAGCCTGCCCATTGCCCTGTTGGGATTTGATACGATGGATTTCGTGCTCATCTCTGCATTAAATACACTTTATCAATTCTGGATCCACACAGAGACCATCAACAAAATGGGTTGGTTTGAGTATGTGTTCAATACCCCCTCCCATCATCGTGTGCACCACGGCCGCAACCCCAAATACATCGATAAAAATCACGCGGGTTCGCTCATCATCTGGGACAAGATGTTTGGCACATTCCAGCCCGAAGAAGAAAAGCCTACCTACGGCATCACGAAACCCATTCACAGCTGGAATGCTGTCTGGGCAAACTTTGATCATTATGCGACCATGGTGCGCGAAATGAAAATGATTCATTCCTGGCGCAACAAGATCAAGTACATGTTCAATAAGCCAGGATGGTTCCCCGATGAGTTGGGAGGATACCGGCCAGCGCCTGAGGTTGCCCCAGCCCGTTATCAAAAATATGTAACTCCAGCCCCAAATTCGCTGAACTACTATGTCTTGTTTCAGTACACGCTCTGTCTCCTGGGCACTGCCTTGTTTCTTTTCAACCAATCAAAATTTTCCCTGGGTGAAAAGGCAATCATTGCAGCTGCGATTTCCATTGTGGTGGTGAACTGCGGAGTTTTGTTCGAACACAAACCGTGGGTGCAAGTTTCCGAGTGGCTTCGCATCTTCGTCTATCCTTGCGCGCTGGTGATACTCACCACTGTCTTACAGTGGCCGCCTATTCTGATAGGCCTTGCCCTTAGCTACTTTGTCATTTCAGCAGCCTGGTTTTATATGCTTTCAAAGCAAGTCAATGCGATTAAAGCTTAGTCAATGCCTTCTGGCCGTACTGCTGGTGTCCTGTGGACGAGACATGCCGACATTGCCGGACATTGATATCGAGGAATGGAAGGGCGATAAGAATGGATGCCACGGCTACAGGGCTGGAAAGGAAATTGAGCTCCGACAAAGCCTGCCGGAACTCAAAGGCCTTTCGGAAGTAGACATTGTCCAACTTCTGGGCCGGCCCGACCAAAACGAACTTTACAAGCGCAACCAAAAGTTTTACTATTATTTTGTTACTGCCGCACCTGGTTGTCCGAATGCCTCCGCTGCCTCAATGAAGCTGATTTTGCGATTCAATGCCATGGGCTATGCCCAATTGGTCTCTCTTGAGCAGGATTGAATTCCTGATTTTTTTGCTAGCTTCATTAGACCAAATCACCCAACATGCAATTCCACATCAATGAGCTCTTCCTGCTCTATAATCCATTGAGCACGGTTGGCAAACAAACCAAGGCCCTCGCCCTTGACATTTGTGATCATATCAACACCGTTGATGCAAATCGGGAGAGACTCTCACCCATGTATTGGAAAGAAATTATCGGTATGCTGGATATGCAGCCGGATGATTTGCTTGACCATTCCCACCAGGACTATACTTCGAAAGTAGCCGGCAAGGAGTACACTATGAATGGCTGGCTTGATGTGCTCTCTCAAAATGCACATTTGTTACGGGCTCCGATCGCCATCTATCATGGGAAGGCCGCTCTTTGTCAAACTCCGACCGACATCATGAAGCTAGGTGGCGCCGTCTCGCAAGGCGACAAAGTTCTGCCACACCTGAAGAGATATCAATAAGTTCTTGTCTGCTGATGAATCTGGTGATGAATACCTGACAAGGGTTTCGCAAAATACCCTTGATCATTTTTGCGGTTTTCCATCCGGACTTTGCCGCTATATTTGCAATCTTAAATCCTTCTGAATGAAAACCATCGCAGTCATTGGTTCGGGAACAATGGGAAACGGGATCGCACACGCCTTCGCGCAAAGCGGGTATAAAGTTTCTCTGGTCGACATCTCTGAAGACTTCCTCAAGAAAGCCATGACGACGATCGAGAAAAACTTAGGCAGGCAGGTGGAGAAAGGTACCCTGACAAAAGAAGTTAAGGATCGTGCGATGGCCAACATCAGTACCACGACATTCCTTAAAGAAGGTGTTCGTGAAGCCGACCTTGTTGTGGAGGCGGCAACAGAAAATATTGATCTGAAATTGAAAATATTTAAGGAGATTGATGAGAATACCCGACCCGAAGCAATTCTCGCCTCCAATACTTCGTCTATCTCTATTACGCGCATTGCTGCCGTTACGAAGAGTCCGGATAAAGTCATTGGCATGCATTTCATGAATCCGGTACCGATTATGAAGCTCGTCGAAGTGATTCGGGGATATGGCACCAGCGATTCCGTGACGAAGACCATCATGGACCTCGCGAAGAATCTGGGTAAGATTCCTGTTGAAGTAAATGATTATCCTGGATTTGTGGCCAACCGGATTCTCATGCCCTTGATTAATGAAGCTATTTATACCCTTTATGAGGGTGTCGCCGGCGTCAATGAAATTGATACCGTCATGAAACTCGGCATGGCTCACCCGATGGGGCCCCTCCAATTGGCAGACTTTATCGGCCTGGATATCTGCCTCTCCATCCTGAATGTATTGCACAATGGTTTTGGCAACCCGAAATATGCTCCATGCCCATTGCTGGTCAACATGGTGATGGCCGGGCATAAAGGTGTAAAGTCGGGAACAGGATTTTATCGCTACACACCCGGCAGCAAGGAACTCACTGTTGCTGATCGGTTCAGGAAGTAGACCGCAAGTCCTTCATCATTTAAGGTAGAAAATCCAGGAATTACTTCTTCAGCAGGTCCCGGATCTCCGTGAGCAGGACAATATCCGGCGCAGGAGGTGCAGGAGCTACAGGCTTGGCTTCTTCCTTTTCCTTAGCTGTGTTGGCAGCCTTCACAATCAGGAAAAGGACAAAGGCAATAATGATGAAGTTAATGACAGAAGCGATGAAGCTACCGTACTTCACCGACCCTAACACGGTAAGGTCTTCCAGTTTGTTCAGGTTGGCGGCATCCAGTGCCGGCTTAAGCATCAGGGGTGTAATAACATGATCGATCAGGGAGCTCACTATCTTTCCAAAGGAGGCGCCGATAATGACGCCAACGGCCAGATCAATGACGTTGCCCCGCATGGCGAAGGCTTTGAATTCTTTCCACATACAAGTTGGGGTTAGGTTGAGATGGCCAAAATTATTACTTCCGGGGAAGATTGCAATTACCTGCCAAACTAATAGCCTCACCCAAAAGATGGCTTGTCAACTCAAAAAAAAATGAACAGTTTGCGGTTTGTTCCGTTAAAGGGACCGTGCTAAAGTGCCAGAATGATAGAAAATACTCTCCCTCCTCCCGTCATAGCCGTAATTGATGATGACACTGTTTACCAATTCACAGCATCTCGAACCCTGAAAGCCACCAAGCTGGCTGATAAGGTCCTGCAGTTTCCGAACGGTCAGGAAGCGCTTACTTTTCTTCACAATAATTCCGCAGAAGCCTCAAAGCTGCCCGATATTATTTTCCTGGACATCAACATGCCCATCACAGACGGTTGGACATTCCTGGATGAATTTCAAAAGCTGAAGGAAGGGTTTGCCAAGAAGATCAGGATTTATATGGTCAGTTCTTCTATAGACCCCCGCGACCTGAATCGCGCCCAAAATAATCCTGAAGTGGCGGAGTATGTCGAGAAGCCCGTCAGCGTTACAAAGTTCTCAGAATTATTGAGCCGCTTCGGAGTTTAACGGATGATGCGGAGTTGATTTCTCAACCCCCGGAAGCTGATCAGCTCAAGCCCGGTACTTCCGATGAACATCTTAGCCTGTATCCTTACCGGGATCCGGTTAAGGTCATCGGAAATCCAGCATAGAATGGAATTCTCGCCATCAAACAATGAATTGGCCGGCATGACCGGGCTCAACCGCAGACACTGGATTTTTCCAACACGTGTATTAATAACTTCTTTGCCCGTGTAGATGATCTTCAGGTTGTAAAATGCATTTTCAAGAAACCCGGAGATCGTAATGGTGTCACCTTTGGCGATCTTGGTAAAATCCACCACACGGAGGTAAAGGAATCCGGATACGAGGTCCTTCGCATTCTGAGGACCATCATACATCTTGGGCTCATCATATACACCAGTCTCATTGTTTTTTACCCTGATCTCTACTTTGTTCTTTTCCTGATCAAAATTGACAATCTCATCCCTGCGATAAGATCCCTCTTTAAGCTTGCGGTACGCCACCTGGGTACTTAGCGTTGCTGTGTCAATGTAAGCGCCCCAATTGTCTTCAAAACGGGAAACCCACGAAATCCAATCACTGGTCGTACCAAAGGCATCTACCTTGAAGCAGGGTCTCGAATTGATCTCATGAATTTTGTGATCGACCCTGGTGATGCCTTTTCCCACCGTGAAGAAGGCCAAATGCACTTTATACTCGAGCTCTTCACCGGTGGTGTAAGCAACGTTCTTTATGACGGGTATTGCCTTTTGTTTGTTGGCAATAAAGCCGCATAAAGCCACAAACAGAGCTAGCCCAATTACAAAATACCTCATAGGGCAAAATTAGTCGATTAGTAGCTTGGCTTCAAACGCCGTGCCACGGCTAAACAGAAATGTGATTTTCACGGAGGGCATCATTTAATGAAGTCTTTTTGTCGGTGCTCTCCTTTCGCTTGCCAATAATCAGGGCACAGGGCACCTGGTATTCCCCAGCCGGGAATTGCTTGGGCAATGTGCCGGGGATTACAACCGAACGGTCTGGAACGTAACCTTTATATTCAACGGGCTGTTGGCCTGTGACATCGATAATCCTGGAACTGCCGGTAAGCACCACGTTAGCACCGAGCACAGCCTCCCGGCCCACCCGAATGCCCTCGACAACAATGCAACGGGAACCAATGAAGGCATTGTCTTCCACGATGACCGGTGACGCCTGTACGGGTTCAAGCACCCCACCAATGCCCACTCCGCCACTCAGATGGACATTCTTTCCTATTTGTGCACAACTGCCGACGGTCGCCCATGTGTCCACCATGGTTCCTTCGTCCACATAAGCACCAATATTTACATAGGACGGCATCAGGATAACGCCCTTGCTTACAAATGCCCCATAACGCGCAATCGCCAAGGGTACCACCCTCACTCCTTTTTCATGAAAATTGCGCTTCAAGGGAATCTTATCGTGAAATTCAAGCGGCCCCACTTCCATGGTCTCCATTTTTTGAATGGGGAAATACAGGATGACAGCCTTCTTGATCCATTCGTTCACCTTCCAGGCACTGCCTGAAGGCTCAGCCACACGAAGCGAACCAATATCAAGCCGGCGAATGACTTCACGAATGGCTTCCTGTGTCTCAGCCATTTGCAGCAGCTCACGGTTGTTCCAGGCTTTTTCAATTTGTTCGTGGAGTTCCATTTAAATCTTATTTTTAAATCGTGGCGCAAGAAAGAAAAAAAACAAGAATTGTCCTTGCCTCCATCCTCAAACCCGTTGATGACACCCGGATGTTCGAGAAGATGGGACAAAGTCTTTACAATTCCGATAAGTACGAAGTATACATCATCGGTTATCCTTCAGTTTCACATAACGATCATACAAACATACAGCTCATTTCCTTGAAGCCTTTCCCCCGGCTGAGCATTCGCCGTATTTGGGCCAAATGGGAAGTGTTCAGGATCATCCGGAAACTCAAGCCTGAAATACTGATTTTCAACACCCACGAATTGCTGTTGCCTGCCATGTCATTGAAAGTCATTCAGAACATATCTATTGTGTATGACCTTCGTGAGAATTACTATCGAAATATTCTTCACAGTGGATCGTTCTCCAAATTACTGCGTTGGCCCCTGGCTGCCTTGGTCAGGTTCAAGGAAAAACTGCTGGCTCCTGCCGTCGATCATTTCTTCCTGGCAGAACGATCCTATGAAGAAGAGATAAAATTTCACCGTGGGGGTTGGACCGTCCTTGAAAATAAGGCACCGCTCACACAGGCGTCGGGTGTAAGAAAACAAGTTACCGGTAACATTCGACTACTCTTTTCCGGAACGCTGGCAGAGAGCACCGGAGTATTCGAGGCGATCCGTATCGCAAAGGAATTACACAACCTCGATCCCTACGTTACGATCACCATTGTTGGATATGCTGCTGATGCTCAGATACGGCTAGCCATTTCCGAGGAAAGTCAACAGAACATTTTCATACGATTGATCGGCGGGGAACAACTGGTGCCTCATCAGGAAATTATGGAGTGCATCAATCAGTCGGATGCAGGGATACTCATTTATCCACCCTCACCGCACACCAAACATTCGCGGCCAACCAAACTCTTTGAATACCTCAACGCCCAACTCCCCATCATTCTGGACACACGCTGGCCCTGGACAAATGAATTCAGTTCGATTCGCCCGTTCCTTTTCCTCGATCGTGAGCAGCCAGATTATCCTTCCCTGTTATTGGCTCTAAAAGGCGGGGCGTTCTACACCGACCATCCAGCAGACATTACGTGGGCTTCTGAGGAGCCAAAATTCCTGGATGCACTCCGGGATTTATAGTCTAAATTATTTTTTAGACTAATCTAAATTTCTAACTTTGAGGAGATTTTAAGCTATGCTCAGCCTAACCGAAGAAAACTACCTCAAAGCTATCTACCATTTATCCGGTGGGGGCGATCATGCCGCACTTACCAATGAGGTAG
>JANYHW010000129.1 GCA_025358885.1 Cytophagales bacterium | reverse complement strand
CCAGTCGCTGTCCATCTTTGGCGACCACTCTGATGTGATGGCAACCCGGGGAACAGGGTTTGCCATGCTTGCGTCTTCGAGTGTCCAGGAAGCACAGGATATGGCGGTGGTGTCCCATCTGGCAACCCTTGAATCTAAAATTCCTTTCCTTCACTTCTTCGACGGATTCCGTACTTCTCACTCCATTCAGAAAATCATTCCGATTACCTATGATGAAATGAGAAGTATGGTGGACATGAAGTACGTGGAAGAATTCCGGGCTATGGCACTAAGGCCCGAAGCACCCATCTGCAAAGTAGGAGCCCAAAACCCAGATGTGTACTTCCAGGGAAGAGAAACGGTTAACAAATATTATGAGGCCTGCCCGGCAATTGTAAAGAAATACATGAAACTTTTTGGTGAAAAAACCGGTCGGCAATATAAACTATATGAGTACATCGGCTCACCGGATGCAGAGAAGATCATCATTGCGATGGGGTCCGGCACCGAAACCATTGAGGAGACCATCAACTACCTGAGGAAGAAAGGGGAAAAGGTCGGGCTACTAAAACTCAGGCTGTACAGGCCATTCGCCTTAGAAGATTTTCTTAATGAAATCCCCAAGTCGGTCAAGAAGATTGCTGTGCTTGACAGAACCAAGGAGCCAGGTGCCCTCGGCGAACCCTTGTACCTGGATATTGTTGCGGCGCTTGCTGCAGGACAACGATCTGGTATACAGGTAATTGGAGGGCGGTACGGCTTGTCTTCCAAGGAATTCACGCCATCGATGGTGAAGGCTGTTTACAATCACCTTGACAACAATGGATGGCACAATTTCACTGTGGGAATCAACGATGACGTAACGAAGAAGTCCATCACCGTAAAAGAAGACATCGATACAGAACAAAAAGGAATCGTTCGCTGCAAGTTCTGGGGCTATGGCTCAGACGGAACCGTGAGCGCCAACAAGAATGCCATCAAGATCATTGGGGAAAGTACAGACTTGTTTGTGCAAGGTTATTTCCAATATGATTCCAACAAGTCCGGTGGCTGGACAATCTCTCACCTTCGCTTCGGCAAAGAACGGATACAGTCCGAATACCTTTTGAACAAAGTGGACTTTGTCGCCTTGCACAGAGCTCAATACATAGGACAGTATGATATCCTTGAAGGCATCACAGAAGGAGGGACTTTCCTCTTCAATACCAGTCAGAAGCCTGAAAATGTATTCCGGATGTTCACGAAAGCGATGCAGGATACCATTCGACAAAAGAAGGTTAAGGTATTTGCCATTGACGCCTCGAAGATTGCCAAGAGCGTGGGACTCGGTGGAAGGATAAGTTCCGTGATGCAAACAGCTTTCTTTAAGGTCTCGGGTGTACTTCCTGAAAGTGAAGCGATCGAGTTGATCAAGAAGTTTGTCCAAAAACAATTTGCACGAAAAGGCCCGGAGATTGTGGAAATGAACTGGAAAGCCATTGATGCCTCCGCAGCTGCTGTAGTATCAATTCCTATACCTGAAGAGTCTGATAAGTTCACAGAAATCACGGCTGTAGTTCCGGCTGGTTCCGGCTGGTTCGCCGATAATATCATTGATCCGATCCTAAGACTCAAGGGGGATAATATTCCTGTCTCCTTTATGCCTGTGAATGGAGCGGTTCCAACCGGTACCAAGCGCCTGGAATATAGGGGGATACCAGGTAATCCAGCGACATGGATTGAAAAACTTCCATTTGTAAGCGAGCCCAACGTGGCAGAGCCATATATAGAATATCCTCCAAGCTGCTCGGGCTGTGGTGAAGTTCCATATATCCATATGGTCACCCAATTGTATGGCGACCGCATGATTATTGCCAATGCCACCGGCTGCACATCGATTTATGGAGGCACATTCCCATTGACGCCTTACACAAAGGACAAGAACGGCAAGGGTCCGGCATGGGCTAACTCACTTTTTGAAGACAATGCCGAATTCGGACTGGGCATGCGCCTCGCTGTCGATGCCAACCGGAGACAATTGAAGACAAATGTAGAGGCACTTCTTGAAACTTCTATCAGCGAGGGCCTGAAGTCTTCACTACAAAAAGGCATGAGGCTTTTCAATGAAGTTACAAGCGAAGCAAAAGCAAATGCTGATCAGCTGAAGCAATTGCTGGCTGCCGAACAGAAAATTTCAGGCAAGAGTCTGATACTCGACAAAGTGGTTGAGCTTGAAGATTATTTTGTTGATAAGAGTGTATGGATCTTTGGCGGAGATGGATGGGCATATGACATCGGCTTTGGCGGACTAGACCACGTCATGTCATCCAATCGCAATGTGAATATCCTGGTGGTGGACACGGAGGTTTATTCCAACACGGGCGGGCAAGCATCTAAATCAACACCCCGCGGTGCCGTAGCCAAGTTTGCTTCCGATGGCAAGAAGTTGAGCAAGAAGAACCTTGGCTTGATGATGGCAACCTATAGCAATGCGTACGTTGCTTCAGTCAACATGGGTATGGATCGGGAGAAAACAGCACTCGCATTCGTGGAGGCTGAAAAGCACATCGGACCTTCCATCATTATCGCTTATTCTCCTTGCATTGCCCATGGATATGACATGAAGTTCACGAAAAAACAATCCGAGAAGGCTGCAAAGTGCGGATACTGGCCGATGTACCGCTTCAACCCTGATGCACGGAAGGAGTCGCTTAATCCGTTCAGCTGGGATGGCGTCGAAGTCGATACAGGTTTTGAGGCGTACCTCGAAGAAGAAATCCGTTATAAGACCCTCAACCTCACTAACCCGGAAGAAGCCAAACGCCTGGTGGCACTCGCCGAAAAAGACAACGATCAACGGTTCAAGGATATTAAACATTTGTCGGAAGCCTAAAGAGAAATGATATGAGCATCAACCTATCAACCAACTACGGTGGCATTTCGCTGAAGAATCCAATTGTCATTGGAGCCAGCAACCTGGTCACCGACCCTGCCAACCTGATCAAGCTTGAACAAGCGGGTGCTGCGGCCATAGTATATAAATCGTTGTTTGAGGAGCAAATTGAGCTCGAGGCATTGGCCATGGATCAAAAAATGGATTCCTTTAAAGGCTGGGATGCCGAGCATGATTCCTTCTTTCCCAAAGTAAAACACGCTGGTCCCGCAGAACACCTGATGCAACTCAAGGCGGCGAAACGTTCTCTGAATATTCCACTCATAGGAAGTCTGAACTGCATTCATGATGAAACCTGGGTACAGTTTGCCAAGGAAATGGAGTCAACCGGGATTGACGGGTTGGAACTGAATTTCTATAGCCACCCCAGCGATTTTGAAACCGGTAGCGCTTCGATCGAATCCGGTCAAATTGAAACGCTCAGGAGGGTAAGGCATGCAGTAAAGCTTCCTCTCTTTGTAAAACTGAGTCCATTCTATTCCAATCCACTGCAACTTATCCACCGGATGGACAATGCGGGTAGCAATGGTTTTGTGTTGTTCAATAGATTGTTTCAACCTGACATTGATGTCGACAAGGTAGAGCACTACTATCCATACAACTTCAGCAGTGAGAATGACAATCGCCTTGCGCTGCGCTATGCAGGTCTGTTGCATACAAAAACCATGGGAAGTGTGATTGCTAACACGGGTGTTCTGAACGGCAAAGACGTAGTAAAAATGCTGCTCGCCGGCGCCGATGCAGTTCAGATTGTAAGTTCCATCTACAAGAAAGGTATCCAATATGTCTCTACGATGCTGGAAGAAATTGAACACTGGATGAAGGACCATGACTATGACACCATAGCCTCCTTCAGGGGTCACCTGTCTAAAAAAAATCTGGCGGATCCATTTGCTTACAAGCGTGCTCAGTATGTAGATATCCTGATGAAATCCGATGTATTCATGCAATACCATCCCAAGCGTGGCGAATTGCAGAACGAACATGACAATGATCTTTAAACTAAATCGAATATAACCAAACAGTAAATTTTATGGTTCAAATTGGAATCTTCTTCGGATCTACCGAAGGCAACACGGAAAGGGTAGTCGGTCAATTGCAGCAGGCACTTGGTGGAGAGCCCAACGTGGTATTACACAATGTGAACTCCGCTACATCCGAGGACATGGCGCCATATCCCAACCTGATTTTGGCGTGCCCCACCTGGGAGATAGGGCAACTGCAAGAAGACTGGGACAGCTTCATTGATCAATTGGAAGACGTTGACTATGCCGGAAAGCGGGTTACGTACCTCGGTCTCGGCGATGCTGATGGATACCCTGACACCTTTCAGGATGCCATGGGAATCATTCATGATCGCATCAAGGACAAGGGAGCCAGCTTTGTCGGAGCATGGCCAAAAGATGGCTACAACTTCGAAGCCTCAAAAGGAGTTGTCAATGGAAAGTTCCTGGGGCTCGCTATTGATGAAGATAATCAGAAAGACCTGACGGAAGGTCGAATTGAAAAGTGGGTCGCCCAGCTCAAGGGCGAGTTCCAATAAGATGGCAGAGATCCGGTTTAAGAAGCCTTCTTATCCGGTGAGTAAAGCACTCCGCGGGTACCTCATGCTCACCAACCGTGAGATTGAAGTACCCATGTCATATTCCGACTTGCTTCACCATCACAGCTCGGTCACCCTCTTTGACAAAAAGGGGAATGACACCCTTTGGGAAACGTTGATTTATGGTGAGTCCGACCGCAAGTTTATTCATGATTGCTTGAGGAAGGAGTATGCTCAACTGAAAGTAGATGGCGATGTAAGCGTCATTGAACACTTGTACATAGACCGCGTAGACTATTGCCTCTACGCTAACACTCATCCACTTCGGGTCCGCATCGTCAACAAACTCAATGACTTGTTCGACTATTTCTATATCAAGCAGGCCGACATGTCTCGTATTTACGGAATGGAGTTGGAACACCTGCTGTCACCCAACAAGATCAACTACCTCGTAAAAGGGGCGACCCTTATTGAAGAACACATCCAGGGTATTCCGGGTGACTCCTTCATTAAGGAATTCCTTCCGAAGAATGAATTCAACCCATTGCGCGTTGCAAAGGAATTTGTGAAGTTCAATGAGAGAAGCCTCGTGCAACTTCTTGGCGACATGCGCAATGATAATTTCATTGTGGAAGTGATCCCCGACTTTGACGAACTGTACTTCCGCCTGAGGGCAATCGATTTCGATCAGCATTGTTACGAAGGAAATGTGAAAATTTACATGCCTCAATACTTCAAAGAGAACAACCCTATCATCAACCTCGGTTTCAAAAGCATGTCACAGGTCCTGGAACTTCAATACCAGAAGGAAGAACGGACCAGGCTATTGACTCGTGTGCGGGCTGCCTCTGAGCAGCTGCCCATGTTGCTCAATGCTATGAAAAAGGAGATTTTGTCCACGGAAGAAAACACCCGCAAGCTTAGCAGCGAATTGGCAGATCTCTATGAAGATGACCGCTCCCTTCAGGCAAATACGATGGGTGATCTTATTAGCACAAGCCTGCTCATGCTGGAAGTGCAACCCATGAGAAAACGAAATGGAGAGAGGGAGTCCAGGAGGGTTGTCGCAAAGTAATCAGAGAATTAATTTCAGCGATTCGTAGCTTGGTTAGCAACTTCGTGAACCAAGGCTCAACGAATGAAGGAGTGCCGGTGCATCTGTATGCTGAAGCTCAAAAGACTTTTGTAGTAATAGGACTTACTACCGTAAGTGGCCTCTTAAGTTCTACAGCCATCTATATTATGTTTACTTCAGGCAATCAACCAACTCGTTTCCCCTGTTAGCAGACTCTGCAAATCACCTTCACCCTTCGTAACTATTTCATGCTGAATCTGGTTGACTACGCGCTCTTCGTAAGGCGCCCGCTGAATGGCCTGCAGAACACCCATCGGGCGGGGCAGGTCTTCACTGTAGGTCATGTTGGCAAGGATAAATGCCAGGGTGCTGTCTTTCTCATTGTGGATGAGCAGATCGCTTATGGAATGATCACCCTGGTCAAGGTTCACAACCTGAGGAGTATAGCCGTCCATGATGATCCCTTTGTTCTTCGTCTTGCCGAAGATGAGGGGTTTACCATGCTCCAGAAAGATCGTGTGATTATCTCGGGTATCGGCATTGGTATACAGATCAAAGGCACCGTCGTTGAAAATGCGGCAGTTGGTATAGATTTCTACGAATGCAACGCCCTTGTGCTCATAGGCCCTTTTCAGCAGCCCTTGCAGTTGTGCGCGGTCTTTGTCATGGCCACGAGCAACAAATGTAGCCCCTGCACCCAATGCCAGTGAAACGGGGTTAAATGGATCATCCAACACGCCCAGTGGAGATGACTTGGTGATCTGTCCGCGATGAGAAGTAGGAGAGTACTGACCTTTGGTCAGGCTGTACACTTCGTTGTTGAACATCATTACGTTCATGTCCACATTGCGGCGGCATGCATGAATAAAATGATTTCCGCCTATGCTCATGTTGTCGCCGTCTCCTGTTACAACCCACACACTTAAGTCGGTTCTGGCTATTTTCAAGCCAGATGCGATGGCCAACGCCCGTCCATGGATAGAGTGAAAGCCATAGGTATCCATGTAATATGGAAACCTTCCTGAGCACCCGATGCCAGAGACATATACAATCTTTTCTTTGGGTAGACCAAGATCAGGCATCAGTCGCTGCGAAGGTGACAGCACGGACAATGCCCCGCAACCGGCACACCACCTCACGTCCACTTCCGGTTTAAAGTCTTTGGCCGTATATACCAGGTTGCCAGCATGGGGCCTGGCTAAAAGATCGTCTACTTGTGTTTTCATTTCTTAAAGTTTTACTGTGGTCCTATGCCAATATTTCATTTTTATGAAGGATGTTCATCAATTTCTCTTCAAGTTCAGTTGACTTGAAGGGCTTGCCTACTTTATGAATACCAATGATCGGTTTCAGGTATTTGCCTTGAAGTAACAATTGCAACTGTCCCATGTTGAGTTCCGGTAGTACAACGCGGCTAAACCGGCTGAGAATATCTCTCAGGTTCTTTGGGAATGGGTGCATGTAACGCAAGTGTGCAAACGAGAGGACTTCTCCATTGGCACGCATCCTGTCAAACGCAGTCTTGGCTGCACCATAGGTACTGCCCCAGCTCAGAAGGAGTACATCACCTTCCTGTTCTCCTTCCACGAGAACTTCCGGTATATCATTGGCGATGTTGTCAATCTTGTGCTGGCGAAGCCTTACCATCTTTTCATGATTTACAGAATCGCTGCTAACATTTCCAGAACCATCTTCTTTTTCCAGTCCACCAATTCTATGCTCCATTCCCTCAAAGCCTGGAATGGCCCACTCCCTGCGCAATGTCTTTTCATCCCGTTTGTAGGGAGCGAAAGCAGAGGCATCCTGTGCAAAGTGTGCTTTGATTTCAGGGAGTTCAGTCAAAGCGGCAACTTTCCATGGCTCTGAAGATTGTCCGATGTGACCGTCTGTCAATAGTAACACGGGCGTCATGTATTTCAACGCAATCCGTGCAGCCTCCAGGGTAAGTGCAAAACAATCAGAAGGACTGGCGGCTGCAAGCACCGGCATAGGCGCTTCGCCATGACGACCAAACATGGCCATCAACAAATCACCTTGCTCCGGTTTGGTAGGCAAACCAGTGGAAGGTCCCGCACGTTGAACATCGACGATGATCAGCGGCAGTTCGGTCATCACGGCCAGGCCCATGGCTTCCGTCTTGAGGGAGAGCCCCGGTCCACTGGTCGTGGTTGCTGCAAGGCTTCCACCAAATGCAGCACCTATGGCACTGCAAATTCCGGCGATCTCATCTTCGGCCTGCAAATGTTTTACGCCATATTTCTTGTAACCTGAAATCGCATGAAGAATATCTGTGGCCGGTGTGATGGGATAGGATCCAAGGAACAGTGGAAGATTTGATTTACGGGCAGCAACCACAAGTCCAAGAGCAACTGCCTCATTGCCGGTTATACTCCGATAACGGCCCGGAGACAGGGAAGAACGATCAACAACATATTGTGTTTGAAAGGCAACATTCTTTTCGGCATAATTCCACCCCGCGCGCAGCACATGAATGTTGGCAAGGATGGTTTCATCTTTGCCTTTGAACTTCTTATTGATCCAATTTACGGTCGGGTCCAGCGGACGGTTAAACAGCCAATAAGCCATACCCAGTGCAAAAATATTCTTAGTCTTACTGACAATCTTGGATGGAAGATTGAGGTCTTTGACTTCCGTTTTAATTTCTTTGGTAATATCTACGGCATGGACCTGGTACTTGCTCAGGCTTTCATCTTCAAGTGGGTTGCTGCTGTATTTTGCCAGGGCAAGGCTCCGTTCGTCAAATCCCTCCGTATTTGCAATAATGATTCCGCCAGGTCTGAGGTTACCCATATTCACCTTGAGTGATGCAGCATTCATGGCAACCAGCACATCGATGTGATCACCCGACGTATGAATGTGGTCTTTTCCAAAATGAATTTGGAAAGCGCTCACACCATACAACGTCCCTTCTGGGGCACGTATCTCAGAGGGGTAGTCCGGGAAGGTATTCACTTCATTTCCGGCAAAGCCTGATGTTTCAGAGAACTGGCTGCCCACCAGTTGCATACCATCTCCGGAGTCACCTGCAAACCGGATGGTCGCTTCTTCCAGGTGTTCAATTATTTTCGTCATAATGATTCAGAATTGTCCTAATACAGGCCTAAACTACCCATACCCCGGCTTGTCAACCATGACTTTGGTCATCTGCAATCCTGAGACGCGACAGGTTTATAAACTAGTCAGATTTACCATTGCCTGAACGTAGTCGAAAATAATGCTCAGGAAGCCAATCAGAACAATGCCTGCAAAGCAAAGGGACAGCGCTACTTTCTCATATCCGGAAACCGGCAGATAAGGAATTGGTGATTCATTCTTGTTGATAAACATCGCCTTCACCACGAGCAAATAGTAATAGAGGGATAAAGTGGCATTCAACACTGCGATAAAGACGAGGATGTACATGCCCTTCGCCGCAGCAGCTGTAAACAGGAAGAACTTGCCAAAAAATCCGGCTACCGGAGGAATGCCGGCAAGGGAAAACAACGCAAGTAATAGGACCAGGCTAAGACGCGGATTCGTGGAATAGAATCCATTGAAGTCATCCATGGTCTCTTTACCAGTGGCATTGATGACTATAGACAAAACCCCAAAGACAGCCAGATTGGACAAGGAGTAGATGAGCATAAAATAAATGATGGTGTTCATGCCTAGCGCATCGGGGTTGACAAAGCCAAGCATCATGAACCCCGCCTGGGTGATGGACGAAAAGGCAAGGAACCGCTTCAGGTTTTGCTGACGAAGAGCGAAGAGGTTACCAACAACCATGGTTGTAATCGATAAGAAATAGGCCGTAAGTGACCACACCCTTGGTTGATCGCCGAATACCCTGTATAGAACAAGCATTAAAGTAAATAAGGCCGCTCCTTTGGACACTACGGAGAAGTAGGTGGTGACCGGCAGCGGCGAACCTTCATACACATCGGCCGTCCAGAGGTGGAAAGGAACCAATGAAAGCTTGAATCCCAAACCAGAAATGAAGAACACCAGCGATAAAATCGACAGGGCGCTGCTATCCTGCAAAAGGGTCATTTCTGCAAAATGTAAGGTGCCGTAAATTCCATACATCAGAGAAACACCAAACAACAGAATCGCCGAAGAAACTGCAGAGGACATCATCAGTTTAATCCCCGCTTCTGCGGAGCGCCTCAACTTCTTGTCAAAGGCTGCGAGGATGGTCAACGGCAGGGTAGCCAACTCGAGCCCGAGGTACAGCATGAGAAAATCTCCAGCGGAGATCATGAAATACATACCAATCAGGGTGGAGAATATCAACAGATAAAATGGTCCCGTCTTCGAATGGTTCTCCTCCTTCCCAAGCCAAACGGCGGATTGCAAGAGGATGATCAGCGTGGAGACATTCAGGATGTTCTTCAAAAGAACCCTTAGTCCATCAGTAATATACATACTACCGAAAAGGCTGGAGTCCTCTGAGGGAAGAAAACCAATTAAGGTGATAATCCCGAAAATGAAGATCGTTGCATTGACCACCATCCGTTTGTTCTCCTTCTCCGACAAATCCGCCACGAGTTGATACAAAATCATCAACGAGAGAAGGATTTCGAAGCGCATGATGGAAAAGGTCTGCCAGCTCATAAACTACGGAATAAGATGTTGAATCATCTGCGCCAGGGGTTCATGGATCAGTGTGGATATCCAAAATGGTGTCAAACCTATGATGGCTATTGATGTTACCAGCGTTACCGTGCTGATCTTCTCAAACCATTGCGCGTCCTTGAGTTCGAGGTAGTGGTTGTTTGTGATCGGGCCAAGCAGCAAGGTGCCAACTACTCTCAGTATATACACTGCAGTGATGACGATGGAGGAACATGCCACAATGGTCGCGACACGATGGAAGGTGTCCGTGTGTTGAAATGAACCGACAAAAATCGTCATCTCGGCAACGAAGCCGCTCAATCCGGGAAGTCCCAGGGATGCCAAACCGGCAATAACATAAACCACAGAGAGGAATGGAATAACTTTCATAAGTCCACCCATTTCATTGATCATGCGGGTGTGTGTGCGTCCATAAATCATTCCAATCAAAGCAAAAAAGAGGGCCGTCATCAATCCATGGGAGATCATTTGAAGAATTGCACCCGTTGTGGCCGTCTCATTCATCATAAGCAAGGCAAAGAGCACCAGTCCGCAGTGACTCACAGAGGAGTATGCGTTGATATACTTTAAGTCCTTTTGCCAGATTGCACCGAATGCACCGTACACCACGCCGATACCCGTCAGGATGATGAATATCCAGGCCAGCGAATGGGCAGCTTCTGGAAGCAGGTACATAGCCACCCTGAAGCATCCATAACCCCCAAGTTTCATCAATACACCAGCATGTAGCATCGAAACAGCCGTTGGCGCCGAAGCGTGACCATCTGGTGACCAGGTATGGAAAGGGAACAAAGCTCCTAAAACTCCAAACCCGATGAATGTGAATGGGAAAAAAAACATCTGTGCAGCGTAGGGTATGTGCACTTTAGCGATCTCCGTCAAATCAAAAGTGAGTTGGCCACCGTCGGGAGCGGAGTTGAAATAAATCCCTAACATTCCTACCAACAGCAAGGCAGACCCGCCCATAAGCATAAGGGTTAACTTCATGGCTGAGTATTCTTTTGGACCACTGCCCCAAATGCCAATGAGGAGGTACATCGGAATGACCGCCAGTTCATAGAAAAGGAACATGGTAAACAGGTCCAGGGAAATGAAGAACCCAAATACACCGCCTGCTAGAATGATGAGTGAAATGAAGAACTCCTTAGTCAGATACTCTACCTGCCACGACGCAAATATTCCCGCAAAGGTGACAATAGCCGTAAGCAGGATCATGGCTACTGATATTCCATCTACCCCAAACTTCAAATGAATATTGAATGATTCATACCACATGGTGCTGGAAACAAACAGCATGGAATCTGTGTTGCCAGCATTTCTTTCTTTATAGAACAGGTAGAGCAAGATGAAGGCAAAGATCAACTGAGTGCCCATGCCTACAGCCGATACCCAACGAACACTGGAAATATCCTTCACCAACGCAATGCCGACGATAGTTAGGAAGGGAACGAAAAGTAATGGCAGGAGAGGGTTCATGATCATCGCTAGTTAAAATACAGGATCATCAATGTGAGAAGTAGAACGCCAGAAGTAAAGTACCATATGTACCACTGCACTTCACCGGATTGCATTTTCTTGATAGAACCGGAGAAAAATACTGTCGTGTTGCCAATGAGGTTCAAGATGCCATCCACGATGTGGCGATCAAACCATGCCACCGGACGCGAAATCAAGCCAAAGATGATCTTGTGGGTGATAAACAAATAAACTTCATCGATATAAAACTTATGATAGGCCAGTGTGTACAACGACTTCATTCCCAAAGCAAGAGACTCAGGTCTTGAATTCTTGTTTCGATACAATACCGCCGCAACACCGATTCCAACCATGGCAACGAGGACAGAGGGTATGGCGATCATCCAGTGAAACTCAGTAGTCAAAGGAAGTCCATCGCTTGTAACAAATTCATGAAATGGAACAAACCCAGAAGAAATCGAAAGCATTGCAAGGATGACCAGAGGCACGGTCATGGTGGCTGGCGACTCATGAGGCGTATGGTGGTAGGCCGGACTGTTGTTCCAGAAAATATTGAAATACAAACGGAACATGTAAAAGGCTGTTATACCTGCCACCATCCACTGCACACCGAAGATGATTTTGTTGTGTTCAAAGGCTGCCACCAGAATTTCATCTTTGCTGAAGAATCCGGAGAGTGGAGGAATTCCGGCGATCGTTAGACAGGCAATCAAGAAGGTGATGTGCGTGATCGGCATGTATTTTTTAAGACCACCCATATCCGTCATCAGGTTACTGTGAACGGCATGAATCACTGAGCCGGCACCAAGGAAGAGCAAGGCCTTGAAGAATGCATGAGTAAATAAGTGGAAGAGAGAGGCCATATACCCAAGGCCCGCTTCACCACCGTAGCCTGAAACGCCGAGCGCCACCATCATATACCCGATTTGAGAAAGGGTAGAGAAGGCCAGCACACGTTTTATATCAAGCTGTGTGCATGCGACTACGGCTGCGAACAAAGAAGTAAAACTACCCACATAGGCAATGACTTCCAGTGAATCCGGTGACGAAAAAGAGTAAATCGGAAAGAGACGCGCTACGAGGTAAACTCCAGCCACTACCATCGTCGCCGCATGGATCAAAGCCGACACGGGTGTAGGACCTTCCATGGCATCCGGAAGCCAGATGTGAAGGGGAAACATCGCCGACTTGCCAGCACCACCCATGAATATCAGCAGCATGGCCCATGTGGTAGCAGAGAGTCCCATGAAGACGTTTGTGATCGGTTGCGCTATGGCAGGGCCATTCACATCGGTCAATGTATTGAAATCAAATGTGTTGGTATAAAAGGAGAGGAGAAGAATTCCTATGAGGAATCCAAGGTCTGCAAATCGTGTCACGATGAATGCTTTCTTGGCTGCCGCAACTGCGGAAGGGCGTTCATAATAGAATCCAATGAGTAAATAAGATGAAACACCTACCAGCTCCCAGAAGAGATACATCTGGAATATGTTTGTGGCCACCACCAATCCCAGCATCGAGAAAGTAAATAAGGAGAGGAAGGCAAAATACCGGGAGAATCCTGGCTCGCCTTTCATGTATCCAAGACTATAAATATGAACCATCAACGACACCGTGGTGATCACCACCAGCATCATGACTGAAAGAGGATCCAGTAAAATACCAAGGTGAATAATCAGGTTATCTGTGAATTGAAGCCACACAATCTGAAATGCTTCTATGCTTTGAAAGGATTCCACGGTGCCATGACTGAAATAACTAAATGCCGTGGAATAAGAAAGCATGGTAATTGCAAACAGTCCTGTGGTGCCCAGCAGGCCTGCGTGCATCTTGTCAATTTTATCGCCGAGCAGCCCAATCAAGAGAAAGAGTATGACAGGGGTAAGCAGAATCAGTATCGTGTACGAATAATCCATGCCTCAATATTTCAGTTCATCAACGTCATCCACACTCACGGTGGCAAAGCGACGGTAAATGTTAATGATCAGGGCAATGGCGATAGCAGCCTCAGCAGCAGCAATGGCCATAACAATGAGAGCAAAGAAGTGCCCCTCAAGACGGTTGGGAAACAAGTAATGATTAAAAGCTGCAAAGTTGATATTCACCGCATTGAGCATCAATTCGATACCCATGAGCATGGAAATCAGGTTTCTGCGTATCACCACACCCAGCAGGCCCACAAAAAAGACCACTGCACTCAGCACAACAATATAATCAAGGGGTATTTCAGACTGAAGGTTCATACGCGATCTTTTCTGGCAATAAATATGGATCCGACCAATGCCGCCAGCAGCAATACACTGATGACTTCAAACGGCAACGCATATCCCACGAGGTTTGTATCCATCAGTTGTCTCCCCACCGATCGAATATCAGTACCGACCGCTGCGATGCCAGAGGGCTTAAATACAAATTGGAGAAGGGTAATAGTACTTAGAAGGATTCCTCCCACTGCGGTAAACACGCCACCAAGCAGGTGACTGAACTTTGGGGGATCCAGCTTGCTGTCGATCTGGCTCGTAAGCAAAATCGAAAAGATGATCAACACAACAATACCACCGGCATATAACATCAATTGCACGGCTGCCAGGAATTGAAAATTCATCATATAGTACAAGCCCGCCATAGCCACCAGCACAAACAGCAGGTAGATTGCGGCTCGAAGAATTCTCCTGCTGGTAACTGAAAGAATGGAGAACACCACAATGGAGGCAGCCAGTATGTAGAATATGATCCTTGGCCCTGTCATTCTTTTACGACTTTACAGGTTGAACCTGGTTTGTTTAATACCTTCGTGAGTTTGCTTTTATCAAATACTGCATGCTCAAATTCCTGGTCGAAGCGAAGCGCATGCTCATCACAGGCAGGTACACACAAGCCGCAGAAGGAGCATGTCTCCAGGTGATATATGTATTTGTCAAGTATTTTCTTGCTCCTGCCGTCAGCGCCTTCCACTTTTTTGTAGATCACTTCAATGGATCCGTTAGGGCATTTTCGTGCGCAGGTGTTGCAGACGTTGCAGGAGTGCTGATTATTTTCATCATGAATCAGTTGAAGTTCACCTTTGAAGTTGTCAAACATCTTCAGCGTCGCCCTGTTCTCGGGGTACTTCTGCGTAACAATTTGTCCGCGCTTGATGAAGTAGCCACCAGTCACTTTCATACCCCGCACCAATGAGGCTACACCATCGTAGATCTCATTGAAATAGTTGCCTACTTCCTTTATCGTTTTCAGAAGTGCCATTGCATGAGTGTTAAGAATGATATCAGGATCAGGTTAATGAGGTTAATGGGCAACAAATATTTCCACTCTAGTGCCAGCAACTGATCTATGCGAAGGCGTGGGAAGGTCCATTTGAACCACATCATCAGGTAAATCACAAAAGCAGTCTTGGCAAAAAACCAGAAGACCGGTGGTATATAATCCATTACATGGTTAAAGCCTGCCCACTGAAATAAATGGAAAGGCAGCCAGCCGCCGAGAAACAAGGTTGTCGCAATAGCAGCGATGACGAACATGTTCATGTACTCCGCCAAAAAGAAGAACGCGAACTTGATACCTGAATACTCTGTATGAAATCCAGCCGTTAGTTCTGATTCGGCTTCCGCCAGGTCAAAGGGACCGCGATTTGTCTCCGCCGTTCCGGCGATGAGGTAAATTACAAAAGCAATGAATGCGGGAATGTGTCCCTTGAAAATCCACCATCCATCTTCCTGAGAAGCAATGATCTCGGAGAACTGCATCGAACCGGCATAGACGATGATGCAGAGCAAGGCAAGGCCTACTGACAATTCGTAGCTGATCACTTGGGCACCGCTTCTCATCGCACCGATAACGGAGTACTTGCTGTTGCTGGCCCACCCCGCGATGAGTATGCCAATCACCCCCATGGAAGAAATGGCCAAAATGTAGAGCACACCGATATTCAAATCAATCGCCTGTAATCCCTTTGCGAAAGGAATTGAACCAATGGCCATAATAGAGGCGATGATAACAATGAAGGGCGCAATATTGAACAGGAAATTATCGGCGTTCTTGATGAATATCAGTTCTTTCAAAAGAAGTTTGATCAGATCGGCGATGGTCTGGAACAAACCGAACGGGCCTACGCGGTTAGGACCTAACCTGTTTTGCATTCTCGCACAGATCTTTCTTTCTGCAAACACCAGATACAATCCCAGTACAGCATAAACTGTCAGCAACACCACACCCAGCATCACCATCGAGATCAAACCAGCCCAAAATGGAGTGAAAACTCCGTTCAGGTATCCGGTAATGGAATCGATCATGGGTGTGAAGTCGTACATAACTCTTATCGGTCTATATCGGGTATAACAAGGTCCAATGATCCACTGATGGCCACCAGGTCGGCGATCTTATGCCCGGAAGCTATCTTATTGATGATAAACAAGTTAGAGAAGTTCGGCGTCCTGAATTTCATGCGGGCAGGCGATGGGCCGCCATCGCTCACGATATACACTCCCAGTTCGCCTCGGGCTGTTTCAACACGCTGATAATATTCTCCTTTCGGTGCTTTGATGGCTTTCAACTCCAACATGATTTGTCCTTGCGGGATATTGTCCACAAGCTGCTCAAGGACGTTCAGGGATTCCCACATCTCCTTCATCCGGACCAGATAGCGCGCATAGGTGTCGCCCTCAGGGAAGATGATCTCATTGAACTTCACAAATGGATAGGCACTGTAGGGAGCAATTTTCCTTATGTCGCAATGGAAGCCAGAGCCCCGGCCGCTGGGCCCAGTGACTCCGTAATCAATGGCAAGTTCCTTGCTCATGACACCGATACCTTTGGTACGTTCACGGAATATGATATTGCCGGTGAGCAGCTGATCATATTCAGGAAGCTTCTTTCGGAAGTAGGTGATAAATTCCTTTATGCGTCTTTGAAAATTTGGATGCACATCGGCCATCAGACCGCCAGGGGTAATAAAACTTTGGATCAACCGGGTACCTGTTGTCTCTTCAAAGATGTCCAGGATCTTTTCGCGATCCCGGAGACCATAAAAAAATGTCGTGAGTGCACCCAGGTCCATTCCAAAAGCTGACCACCATAGCTGGTGTGATGCGATACGTGTTAGCTCGGCGAAGATCGTGCGTATGTATTTTACGCGGTCACTTACTTCAATGCCCATCGCATTTTCCACACAAAGGGAAACGGCTTCATTATTGATATGGGCTGAGAGGTAGTCCATACGATCGGTAAGGTGAAGTAGCTGTGGATAAGTAAGCTTCTCGCACATCTTCTCAATGCCGCGATGGATATAGCCACAATGAGGGATAATGTATTTTACTTTTTCACCCTGAAGGCATGTTTCAAACCTGAGTACGCCGTGCGTGGACGGATGCTGAGGACCCATGTTAACGATGTATTCCTCTTTGTCCTTCAGATCAATATCCATCAGGGTTTCCTCCATAACTCAACGCTCAAGGGTGAAAGAATCTTTGTAGTCTTTGCGTAAGGGGTAACCCACCCAGTCGTCGTCCAGAAACATCCGTTTGAGGTTGGGATGGTTTTCAAACCGGATTCCAAACAGGTCGAACACTTCTCTTTCGTACCATTCCGCTGCCCGCCAAACGTCACTTACGGTCGGCACCGAGGGATTGACTTTGTCAGCAAGGACGACCCTCAACACCAAGGTGTGGCGGAACACAGAGGATGTCATATGGTAGACCACATGAAAACCATCTTTGCGGTCCACCGCCGTTAGACAGAATAAGTAGTCCATCAACGTTTCATTGTTGTTTTTCAATTCCCTGGCCAGACTATTCACTTTATCCGCCGGGATAATGAACTCAGGATATTGCTTACTGATGCCGGGTTTTTGATCCGGTACAAGGGCAGTAATCAGGCTGGTGAGTTGTTCGGTTTGCATTCTTCTGCGCTTTTATCATTTTGATTTTCTGCTGGTTGAACATACCTGGATTTATCTTCAGTTGAAGTATTCATCTCTGGCATCATTCCGGCGCCTTCCATATTCTGATTGGCCATCTTTTGTGTCTTGATCTTCCTTTGAAGCTGCATCACTCCATATAGTAAGGCCTCCGGACGGGGTGGACAGCCGGGGATAAAAACATCAACGGGGATCACCTGATCGACACCTCTAACCACAGAATAAGAATTATAGTAAAAGGGTCCGCCAGACACTGCACAGGCCCCCATGGCGATGACATACTTCGGATCGGCCATTTGGTCGTAAAGTCGCCTCAGTACAGGAGCCATCTTTCTCACGATAGTTCCCGCCACAACGATTACATCTGCCTGTCGTGGACTGGCCCGGTACACTTCGATGCCGAACCTTGCAAAATCATGGCGAGCACCGCCAGCTGCCATCATCTCGATCCCACAGCAACTTGTAGCAAAAGTCAGTGGCCATACGGAGTTGGACCTGCCCCAGTTTACGATGGAATCCAGGCTTGTCACCATGACACTGCTGCCCGATTTTCTCAGTTCCTCCAACGTTTCATTGTCATTGAAGTCTTCATATGGCATTGACTTGATATCTACTCCCATATCAGCGCTTTTTTCTTCCAAGCATAAAGTAATCCTAAGCCCAGAACAGTGAAGAAAATGAGGATTTCAAAGAATGCCGTGAGTCCGATTTCACGCATCACCACTGCCCAGGGGTAAATGAATACCGTCTCCACGTCGAAGATCAGGTAGATGATAGCAAACAGGTAGTAGCCGACATGAAACTGGATCCAGGTGGGGCCTTCAGTGGGAATACCACATTCATATGGTTCTGATTTCACAATTCCCGGTATGTGCGGGGCGACAAAGTGAGAAAAGATGATGGCTCCACCCACCAGTACTACTGCAGTCAGGAAGAAGGTGAGTAACGCATAGCTTTCCATCGATGTAGATCAAAGAAGTCTGTAGTTCCTGCTTCTTTGATGGCTTAAAGTAACCTGGTGTGGAATGGAACGGTAATGACTTAGTTTATCGAATTAGATGACTTTTGTCAGGAAAATCAATCAAATTCGGCTGCAGTTCGGGCCGCAGAAAAAGTGCTTATCTTTTAACTTTCAACAAGCCTTATGCGAAAACTAAAACTTCAGATTCAAATGTCGGCAGATGGCTTCATTGCCGGACCCAATGGTGAAATGGATTGGATGGTCTGGAATTGGGATGATAAGCTTAAAGATTATGTGGCCGGAATCACTGAGCCCGTGGATACTATCATCTTAGGAAGAAACCTGGCGGAAGGATTCATTCCTCACTGGGCTTCTGCCGCAGCAGGTCCGGAAAATCCGGAATTGGTGTTTGCAAAGAAGATGAATGATACAGCCAAGGTCGTATTCACCAAGACATTAAAAGAATCACCCTGGTCAGGAACGGCTCTGGCAAAAGGAGAACTAAAGCAAGAAGTCGATTTGCTCAAGAAAATGGCAGGCAAAGACATAATAGTCTATGGCGGCGGTAAGATGGTTTCCGGATTAATCGCTGCACACCTTATTGATGAATTCCATTTGTTTATCAATCCAAGCCTCCTTGGCAGCGGGATGCCCATCTTTAAAGAACTCAAAGAGAGACAAAATCTGACGCTGGTTAAGTCAGAGGGATTTGAGTGTGGAATAGTTGTATTGTTTTATAAGCCGGCCTGACAAGAAGATGAACAAGAAGCCAATCGTAACTCTAGCGCCATGGCTATCCGTGAGGAGTAGTGTGTTGGCCCTTAAGTTTTATAAGAATGCCTTTGGTGCAGAGGAAGTATTCAAACTCGATGATTCATCCTCAGTTGTAGCAAAGCTCTCTATCGATGGGGCGGAATTCTGGATGAGCGATGAGTCGCCGGAGCATGACAATTTCAGCCCCGAATCGCTTGGCGGAGGAACGGTGCGTATGATTCTCACCGTTTCTGATCCCGAGGTTGTATTCAACAAAGCTGTTGCAGCTGGCGCTAGAGTGGTCGCACCAATCGCAGAGGAACATGGATGGAGAGTTGGCCGCGTTGCAGATCCGTTTGGTCACCACTGGGAAATAGGCTGCGAGCTCCAGAATTCCTAGATTATAAATCCTAATCGCATACATGAAAAAGCCCGGTCTGATTCTAGTCTTTGCAATCTTAGTCTCGTTCATTTCCATCCGGATGGATTCACCTCCAGATGTGATTGGCGCAGATGCCCCTGATAGTGTGTTTTCCGCCAAACGAGCCTATCCCTATCTGAATGAAATCTGCCAGGCACCCCACAGTACCGGCACGGTAGAAAACAAAAGGGTCCGCGAATACATCCTTGCACAATGCAAAAGTTTTGGACTCGATGCCTATGTCCAGCATACTGCGGCGATACGAAACAACAAATGGGGAATGACCGGCGCCAATGTGTATAACATTATCGCACGCTTGAAAGGAAAGAATCCCTCCAAGGCACTACTCGTCATGTCGCACTATGACAGTCAGCCCAATACCCCTGGTGCAGGGGATGATGGCGCAGGCGTGGCAGCCATGCTTGAAACGGCCCGCATGCTTACAGGCTCTGAAAAGGTTTACAATAATGATGTGATTTTTCTTTTCACGGATGGAGAGGAGGCAGGACTGTTGGGAGCACAAGGATTTGTCCAGGACAGCGTACTCTCAAAAGAAGTAGGATTGGTATTAAACTTTGAAGGACGCGGCAATGCGGGTGTCAGCTCCATGTTTGAAGTGAATGCAAGAAATGGTTGGGCGATAAAAGAGTTCATGAAGGCCGCGGCATACCCGTCTGGCAACTCACTGGGATACGAGATCTATAAGTTGCTCCCCAATGATACCGATTATACCGTATTCCGTAAGGCTGGCATAAGCGGGCTTAACCACGCCTTTATCGAAGGATATGTGAACTACCACAGTCCTAACGACAAAGCAGAGAACCTAGATCTAAGAAGCCTACAGCAACACGGATCGAACATGTTGAGTCTCATAAAGCATTTTGGAAACATCAGCTTGCTACAGACCAAAGCCGATGACATTTCCTTCTTCAACTTGATTGGCAATACCATGATCAGCTATCCAGCCTCCTGGAACCTGGGCTTCACAATCCTTTGTGTTGTGCTATACATATGCTTTGTGGTGATGGGAGTAGTAACAAACCAGATCAAATTCAAGGGCTTTGCGATAGGATTCATTGCCTTCGTGGGTGTCCTGATTACCATGTGCCTGTCCACCGTGCTGCTCATCAAGGGAATTGAATGGGCGTATCCATTATATAAGAATTTTTATAGTACCAATCCGTACAATTGCGTGTACTATTTCAGTGCCTTTGCTGTTGTTGCCGTTGCACTTTATGCCTGGTTGTATCGCTGGCTGTTGAAGAAATTCAGCCTGGCGTCGCTTATGGCCGGACTGTTCCTCTTGCTGACAGGAATCCTCATTATGCTCTATCTCATCATGCCTACTGCCATTTTTGTGATCATGATTCCTCTGCTGTACAGCCTTATCGGCAATATTGTTGTTATGGCAAGGGAAAATCTGAGCGAATTGGCAAAGAGTCTGATACAACTCGCGTTTGTTATACCAGCCATCATTTTGTTGTCGCCCGTCATCAAGCTGATGATGATTGTTTTTGGGTTAAGTCCCACGACGGCGGCAGCAGTTATCTTTCTGGGATTATTGCTTGGTCTTCTGTTACCGGTGTTTCAGGCAGCACTCACAGAATCAAAAGCAGTTCAGTGGGTTGCACTTTCCGCATTCGTCCTATTAGTTGTCATGGCGCACTTTAAATCTGACTTTACCGAACAGACCCCCCTTCAGTCAAACG
Organism: Cytophagales bacterium; assembly: GCA_025358885.1. Lineage (GTDB taxonomy): Bacteria > Bacteroidota > Bacteroidia > Cytophagales > Cyclobacteriaceae > ELB16-189. The sequence continues at coordinate 15,158 of JANYHW010000129.1, read as the reverse complement.
TGCAATACCAGGTGCGTGCCGACGAGAACAAAGCCTACTGGATATCCAGCTTCACGACAACCGATGAATGGAACAAGCAGTTCTTTTCCAAACCTGAAATAGAAAGCGGACGGCTGATCAATGATGCTGCAATGATTCCATTGGCTGCTCCCGTTGTTTTAATAAAGTGGGACTCCATAGAAAATAATGTCAGAAAAGTTTCCTTGCACTTTCAGTCGATGAGAGACGCCATTTCATTTCACATCGAATTTGATGAGAAGAACCAACCTAATGCTGTACTGATCCAGGCTCCCGATGGAGGCAAAGGGACGGGTGTAGAGAATGGTGATTTTAAAGTAGTCGATTTTCTTGGCCTGGACAATGGAGCGCTTGATATCACCGTTGAAGTAAAGGCTAACTTACCGTTACAATTGACCGTGACAGACCGCACGATGGGATTGCCTTTGAATACTTTTCATGATTATCCCGTCAACGTTATTCCCGGGGTAGGATACAGGGCAAACACGACACAGGTGGTGAAGAAGTTTGTGTTATAGAACAAACTCTGCGAGGCCTCTCAAACAAACCTATCATAATTCACTTTCCATTCCTGTTGAAAAGACTATTTTTACCCGCATAATCTCACAAACTTTATTCACATGGCCACAAGCAGTTCCTTACCCAAAGTCGCCTATTTCTGCATGGAATATGCGTTGCAATCTGACTTCAAGATGTACGCCGGTGGTTTAGGTATCCTCGCTGGCGACTACATGAAAGGCGCCAAAGACCATGGCTATCCCATGGTGGGTATTGGCATCAAGTGGAAGCAAGGGTACACCGATCAGCGCATCACCTCAAAAGGAAAAGTTCTTGATACATACCCCATTTACAAATACGACAACCTGAAGGACACCGGTGTGATGGTGACCGTAACGATCCGTAAACGTGAAGTAAAGTGCAAAGTATGGTTGTGCGATACCTATGGTACGGTACCGTTGTATCTGCTGGACACTGACGTTCCGGGTAATGAAGACGGATGGATCACAGGTCAGCTCTATGGTTGGTTTGGTGAAGAGCGCATCGCACAGGAGATGGTGCTCGGTATTGGCGGCGTTAAAGCCTTGCGTGCCCTGGGCATCAAGTCGGAAGTGTATCATTTCAACGAAGGGCATGCCTTGTTTGCAGGATTTGAATTGATGCGGGAGAAAGTTTTATCAGGTATGACGTATGAACAAGCCTTTGCTAAAACCAGGAATGAAATTGTGTTTACCACCCACACACCTGTCGTGCAGGGAAATGAATCTCATTACATCGACCGCCTATTGTACATGGGCGCCGACAATGAAAAAACTTTCAGTAAGGCACAGTTAAAAAAATTGGGAGGCTCACCATTCAACATGACCGTGGCGGCACTCCGGCTTTCACGCAACTCCAACGCCGTCGCACAACTCCATGCTGTAACGGCAAACAAAATGTGGAGCAAGGTGAAAGACCGTGCTGAGATCGTGGGTATCACAAACGCTATCCATCGCCCAACCTGGGTCGATCCACGAATGCTCGAGGCCGCAGAAGGGAAGGGGGACTTGTGGAAAGTCCACATGGACAATAAGAAGCAACTGCTGGCCTTCGTGTATGAACGGACGGGTGTGCAGCTCAAACCGGACTCCCTGCTCCTCGGATTCTCCCGCAGGGCCGTACCGTACAAGCGGAGTGATTTTATTTTTAGCGACAAACCGAAGATTGACGGTCTCTTCAAAAGTGGCAAACTGCAGATTATTTTTTCGGGCAAAGCCCACCCGCAGGATGATCGCGGAAAAGAAATTGTAGAGAACATTGTGTCCCTGACCAGGGAGTACCCTGGGTCCGTAGTGTTCCTCGAAAACTATGACATGACCATTGGCTCGATGCTGGTACGCGGAAGTGATGTGTGGCTGAACAATCCACGTCGTCCCCAGGAGGCCAGCGGCACTTCGGGCATGAAGGCAGCCATGAATGGGGTATTGAACCTGAGTATCCTCGACGGCTGGTGGCCTGAGGCGTGTAATCATGGCGTAAACGGCTGGCAGATCGGAGATGGGTTTGAAAGCAGGAAAGAAGAAACCCTGGACGCACACGACCAGAAAGCATTATATAAAGTCCTTTTGAAGGAGGTTGTTCCCACCTACTACGACGACAAACCAAAATGGATCGAGATGATGAAGCAAAGCATCATTTCTTGTAAGGATCAATTCGCCGTAAAGCGGATGCTGGAAGAATACTATGAGAAACTATACAAACTGGGTTAAGATATACTCACCTTCAACTAAACAAGAATGAAAACAAGACTGCTCCTCATTGGACTAATGCTCATGGCATTGGTTCCTACCCACGCGCAAAAACAAGTGAATGTAAAAGGTACCTGGAACATGGAGGTGGAATCACCCATGGGAAAGGGAACACCAGTTTTTGTTCTCAATCATGTTAATGAAACCACATTGGACGGCACGTACAAAGGCCGCCTGGGCGAAGCGCCAGTGAAAGGCACCGTGAAACTCAACGTAGTGCACCTTGAATTTACCATCAGCGGCGGCCTCATAGAGTATGATGGCACAGTAGATGGCGACACCATGAAAGGCAAGATTAAGTTCTCTACCATGGGAGATGGAACGTTTTCGGGTACGCGTAAGAAATAATTATATTTTCCACCGAGCAATCTGCGCGGAAATGAATTTAAACCCTCCCGACACCAGCAACTTCTCTAACTCTTCTTTCTCCTTCATGTTAACACCCCGGTTCACCATGGGGCTCACTTCCGATTGCTTTGTCGCGGTGGTGGCTGTCATTGAAGGAATATTCACGGACTTATAGACAACTCGTTCAATGACGACAGTATCTGGTTTAGATGCAACGCGAATTGTATCAACCCTGGTCACCATGCGATCAACATAGATGGTATCCTTGTTCCACGACCGTCCAATCCACCAACAAATTACTCCGACAAGAAAGAAAGCCGGGATCGCGGCGTAGGCCGGCAACGACCAACCAAACCGATTAGCGCTGAGAGCGGGGCTGCGTTTTGCATCCCAAGCCTTTCGCAAGGATTTCAAGACAGCAGGATCTGGCTGTATGCTGGCTGCATCATGCTTTTCTAATATTATTGTCGCCTGTCTCATCGCTTCATACTCTTCTTCAGACCCGACAAACTGAGACACCCAGTTCTTATCTTCTGCTGACAATTCATGGTATGGACTTGTCCGCAGCAATTGTTCAAACCTCTCTGTATTTTCCATGGTACTATTTTTCAAGAATTGTTTTATATGGGTCCAGGGCAAAGGCCAGTCTCTTCTTCAAATAAAACAACCGTGACTTTACGATCCCCTCCGGACAATCCAGCACCGCGCCGATTTCAGCGAAGGGCAACTCCAGTTCATACCTCAGCACGATCATGGTCCGGGCTTCGTCACCCTCTTCTTGCAGAACTCTATCCAGCGTTTCTGAGAATGCCTTCCTGTCAAGCGCCATCTCAACGTTGGCAGACACGATCGTTTCCGTTGGCATTGTCGTCATCGCCGATTGTCGAAATGCCTGCCGCCTGTATTCATTCTTGCAATGGTTGTAGGCCACCGAGTACATCCAGGTAGAGAATGTCCGCTGAGGGTCAATGCGCAAAGGGTTCTCAATGATCTTCATAAAGACATCATGCAGTGCATCTTGGGCCCGTTCCTTGTCTTTCCATAGCATCCGGTAGAAATAGCGAAGCAGGAGAGGGCTGTAACGCCGGTAGATTTCTTCCAGCGCACGACCCTCTCCACCCTGAAGCCGGACGATCAGTTCTTCATCCGGCAGTCGGCTGAGTGATTTCCCAAAAATCACCCTCTACTTTTCAATGATTTCCATAAACACCCTGAATCCAATTGACGCATCCGGTTTGGTATACAAGTTAACGCTTCGCATGGTAGATTCTTGCGGGGTATGGTTCCAACTTCCGCCGCAGGCTTTCCCCTTTTCCAAGGTCATTTCTGAGGCATTGCCCACCACGTCGTAAAGACCAATGTCGTTCGGGAAGTAAGACTCCGTCGGACTCATCGTCGTAAAACCATCTGAAGCCATCTGGCCAATAAACTTGATCCCCGGACAAGAGATGGAGTCAGGCGACTTGAAATTGCCCAGGTAGCATCCACGGGTATTCGTCGGGCTATTGCGCAAGTTCCAGTAGCGGAACCAGGGATACCGAATCTCTTCATCTTTAAATGAAATCATCTTCTTTTCAGGGTGCTTGCTCATATCGTGTCCGGGCTGGGAGATTTTTACTTCCATCGTTTGATCATTCCAATTCCAGGAAGCGGGATCTTTGATGCCCGCAGCGGCAAGTTGCCATTCTCCGATGGTAGGCAAGCGGAACTTCACCTTCTTGAACTTGCGATCAGCGGCATGGTTGTATTGTTCTGTCAGCCACTCGCAGTAGGCCGTCGCTGCTTCATGACTCATGTTCACGGCCGGGTGGAGCGTATAAAACTTCGATTTTTTAGAGGCCACCACATTCGCCGAATAAGCCTTCATCATGGCCAGCGCAGGCTCGGTGTACTCACTGAAGTCGTATTTGTATTTGTCCGAAAGCTCAGTGAGTCCATTGGATTTTAGATAGGAGAGGAACCGATTGAATTGCTCGTTCGTCACTTCCGACTCCTGCACCCACAGCTTATCTGCAAAAGCGCGAAAATTTCCGTCCAGCGTCTTTACATCCATTGCAGAAGCGAAGTAGGGGATACCGTCGCCAGGTTCTTCTCCCAGGAATTTGGCCATAGCCGACTCTTTTCCATTTTCATGTGCGATTCGCTGCATCAACTTACGAAGGTCACGTGCCTGGTCGTTCTTTCCTTCATTTATATAAGACTCATACAACAAGAGCATGGGCACCAGGTAGTTTGAACTCAACACTTTACCGGTGGCATCAGGCGACTCCCCGTTAAAATCTACCCTGAGGTAATCAAGCAAGAACTCTTTCTCCAGGTTCTTCCTGATCTGCGACACGTTGTCGACGTTAGTCACGCTGTGCAGCGAAGCCAATCCGACTACGTAGAGGTATTCCTTCATCGATGAAAGGTTATCCTTGGACACCGTGAGGGCGTAGTAAAATTTCCGTTTCTGGTTGTTCTGAGGAAGTAACGTGCACAGCGTACTTCGAAGGTGTTCGCCACTGAGCGGACCTGAAAGTTCCAGACCCAGTGATTTGAACTTCTTCTCCATGTACTCATGGTTGCCCAGCAAGTCCAGGTTCAGGATACTCACGTCCTGACGAACATTCAACACATCCTGCAAGACAAAGAGCGGCACCGTGGTACTTTCACCTTCAGTTATGAGCACCGCAGACGGCGCCACCGACATTAGCACATTGTAGCTGTAGTTGAGCAAGCTTGGAGAAATCTGTTCGTGATTGAACAATAACTTGCTGTATATCTGACGTTTATTAGCATTTAGATCAAGTTCTGAAGTAAATTGAAGCAGACCATGTGATTCCGGCTTATCAGGTCGAAGGGCGTAGGCCTTTTCCAGGTAGGACTGAGCCGAGGAGGTGTATCCTTCGTTCCAACCCTTGACGACTAACCACTCGTATGAATCGGGTACAGCGGCAGACATCTCCGCGACAATTTTGTTCAATTGCTCAGACGATTGTTGTCCAAACGCAGCTGCAGCATAGTAATTGAGCCAGGATTCAGCCTTGTTCCGGGTCTTGAGCGTTTCCTCCCTCCAATCAGATGCCTGCTGCCGGTAATAGTCCACCGACCTGAGAACCAGGGTTTTTGGTAATATTTTTTCCGGCGCGGCCAATGATTGAGTAACCAAAATGAATAGACATAGTGTTGACGATAACTTCATAGACTGTGTTTTTTAATGCAGTACACGCAGCCCGGCTAATCGTTCATGGCTAGCAAGAGTTAAAATTGGACGGACTATACAAATAATCGAAGCATATATAACATTCTTATATATCATCCGTATACGGCTTATGACTTCCAAAGAATTGATCAAAGGGACCCTGCGGGTAATCGTCCTCAAACTGCTGGCAGAAAACCGGCGCATGTACGGCTATGAAATGACCCAACGGGTCAAGGACCTCTCGGGCGATGAGATTGAACTGACCTTTGGCGCCTTGTATCCCACACTGCACAAGCTGGAAGCTGAAGGCCTGGTTACCTCAAAAACCATGATGGTTGATAACCGCGCAAGAAAATATTATTCGTTGACCAGCGCAGGGGATGCATCCGCTTCGAAGGAGGTGAAGGGCTACTTTGATTTCACAAAAGCACTGAGCCTAGTCTTAAAATAATGACCGTGAAGTTGTCGACAGACGATATCAAGTACATCCGCTTTGACCTGAGGAAAAGGGGACTGGCTCATCCTTCCGTGCTGGAAGAACTCATCGACCATGTCTGTTGCGAGGTAGAATTGGAAATGAAATCCGGTACCTCCTTCAAACCGGCATATGAAAAAGTGCTCGGGTCCGTCGATGATCGGCAATTGACGGAACTGCAAAGCACCACGATTCAATCTGAAAACCACACTCCCCGGCTTATGCTCAGAAATACGTTCAAGATGATGTTTCGGAATATGCGCAAATATTCCCTCCACTCAATCATCAATGTTTCCGGGCTCTGCATCGGACTCTGTTGCTTTATGGTGATCGCCCTGTATGTCAGGCACGAGCTGAGCTTCGATAAGATGTTCAACAAGTCACCTGATATATACAGGATCACTATGTCTTCCGTGGTGGGCGGGAAAACCAATCTTATTCCAACGAGCTTTCCGGCTCTTGGGCCGGCACTAGCCGAAGAATCTGCAGAGGTAAGGGAGTATACACGCATCATTAACTATAAGTACTCGCGCCTGGTCCCCACCTTTAGCAATCGTGACAAGGTCTTCTACGAAGAGAACGTGATCTTCGCCGACTGCACGTTCTTCAGTCTCTTTGATTTTCCATTCTTGAACGGCAACCCCGCCAAGGCGCTGCTTCATCCCAACTCAGTGGTGATTACAGAACGCATGGCGGAAAAGTATTTTGGAAACGGAGATGCCCTTGGTCAGCACCTGACCATCAATAATCAGACAGAACTGGAAGTCACAGGAGTCGTGAAGAACATTCCCTCCAACACCCATCTGCAATTCGACTTCATCATTCCCATCTCAGGCATAAGCAACTCCGGCATCTTCCGGAGTGCAGCAATACTGGAGAGCTGGAACGTGGACTGGTTCTAGACCTACCTCGTCATCCCAAACCACCATGCCGCTGCTTCCATAGCACAAGGCATGAATCAATTGGCTGTCCGGAAGATGGAAGACTTTCAAAAAGAAACAGATCCTAAGTTTTATCTCCAGCCCATGGAAGATATTCACCTGCATTCTAATTTCGACTACAACACCGACCTGACGCAGAATGGCGACATCAGCAACTTGTTCATTTTTATAGGCGTGGGAGTGCTGGTATTGCTTATTTCGTGCATAAACTTTGTCAACATCACCATGGCGACTTCCACACGCCGCTATAAAGAAATAGGGATCAGCAAAGTATTGGGCGCACTTAAATCGCAGCTGAGGCTGCAATTCATCGGAGAGTCAGTGCTGGTCTGTCTGCTCTCGCTGATGCTTGCTTTTGTCATGCTGACATGGATGCTTCCGCTGTTCAGCAACCTCCTGGGTGTACCCTTGGGTGTCGATTTCAAGGGAGCCTGGATGATGCTGGTTGGCTTGACATTGTTTACACTCTTTACCGGGGTGCTGTCCGGTGCTTACCCCGCATTCTTTGTCTCCTCCTTCGAACCACAGCGGGTCCTGAAAGGCGTTTGGCGACCGGGCAGGGGAGGCGCTCAATTCAGAAAAATACTGGTAGGGGCACAGATAGCCATCTCCATATTCCTGATTATCGGCACAGTGATCATCGCGGCGCAGCTTGATTTCATTAAAAACAAATCCCTGGGCTTCGACCAGGAGCAGATCATCATGCTCCCGGTTCGGGGTACAACTTTACCCAAAACTTACCACGCATTCAAGAATAAGCTGCTTACTGAATCTTCCATTGTCAGCGTATCATCCGTTTCTGAACCCATCGGCAGGGAAGTTCAGTTCATGGACTTCAATGTCGAAGGAAATGAGAAAACACAGTTCATCAAGATCCTCAACGTGACTCATGATTTTGTAAAGACCATGGGACTTCATCTGGTGCAAGGGAGGGATTTTTCACATGAGTTTATTACCGACTCCACCTCAGGGTATATAATCAACGAAGCGGCGGCGAAGGCCCTGGGCTGGAATGATCCTATTGGGAAAGGAATAAATCTTTCCTTCCGGAAGCCCCAGACCGGGACGGTGATCGGTGTCGTTAAAGACTTTAATTTCGAACCGCTCCAAAAGAAAATTGATCCAATTGTGATGTGGTTTGGCGGACCAAACTGGTATATCGCTTTGAAGATTAGGCCAGGCCAGTCAGCCCTGGCATTGAAGTCGGTGGAACAGCGCTGGAAGGAATTTGTTCCTGAAAAACCTTTCACGTTTCACTTTCTGGATCAGTCTATACAGCACGTGTATGACAAGGAGCAGCGGCTGAGTCAGGTATTTCTCGTCTTCTCCCTGCTTTCGATTTTTACTGCCATGCTGGGACTCTACGGACTGATCTCGTTCGTTGCCGAGCAGCGTCTATCCGAGATCGGTATCCGGAAAGTAATGGGTGCATCCGTCAAAAGTATACTCTATTTGATTTCAAAAGAGTATATCCAATTGGTCATCATTGCCTTCATCATTTCCTCGCCACTCACGTACCTGATCGTCAACCAATGGCTCGAGAACTTCGCGTTCCGCATCTCCTGGTCGCCGCTTTATTTTGCCGCCGGCTTGTTGCTCAGTGCATCCATTGTATTGATCACCGTTATTGGCAAGGGATTCGCGGCGGCACGATCGAATCCAGCTGCGGTGTTGAGAAATGAGTAATGATCTGAAATAATCATTAATCATCATTATTCTGAACTCCAGCGGGTTTAGGTCTGAAACTGACCTAAAATAAAGTCTCCTTTCCATTATCAAAGTTCCACCGGGCACGTATAAGGATCGGTACGCCCTTCACCCCAAACATCCTTCCCCATGGCCAAATCAACCTTCGGAGAAACTGTTCCCGGCTACAGCATCCCCGTCCTCAATGAGCGTGAAATAAGGGCCTCGGCAGGAATACTCTTCCTGTTTATGTTTATCTCCATCATGATCGTCGTCTTCAAGGCAAATTTTCTGATGTTGAAGTACATGGTCACCGTGTTCCTTGCCGATATGACCATCCGCGTTTTTGTCAATCCGAAATATTCGCCCATTTTGACCATGGGAAGGATGATTGTCAGTAACCAAACACCGATTTACGTCGGCGCCATCCAGAAAAAGTTTGCCTGGGTGATTGGCATCACCATTTCGGCAACCATATTTGTTTTGTTGGTAGTCGTCAATTCATTCAGTGCCATCACCGGACTCGCCTGCTTCATCTGTCTTATTTTCCTGTTCTTCGAAACTGCCTTTGGCATTTGCCTGGGGTGTAAAGTATATGCCTTGGTGTACAGAGAAAAGGCCCAATACTGCCCGGGAGAAGTCTGCGAAGCCAAAGCAAGACAGCCCATTCAGAAGACATCGGGAACACAACTGCTCATGATTGCCGCACTTGCTGCCTTTGTGGTAGCCTCCGTATTTCTCTTCAATGATTTCTACAAGGAGAAGCCACGAAACCTGTGGAAGCTGATTGGTGTGGAGGTCCACAAGTAGTCAAACTTTAGGACAAGGATTAATCATAACTTCCCTAAACAACCCATTCATTAATTGACTTTTCGACGCATTCTTATCACCTCGCTGTTTTTGAGTATGTCGTTCGTGGCCACCGCCCAGGATGGCTCGCTGTTACTGTACAATGTTAACATCATCCATGTCGAAGATGGAGCCATCCAGCGCGGAGCCGTTTTGATTGATGGAAACAAAATCAAGGCCATCGGCGACTACCAGGAACTGAATCACGGGGTCGCTGCCGTTAACCGGATTGATTGCCAGGGAAAATACCTCATCCCCGGCCTATGGGATATGCATGTGCACCTGGAAGGAGCAGACCTGATAGACGACAACAAGTTATTGCTGCCGGTATTTCTTGCCTATGGCATCACCACCATCCGGGATTGCGCCAGCGACCTCGGCGAACAAGTACTCGCATGGAGAGAGGAGATCAAGGCAGGCAAGTTGATCGGACCTGTGATTTTTACGGCAGGACGAAAGCTCGAAGGCAAGAATTCCATCTGGAAGGGTGACCTGGAAATTGAGAATGTAACGGAGCTGAACCAGATGCTGGACCTGCTGGACAAATATAAAGTTGACTTTGTAAAGATCACGGAGAACACCCTTGGTGGTGACCTGTTTCTAAAAAGTGTGCAAGCCGCCCATGCACGGGGCTACAAAGTCTCCGGACACGTGCCGATTGATCTCACCATCGGGGAGCTTCATCGTGCTGGATATACCAGTGTTGAACACGCCAGCTACCTTATGCGGTTGGGAACAGATGAGGAACAAATTGTTGCCGATTTGCGGTCCGGGAAGACTACAAAGGAACACGCTGGCGCCCGGTATGGCGCGGAATTCAATCAACAGGCTGCCATTGAAAAATATGCAAAGCTTGGCAAGGCAGGATTATTTGTTTGTCCAACATTGATTGGCGGCCGACAGCTGGCTTACCTTGATGAAACCGATCACAGTCGCGATCCATTTCTCAGCTACCTGACAAATAAGTTTGTTGCCAATTATCAATGGCGGATACAACGCATGGGGGTTCAATCCCCTGATCAGATCAAACAACGCAAAGACCGATATCTGCAACTGCGCTCTCAGATTCCATTGATCCAGCAGTCCGGAATAAAAATAATAGCAGGCAGTGATGCAGCTGCGCTTAACACCTATGTCTATCCTGCAGAATCCCTCATCCAGGAACTGGAAATTTTTCAGGAGGCCGGGTTGACGCCGCTCCAGATTTTACAATCCGCCACGATGAATGGTGCCGATTATTTTGGAATATCCGACAAAACATCAACGATCGCTGCCGGTAAGAATGCAGATCTCGTTTTGCTGGATCAAAACCCCCTCGAGAATATTGAAGCCGTGCGCAAAGTGAACAGCGTTCTTACGCATGGCAAATTCTATAACCGGAAGGCGCTGGATGAAATGCTGAAAGTGGCTCGCGAACGAAAGATCGAACTCGATTCAAGCAGAGAAAGGTAGAAATACGGCATCCAGTCAACTTAAGACCAAATGAAATTATGAACAAGATGCCCTTTGGAGAAACAGTTGATGGATATCGCATCCCCGTCCTCAACGAACGCGAGGTGCGTGCATCCGCAGGAATGTATTTCCTGTTTCTTTTCTGGGCGATTATGCTCGTGAATTTCAAAAGTGATTTCCTGGTCCTCAAGTATTTCGTAACCATCTTCCTGGCGGATTTCATCATTCGATTGTTTATCCATCCCCGATATTCTCCATCGCTAATCCTTGCCCGCATAATTGTCAGAAGGCAATCGCCAGAATATGTAGGTGCGCCGCAGAAGAAATTCGCGTGGTGGATAGGATTGGCACTTGCCAGTGCGATGTTTGTTCTCCTCATCGTGCTCAACGGTCACAGCGTCATCTCAGCCGTTTCCTGCCTCACCTGCCTGCTGTTCCTATTCTTAGAGTCTGCATTTGGCATCTGTGCCGGATGCCTCGTGTACGGCTGGATTTACAAAGACAAGGCTCAGTACTGCCCGGGAGAGATCTGCGACCGGGACCAAAGACAGTCCATTCAGAAGATTTCCAGGACACAGATCATCATTGTAGTTGTGTTTGCATCGAACATCGTTCTCACCATTCTCTTCTTCCATGACAAGTTCCAGACGAATCCCGGGAACCTGTGGGATATAATTCGCTGACCCCCTTCATAACTTTCATTCATACCTCAACGAGTCCACCGGATTGGCAACGGCCACGCGTGAAATCTTGTAACCAATGGTACCCACGGCAATGCTGAAGAGAATCTATATTGCCAAGGCTATGATTGTAAAATTCACTTTCTCATAATACTCCCACACGCTATCCATCAGGCTGTTCACCATCACCGAACCAAGCAATGTGCCCACTCCAAAAGAAAGTACCATGATCAGGAGAAAGAGCTTGCTGGATTGAATAACAATGTGGGGAAGGGGAGCGCCTAAAATCTTGCGAATACCCAACTCTTTGGTTCTTTTCTGGAGGTTTAGGGAAACCAGGGAAAAAAGCCCCGACACAGACATGATGATCGCCACGATGCCCATGAAAGTGTACAGGATCACCACACTATCGAAGTGTTCCAGGGTCATTACCATGTTGTACTCCATCAAACGGCCCGGGTAAAGTCTTGTAGGGAATACTTTGTGCCATGCCTGCTTCATCTGGTCATTCAATTTTACCAACTCCTGGGGATCAGCAGACGCGACCAGGTACTTGTAGTTCTCCGTGGGAACATATCGGAAGGCGAGTGGAGCGAGTGGCTGAAATAGTGCCCTCAGGTAGACATCTTTAACAACACCTACGATGTACACCTGTATTGAATCATTCAGCGTTATCCTGGCTCCCAGCGGCTTGGCTCCAACGCCAAATACCCTTACAAATTCCTCGTTCACGATAATCGATTCTTTGTAATCCGAGGCCAGGTCCTTTTGAAATTCCCGACCGGCCAGCACCCGGACATTTACCGTTTTGAAATAATCATCACCGATGTTCAGCATATCAACCTCCTTTTCAATGCGTTCTTCCGAACGGGCAGCAGCCTTGTAGGCACTTGCGTAGATGTGATGCTCACTTCCTCCCACTGCTTTGATGAAGGGGCTGGACTGGATCTCATTTTTCAAAAGTTCGAATTGGCCTGAGGTCTCCAGCGGCACTTGAACAACCGAGCGCCAAGAATATCCGAGGTCATAGGATTTTTGAAATTTCGAATTGAAATAGAATGTAAGGGCAAAAATGACCGCGGCCAGCGAGATGCTGAACTGAAACACAAGCAAGCTCTTGGTTAATAGATTGGCTCCCCGGAAGCGTGTGGTGCCCCTGAGGATTTCGATGGGTTTGAAAGAAGAGATATAAAACGCCGGGTAGCCTCCAGCCAGCAAGGCCGTGAAGATCATTAAAAGGGCGAGTACGACAAAGAATAAATAGTTGTCTTTATAGGTGATGGCGATTTCAATGCCAGCCCACATGCCGTTCCATCCTGCCGTAAAATATTCCGCGAGAATCATGCCTAATCCAAGGGCGAGCAGGCAGAATATCATCGTCTCGGACAGAAACTGTATGATCAGTTCCTTGCGCTTGCCACCGATTACTTTTCTTATTCCAATCTCTTTCAGCCTGTTTCCTGCAACCGCTATGGCATTGTTCATGAAGTTGAAGCACGCCACCAGCAGGAGGAACCCCGCCATGGCGAATGGCGCAATGACTGCCGCGGGTGGCATCCCCATATTCATCCAATGCCCCTGGGTGCGTTGGCGCACTGCCCGCGCAGCCATGCCGACAAAGGGCTCCACATAAAATGATTCGGCCTTTAGATCGGGTCGTGCTTCGTTTTGCGTGGTGACGTACTTGCTTAATTGCTTTTCAATGCCTTGAACAGAACCCGGTTGCGACAGGTAAAGAAAAGTGGTGGTCCAACGTGCCCAATTGTTTTCGATGGTAGTCCGTTCGGAAGGGTCAGTAAAATAATTTTCGAAGCCTGTGACCAGGTCAAACCTAAAGCTGGAGTTGCCAGGAAATTCCCTGAACACGCCACCAATGACAAATTCCCTCGGCTCGCCAGCAACGAGTTGCGTGAGGGGGAGGCCAACGACATCGGATTTATTATAGTAAGTGGCGGCAAGTTTGTCGCTGATGAGCACGTGACTCTTATCCGCCAGCGAAAGGGAACCCGAGAGAAGCTCCATGGTGAAGATCGAAGTGAACGCAGGATCGGCATAAATAAATTGCTTTTGGAAAAGTTCATCTCCTATGCGGAATTGCCCATCCTTGCTGATGTATTGAATCACCTGGTCACCTTCGCGCAAGCCTTCCCGGATAAGGCTCCCCATGGGCATCGGACATACACCAAAGGGCACCTTGCCACGTTCGGTGGCTTGCCAGAAACCGATGCGGTAGAGGCTTGAAGCATTGAGTTGCTTTGAGTCAAATTCAACGTTATACCTATAGTTTACCCATGCCGTAATAAAGCATCCCAGGGCAATGCTCATGCCAAGCAAGTTGATGATGAATGCCGTCGAGTTTCTGAAGAAGGTTCGGAAGGTGAGGCGAAGGTAGTTTAGCAACATGGCAGGTTGAATTATAACATATAGGACGAATTTAGGCCAATATTGTTACAGTCGGGCCGATCCAATATCACCAGCGCCTTATCTTTCTTGTAAATTGGTTACCAATTCTTTAACCCTATGAAACTCATTTCCATTGCGTCAATCATTCTGCTCAGCACCTCCTGTCAGTCACCAACCAAACCACCAGTGCCCGACCAGAAATGGACCTGGTCCGTGGAGCGGCTGGAGAAAGCCGTGAACCAGGTGAGGGCTGGGAGGGACCTTACACCAAAAGTTTGGCCGAACGGAGCCAAGGTGGCCGTGCTCTTGTCGTTTGATGTCGACAATGAAACCATAGCCTGGTGGGAGGGGGAGCCTACCATCTCCGACCTTTCAAGAGGGGAGTACGGTTCAAGAGTGGCACTCAAGAGAATCGTCGGCCTGCTTGAAAAGCAACAGGTGCCTGCCTCCTTTTTTGTTCCTGCCCTGAGCCTGCACCTGGCGCCGCGCATGGCGGACGAAATCAAGCGGCTGCCTCGTCACGAATTTGCGGTTCACGGCTGGATCCATGAACGCAACACAGAAATCCTGGCAGAAAAAGAGCGTGAGATGATTGTAAATGCACAGAAGATGCTCACCGACCTTACCGGTGAAGCGCCGGTGGGCTACAGAGCACCTTCCTGGAACTTCAGCTCCGAGACCCCGAAAATCATCCAGGAAATGAAGTACATCTACGAGAGCTCCATGATGTCTGACGACCGGCCATATGAGCTCGTTGTTGATGGCAAACCCACGGGCATCGTGGAGTTACCGGTGGAGTGGATCATGGACGATGCGCCATTGCTCGATCCTCGCGGA
>JANYHW010000113.1 GCA_025358885.1 Cytophagales bacterium | reverse complement strand
CATCCAATAACCTGATCACGGAACTTTCATCATTAACGTCTTTCAATACGCCTTTCTTTTCAAAACAGAAAATCAATCTTACTTCGAAATGTTTGCTAAGCGAAACCGCAAGCACCGAGGCAATCGTATCCGCATTGGTGTTGAGCATGATACCATTGGCGTGGGTAAGGGGGGCAAAAACGGGGATAACATTCTGTTTCAGGAGAAAATATAGCAAGGTGGAGTTCACGCTGTCAGGATTGATGTCTCCCACAAAACCGTAATCAATTTCCCTCACCGGGCGTTTTACCGCCTTGATCATGTTGCCATCGGCACCAGTCACACCCATGGCGTTGCAGCCGAGGCTTTGCAGCTGAGCCACCATCTTTTTATTAATGAGTCCACCGTACACCATTGTTACCAGGTCAAGGGTGGGTGCATCCGTAATTCGCCTTCCGTCAACGTAGTTCGATTGTATACCAAGTTGGTCCCCGATCTTGGTTGCAATTTTTCCTCCTCCATGAATCAGGATTTTGGGTGACTGGATGGAGGCAAAATCGCGGAGGAACCGATCCAGCGCAACCTCATCGTCGAGGACGTTTCCGCCAATCTTTATAATGTAAAGTTTATTCATAGCCTATGCGAGCTGTCCTGTATAAAGTGATGAATCAATTAATTTGTATTTAATATATCCGCCATTACCGCTTGTGCTGCCCATACCCGGTTACCAGCCTGCTGCGTTACAAGACTGTTGGGCCCGTCCAGGATTTCACTGCTCAGCTCTATATTCCTTCTTACGGGCAGGCAATGCATAACCTTGGCATTATTGGTGAGCTGGAGCTTCTTGTTTGTGAGCATCCAATCCGGATCGTGACTAAGTACTTTCCCATAATCATTGAATGCACTCCAGTTTTTCACGTAAACATAATCTGCTCCGTTGAGTGCCATGTCCTGGTCATTCAAAACAGTGACCCCTTTTACAAAACTGTCTTTTAGTTCATAACCTTTTGGATGGGTGATAATAAAGTCGGCCTCACCCCATGCCATAACCCATTGTGAAAAACTGTTCGCCACACATTGTGGCAAAGCCTTCACATGCGGTGCCCAGGTCATGACGACCGTAGGTCTTCGCTTTTGCTGAAATGTCTCTCTGATGGTAACTAGGTCGGTAAGGCTCTGGAGGGGATGAAGTGTAGCGCTCTCAAGACTGATGACGGGAATGCCGGAGTACTTGATGATTTGACGGATGTAGAAATCACTGTAGTCTTCTTCCCGGTTGACAAGGGATGGGAACGTACGTATTCCAAGGATGTCGAAATATTTCCCCAGCACGGGAGCAGCGTCCTTAACGTGCTCAACAGAAGTTCCATTCATAACGACCTCTTCTTCAAATTCCAGGGTCCAACCTTCCTGGCCGACGTTGAACACAATAGATTCCATTCCCAGGTTGGCGGCGGCAACTTGTGAACTGAGTCGCGTTCGCATACTGGGATTCAGGAATAGTAACCCGACGCGCTTTTTGACTCCGAGTGCCTTGCTTTTGAATGGATCGGACTTAAAATCAAGCGCCGACTGAATCAGGGCCGGAATATTGGTAACATCTTCAGCTGAAATAAAACTCTTCATAGTTCTCTGTTCAATGCCGTTAGGAATAGGTCTGCTTCGTCACGGGTCAGAGCAAGCGATGGGAGCAGCCGTATCGTATTTGGTTTTGCTTCGCCGGTAAAGATAAAATGTTTGAAAAGTAAATTTGAGCGGACTTCCCTTTTGTCATCTGGAAGGTCAATCCCGATCATTAGACCCCTTCCCCGAACTTCTTTGATGGTTGATAATTTTCCGAGTGCTGCCAGCCAATGATTTCCAACGAGGGTTGCATTGGACATCAGTTTCTCCTTTTCGATGACCTCAAGTACTGCGAGTGCGGCGGATGCGGCAAGGTAATTACCTCCAAAAGTTGTACCCAACATGCCACTCCATGGCTTTATATCAGGATGAATGAGGACCCCGCCGATGGGAAATCCGTTGCCCATGCCTTTGGCCGTGGTAATGAGGGAGGGTTTGATACCCGCATGCTGATGGGCAAAGAATTTTCCTGTACGTCCATAACCACTTTGTATTTCATCCAGGATAAGTAAAGTTCCGTTGACCTTGCATTTCTTTTCAAGAGACTGAAGAAAGGTATCGTGAGGAACCTGGATTCCGCCAACACCTTGAATCCCTTCAATAATGACGGCCGCAACAGTAGCATCAAGGGCGGCAGTGACAGCCATTTCGTCATTGAGCGGCACAAATACAATGTCATGACCTGAATTAAAGGGTGAGACAATTTTAGGATTGTCGGTTATGGCCACTGCCCCGGAAGTGCGCCCATGAAATGCCTTCTTAAAGGCAATCACTTTCTTTCTCCCAGTGACAAATGAGGCAAGCTTAAGCGCGTTTTCATTTGCCTCGGCGCCAGAGTTGCAGAGGAATAATTGGTAGTCAGGATAGCCAGCGATTTGTCCAAGTTTCTCCGCGAGTTTTTCCTGCAGGGGATTTTGAACACTGTTGGAGTAAAATGCGATGTTTGATAATTGATTGCTTAGGGCTTCAACATACCGAGGGTGAGAATGGCCAATGGAAATTACGGCGTGTCCGCCGTAAAGGTCCAGGTATTTTTGGTTGTTGGAATCCCATAGCCAGGAGCCCATACCTTTGACAGGAGTAATGTTATATAATGGATAGACGTCGAATAATTTCATTGAATTGAACTGGCAGTTTAGGATATTACAATTCTCTTATGATCACAGATCCAATTTGTTGGCAATTTTTGATCCTAGAACGCTGTTGCTTTTAGGTGAAGCCCCTCGCTTTCCTCCAGTCCGAACATGAGATTCATATTCTGAATGGCCTGGCCGCTGGCGCCTTTTAACAAGTTGTCAGTTGCGGAATGAATCGCAAGTTTGGTCCCCACCTTTTCCAGATGGATAAGGCATTTGTTTGTGTTCACCACTTGCTTGAGATCAATCATTGACGCTGAAACTTTGGTAAAGGGATGGCTGGCGTAGTATGAGGTATATATCTCAGTGACTGCCTCAAGAGGCATCTGGCATTCAACGACGGAGGTAACGAAAATTCCCCTGGTAAAATCACCGCGCCATGGAATGAAATTCACGTGTTCGAATCCGGGTTGCAAAGAAGAAAGTGTTCGGATAATTTCACCGAGGTGCTGATGGCTTAAGGTTTTGTAAGCTGAAATGTTATTGGCCCTCCATGTGAAATGGGTAGCATCCTGAAGTTTCTGGCCTGCTCCGGTAGAGCCTGTAATGCCCGTGGTGTGCACTTCGCTTAGCAAATTTACTTTGGCCAAGGGAAGCAGTCCGAGTTGAATAGTTGTAGCAAAGCATCCGGGATTCGCAACGTTTTGTGCCTTACGGATAGCTTCCCGTTGGAATTCGGGAAGACCATAAACAAAATGCCGGCCAGATTCACTGTCACCCAACCTAAAATCATTTCCCAGGTCTATGATCTTCATGGCTGCCGGAAACATCTGCTCGCTTAGCAATTTCTTGCTCTCGCCGTGGCCGAGGCAAATGAACAAAACATCTGCTTTCGCATCGAGGGCACCAGTAAATTTGAGATTTGTCTCCCCGAGGAGGTCAGGATGAATCTCATGCAATGATTTCCCTTCCTGGCTCCGGCTTTGAACAAAGTTGAGGCTCACGGACGGGTGATTCAAGAGCAACCGAATCGTTTCTCCACCTGTATAACCGGCGCCTCCAATAATTCCAGCGGATAACTTAGTCATGCTCAGAGATTTTAAAGCAATACATGTAAAACCAAAAGTCTAAAGCCAGGCGTAAACAGCAATTCAATTGTCGTGGAGAAGCTTTCAGCCTTCAGCTTTCTTACCCTCACTCTCCTTTTTAACCTGGTGGTATATGCCAACCTGGTTTCCAAATATCTTAGTGAACCCCTTCACGTCATCGCCAGTCCATCCTAGGTTCATTTCACCGTATTTTCCAAACCTTGACGACATAAGGTCGTAGGCGGATTGGATACCATTGATCTGGAATCGGTAAGGATACAAAGTTAACGAGACTTCACCGGTAACATGCTGTTGACTGCTGGTTAGAAAAGCCTCCATGTCCCGCATGATCGGGTCGAGGTATTGCCCCTCATGGAGCCAATTCCCATAAAACTGTGAGAGCTGATCTTTCCAGGTGAGTTGCCATTTGGTAAGGACATGCTTTTCAAGGGCATGATGTGCCTTGATGATCAGTACCGGCGCCGCTGCTTCAAAACCCACGCGGCCCTTTATTCCTATGATCGTGTCTCCAACATGGATATCGCGACCAATACCGAAAGGACCTGCCAACAGCTGAAGGTTCTGAATGCCCTCTGAAGGGTGCGAGAACTGTTTTCCATTGATGCTGTTGACTTCGCCCTTTTCAAATCCAATCGTCACTGTTTCGCTTTCCTTCTTCGTCACCTGGGTTGGCCAGGCATCCTCCGGAAGCATCCCCATCGAGTTCAAGGTTTCTTTGCCGCCCACGGAAGTACCCCAGAGTCCATTATTAATAGAGTATTTGGCTTTGTCGAAATTGAATTCAACGCCGGTTGATTTCAGGTATTCGATTTCCGCCTCCCGGCTTAGTTTTTTGTCGCGGATGGGCGTGATAATCTCCAACCCAGGTGCGAGAATCTGAAAAACCATGTCGAACCTGACCTGATCATTTCCTGCACCCGTACTCCCATGGGCAACCGCATCCGCTTTGATGGAAATGGCATAATCCGCAACGGCGAGCGCTTGTGACATCCGTTCTGCGCTCACACTCAAGGGATACGTGCCATTCTTCAGGATATTTCCAAAAACGAGGTATTTAATGACCTTCTCGTAGTAGCTATGGGTTTCTTCGATCGCTTTATGTGATGCTACGCCCAGACGAAGTGCACGCTTTTCAATATCTGCTAATTCTGCTTTCGAAAACCCTCCAGTATTCACTGTAAGGGTATGGACCTCGTAGCCCAGGTCTTTGGATAAATATATAGCGCAGTAGGAGGTGTCGAGTCCTCCACTAAAGGCCAATACAACTTTCTTCTTCATGATTTAAGTCCGTTTCCTGCTTAGGCAGGTGATATGAATTGAACATAGTCTGACTGAACTGCTGACTACCAGAAAAACAGGAAACTCAAGATGGAGTTTCTCTTCTCTTCTGGTTCGCCCTCTTTCTTACGCCAGCCTTTCAACATGACAAATTGTTTGAAACGGACCCAGCGTTCGAATAACTTGAAGTTCTGGGCGAATTGTCGGCGTGCCCTGTAGCGCTGTGGTTCTCGGGAACCGGACGTGACCGTTGCGTCAATCTTGGCCTGTTGAGCTGCTTTTTCGACCGGATCGTAGAGCATGGCAGTACACATACAGTTCTTGCGTTCCTTGCCCATAAGGATGTCATAGTTGACGCAACTTTTACACCCCGACCAAAACTTGTCATCAGAGGTTAGTTCAGAATAGGTAACTGGTTCATAACCCAGGTCAGAGTTGATCTTCATTACCGCCAGGCCGGTGGTCAGGCCAAATATCTTAGCCTCAGGATACCGCTTGCGAGAAAGAGCGAAAACAGTTCGCTTGATCTCTGTCGCCACACCTGATTTCCTGAAGGCAGGGGATACCACAAGCCCTGAATTCGCCACATATTTTTCATCTTCCCATGCTTCAATGTAGCAGAATCCGACCCAGGTGCCGTCGGGGGTGAGGGCAATGACAGCCTTGCCTTCATCCATCTTCATCTGTATATAGTCAGGTGAGCGCTTGGCAATTCCGGTTCCGCGCGCTTTTGCCGACTCAGCCATCTCTTGTGTGATGGTATCGGCATATTTCTTGTCATCCGGGGTTGCCTCCCGGACTATTATCTTTTGGTCCACTTGTGAATTGTTGTAGTAATCGAAAAAGGTTAAAAAATACAGACAGCGCTTCCGCCATGGCAGAATCGCGACTCAAACAGGGATGTTGAGGTATCAAATACGAATCTGCCTTCGGAAACTTCTGATCACCATAGGAAGTGAGATGAACCAGCTGCGCAGGAGGCTATCGTAGTAGCCAAAGGACGCTGCAAGGGTGAAGTTGTTTTTCAAATTCGTTGTTCGAATGAAAGTTTGTACAAAAATAAATGATAAATAACTTACAATACCAATAAACCCTCAACGATTTTCAGAAGAAAAAGATTTCAATGTAAAGTGTTCCTTGAAGCGGCTACCTTGTGATCCCCTTGATCATGGAGCAGTTTCTTCACCAGTATGGATACATCGCTCTGTCGGCTGGAACTTTTCTGGAAGGAGAGACTGCTATTCTGGTTGCCTCATCGTTGGTCCACAGCGGCTTCTTTTTCGGCCCATACACTATCTTATTTGGCTTTTTTGGTTCCTTCCTAAGCGATTGGCTGTACTTTCTAATTGGCCGGTTCAACGGAAAATTGTTTGTCGACAAGCGTCCCAAACTGAAGGCCAGGCTTGAACCGACGCAGCGGTTCTTCACTACCCACAGGTTGCAGATACTGTTCAGCTATCGGTTCTTGTATGGATTCCGGATAATTTTACCCCTCATGATTGGCATGAGCGACATCAAACCATTACAGTTCCTGGGCTTCAGTATTGCGGCAGGTTTGTCATGGGCAAGCACGGTAGCGGCCATAGGCTTCTTCGCTGGCCTTTTCTTTGACCTTACTCCACAGTCATTTGAGGAAAATATCCTGTATGTCATTTTTGGATTTGCCTGTTTCGGTATGCTTGTGGGATATGGAGTAAAACGGTTTGCTGAGAGGAAGATTGGGCTGTAAAAGGGGTTTCTTATACCTGGCAGGTTAAAAAAACTGTCAGGTATAAGAAACCTTTACTCATACCTCAGGGTATTCGACGGGTTGGTCATGGCCGCTTTGATGGTCTGGGTGCTAACGGTTAAGAGCGCTACCAGGATGGCAAGCACTGCCGCAATGAGATACACCAGGAGATTCATGTCGATATGATAGGCAAAGCTTTTTAGCCATTGCCCCATGAAGATCCAGGCTATCGGCCATGCCAGCAGGTTGGCCATGACAATCAGGATGACGATTTCCTTTGACAGGAGCATGAGGATGTGGGGTACCGATGCGCCCAGCACCTTCCGCACGCCAATTTCCTTGATCCTTTGAAGGGTGTTGAAAGTGGCCAATCCGAATAGTCCAAGACAAGCAATGAAGATTGCCAGCGCCGAAAAGACGGTGAAAAGCTGTCCCTGCTTTTGCTCAGCGGCATAGAGTTTCAGGTATCGGTCGCTGATGAACTGGTAGTCAAATGGTCGCACCGGCAGAAATTCTTTCCAAACCTTCTGCAGATGTTCCAGTCCATCCTGCATGTTGTTGCCGGCGATCTTGACACTAATGTTATTATAGTTGTTTTGATTGATAAAGAAAATCATGGGGATGATTTCCTGGTGAAGGGACTCAAAATGAAAATCCTTGACTACTCCGATGAGTTTGCCTCTTGTTCCTCCGTATTGGAAGTCTTTGTCAATTCCCTCGGTGTTGGATTTCCAACCAATCTTTCGCACGGCCGCCTCATTGATGATGAAGGCCAATGAGTCATCGTTGGGGATTGCTTTGGAGAAAGACCTTCCTGTCGCCAGTCCAATGTTGTAGGTATTGAAAAATTCATAATCAACGGCCACAGATTTCATGCTCACGCCGGAGTTTACCAGGCTATCTCCCTTCATCACCCTTGCTTCCCCCTGTGAATCCAACAGTCGTCCTGTAGGCAGTCGTGAGGAGAGAGCGACATCTTTGATGGAGGAGGACTTCACCAACTCATTGTAAAAGGCATCATAGGCGTTATCCAATTCGGAGTAGAGGGGTAGAGTCACAACCTTGTCCTTGTCAAAGCCCAGGTCGCGGGAGTTTAGAAAATTGAGTTGCTCCAGCGTGATGGCGGTGGCAATGATCAGCACAATGGAAATGGCGAATTGTGTAATGACCAATGTCCTTCGGATGCCTCCCTTACCTTTAATGGAACCTTGCTGACCTTTCAAAACCAAGGCTGGTTTGAATGAAGAAATAACAAAGGCAGGGTAGATCCCGGCAAGTATTCCCACACCTAGCGCAAACAATATTAGACCTAAAAGGATTGGCCAGTTGCTTACAAAATTCAAGGAAAGATTCTTCTGGGTAAAGTCATTTAGCCATCCAAGGGCCAAAGAAGAAAATCCAATAGCCAGGACCAGGGCGAACAAGGCCACAAGAACCGATTCGCTGAGGTATTGAAAGATGAGTTGGTTCTTGTAAGCGCCAACGGCTTTTCGCATTCCTACCTCCTTGGCGCGCTTTGTGGCCCGGGCCGTTGACAGGTTAATGAAATTGAAACAGGCGATGAGAACGATGAAAAGGCCAATGACAGCCATCATGTATACATTGTTGATATTTCCATTCACCTCCAGTTCATAGTCCAGATGGGAACGAAGGTGCACATCGGTTACCTTCTGGAGATAGATGGCAGTCCTTTTTGACGCTACGAAGTCTGGTGGAGCGCCAAAGTTGGCCTTGGTATAGGTTCCATAATGCTTGTTGATGAAGTCAGGAAACCGAACTTCCAATTTTTTTGGATCACTCCCTTGATTGAGGAGCACATAGGTAGGGAAGGAATTATTGGCCCAATTAGTTTCCAGGTTCCTTCGTCCATAAATTGTACTGTCATACAAAGTGCTGAAGGAAATCATGAATTCAGGATGCCAATGGGATTCAAGGGGAAAGTTCTTAAAGACGCCTGTCACTTCGAGATCAAGGCGACTACCGGCCTTCAGGTGTTTGCCAATGACGTCGGTGCTTTCAAAATATTTTAGCGCTGCCTTTTCCGATAGCATCACGGTATTAGGTCTTTCTAACGCTTGTTCCGGATTGCCTGAGACAACAGGGATATCAAAAATTTTAAATACGTCAGGCTCAGTCATGAAGGCTTCGTTTTCTGTAGCTATCTTCGACCGCTCGCCGTTTTCTTCGATTGCCATAACAAAACTGTTCTGGAGGATCCTGGCCATTACTTCAATCTCACCAAAGTCATTCTTCAACAATGGGCCGAAGGGGGGTGATACGGCAGAGAGGTGCAATGTCGAGGCCCCCTCCGCATTAAGAAAGTTGCGCGTAACACGATAGATGCGATCCGCTTTGCTGTGATATTGATCATAACTTATTTCGTTGGTGACAAACAAATAAATCATCAATGCGGAAGCCATTGCCAAGGCAAGGCCCGCAATATTGATAAAGGCAGTGAGTTTGTTTCTGAAGATGCTTCGGAGGGCCGTCTTAAGGTAGTTTTTAATCATATCCGTGGGCTATGTTGAATTAGACTCTTTGTTTTGATAATCGTTACAAACAGACCTGATTTTTATTCAAAAGATGCATGGTGAATGCCAGAATCAAGTTCTGGAATTGGATAGTGCCTAACTAAATTCATTCCAGCTATCCGTACGCGATAGGGACCAATTTTAGGCATTTAATGTTTGGGTTTGTCCATCAACGGTCAGAAAGTGTGCGGGTACGGACTATTCCCCCTGAATTCTTAAGAGATCAAGTGGGGTAGATTAGGGATCTCTACAACAAATTCAGTCCCACTGCCATATTCAGAATGAACCGAGATGGAACCACCCATCTTGAGGATGGCCTCCTTGACGATATAAAGTCCAAGACCAGAGCCTGCACCATTGGAGGAGGCGCGATAGAACATGTCAAAAATCTTCCCTTCAGCTTCCCGCGGGATTCCTTCACCATTGTCTCTCACCCGGATTTCAGCCAGCTTATCATTGGACCTGATATTCACTTCCAGATACGGGTCTGGTTTTCGCAGATCGGCATATTTTATTGCATTGGATAAGAGGTTATTCAGGATAATGTCCAACCTGCTCGGATCTGTATAAAAATTATCCGCCTGTTCGACAGAAACAATCCTTCGGATGCTTTGGACGTTGTCCATGAATTGAAGTTGCTCGACGATGCCCTGAACCTGACGATCAAAGTTCACGGGCTTTGATTCGATCTGCAGGCGTGTATTACGCGAATGGTCGACAATGTCCTTGATGAATCGGTCAAGGCGGAGCAAGCTCTTCTCTTGCATCTCGAGGAGTTGTTCCATGTTCGTAGTATTTTTTTCGAGACGGGCTACCTCGATCAATCCAAGTAAGGATGAAATAGGCGCCCTCAGGTCATGCGAGGCACTGTAGACGAATCTGTCCAGTTCTGCATTGATCTTGATGAGGTCTTCGTTTTGCTCGAGCAATGCCTTTCTTGTGGCAATTCGCTCGGTGATATCACTTTCGATCGCCACAAATTGGACCAGTCTGCCGGCAGAATCGTGGATGGGTTGTACCTCGATGGAGACCCAGAAAGGCTTACCTGACTTGGTGTAATTAACAATCTCCACATCCTTGAAGCCAAGCCCTGACTTAATGTGACTACGGATGAAATCCGCCGTGCCTTGATCGGTTTCCGGGCCTTGCAAGTACCTACCGGGTTTCTTGCCTAAGAGGTCATCAAGACTGAATCCCGTAACCTTTGTGAAGGCAGGATTAACCCATTCAATTCGGCCCTCCTTGTCACCCAGCAATACCATATTGGTGGTAGCATTGGCGACCATTGCCAATCGCCTGTTTTCGTCCTCAGCCTGTCTTCGTTCACTGACATCACGCACAATAGCTTGAATCTGAACTTCACCTTCAAGGTCAATCCGGTTAAGGGATACTTCCGCTTCAAACGGGGTTCCGTCATAACGGATGTGTCGCCATTCAAAGAACTGGGGCTGTCCATTCAACACCGCGTTGATCCGCTCCATGGCCGCCAGTTCGGAGGGCCGACCGTCAGGTTGAGCTGGAGGTGAAAACCGGTAGGGGGTCTGTCCAACAATCTGATCCTTCCTGCACTCAAAAATTCGAAGTGTGGCTTCATTGCAGTCAATGAATGTCTTATTATCCATAGTAAAAATGGCATCGTGGGCTGAGTTGTATAGGGTACGCAAACGGAATTCACTTTTCCTTACAGTTTCAGCCGTCCTTTTGCTTTCGGTGATGTCGAAGGAGACCCCTATTACAGACTTCACTTTTCCAATCGAATTTAACACAGGTGAAAAACTCGTTGAATAGGTCGTTCCATCAACAATGGTCTCTGTCGTTATCGATTCACCTCCAAGTGCCCGCTCTATCGTCTGGAGAAGAGACGGTTCGTCGCTGAACAGATCAAATACAGACAACCCGGATGCACGACCTGGCCGGATACCGAACGACGTCAGGTCAAAGCCCTTGGAGTAAGTAAGGACGCCGTCTTCATCAATCAAGAAAGTCTCTACCGACACTGGCGCGGGAGAAGACATCCGTGACTGGCTGGCGTATGGATGGGCAATGGAATCAGCCTTTCTTTTCATTCCTGTATGGGGAAATCCATATATGAAGGTGATCAAATTAATTCATAAATATCATTCCGTTGATGGAACCCTCATACTTTCAATTTGGCGGTGGAGAGGCAAGAACTCTATTTCCCTACCTTTGGTTAGCTGAAAATCGTATGTCAAAATATCTGGCAATCATCCTGGCGTGTGTGTGGTCAGTTTCTTCGATGGCTCAAGCTGACTCCACCAGGACCGACCGTGTTGGAGCAAGCTATTTGAGTGAAGGTGGATTCTATCCCGGTTTTGCATTCAATTATGAACGAAAACTGCTTTCTAACCAGTCGTTTCAACTATTGCTGGCCGCCAAAGCAGGTGCATATTTTCACTATCAAAATCATACGGGCATTTTTGTCATGGTTCAATCAGGGCAGCGTTTTAGGATTCATAAGAAATTGTATTTTGAACATTTCCTTGGGCTGGGCTATCTCCACACTTTCCTGAATGGCGGCGATGCATACTACGTGAACGCAGCAGGCCAGGTCCAGAAGTCCAACAATGCAGGAAACCCGCACTTTATGCCCTCCATAAGTTTTGGACTAAGCTATGACTGTGAGCAGGGTAAGCATCCTTTTATGATTTTTATTCGTCCAATGATCTTTTGGCAAATTCCCTTTAACCAGACATCATTGGTGCAATATGCATTTGAAGTCGGCACACTTTTCAAATTGAAGAAATGAAGGCGCTTTGTTTCATCTTGCTGATGGGAGTATGCATTTCATGCCATGACGATCTTTACCGCGATGGTGATTTTTTCTTTCTGGTTAATAAGGATGCCAGCATGCCGGTGACGGTGCGCGGCAACAAGACGTCTGCAGTGTTTGTCCTGTTTATCCATGGGGGCCCGGGTGGTTCCGCATTGCAGAAGGTTGGATTGCCGGCGTTCAACGACCTTGAGGAGTCCTATGCGATGGTTTACTGGGAGCAGCGCGGTTCAGGGTCATCGCAAGGGAACTCTGGCAACAGCCTATTAACCCTTCCCCAATTTGTTGAAGACCTCGACAAGTTGATAGACTTGATTCGATCTAAATATTCTGCGCCTGAAATATTTCTTATGGGCCATAGTTGGGGAGGTTGTCTTGGCACAGCCTATCTCATCGATCCAATTAGGCAATCCAAAGTAAGGGGATGGATAGAGGTTGATGGAGCCCACAATAATCCGAAAGCAGACAGCTTATCCCTGTTGTTTGTGACCGGCATTGCCAACCAACGGATCGCTCAGCAAAGCGATGTTGATTTTTGGAATTATGTGCTGGGATGGTACCTAAAGAACCCCAACTTCACATCAGATCAGCTTGAGCACTATGCTTTTGTGGAAAAAGCCAACGGTTACGTCCATGATCCGACGGTGCCGAGGGTGCCTGCCACATTCCCTGGTTACTCATCAGATTTCATTTTCAATTCATCGGCTGACGTGGCCATGGTGCTGACCAACTACAACCATGTGGTGAAAAACTTCATTATCTCTGATATTGACCTGACTCCCCAGATGAAGAACATCAAGGTGCCGACCCTTATTCTTTGGGGGGAACAGGATGGTGTCATTCCTTACCCGATGGCCCAAGATGCCTGGAATGCCCTGGGTACTTTGCCTGCCCAGAAAAACATGGTGACCAT
>JANYHW010000151.1 GCA_025358885.1 Cytophagales bacterium | reverse complement strand
AGCGGGAATTTATGGTCCTTGAATCTTTCCCCCCGAAAATCCGCTTCAGTAAGGGCATGCTTCTGGATCATGGTACCCATGGCACCATCCAGCACAAGGATTCGTTCTTTCAGAATGTCTTCTATTTTCACTCCTTTCGGTGGTTTGTTCTATTCCCATCCAGAAAGAGCCGTTATGATTGGCCGCTCATCTTCTCCTGTCCCGATAGTTATCAGGATCAGAATGGGAATTAGCACCATGGTCCCGTAAAGGGGGGTTGCTAAGACTTCATAGGGCCCAGTCCCTCGGTCTTTCTGGATAAGCACTACAAAGAAAATCAATAAGTAGCTAAAAATGAAAAATGATTAACGATTTTATGAGTATTGCCATATCCAAGTTGGTGATTTAACCTTTTCTTTGTGCTCACCCTCATGAAGCTCGCTGCTATAGATATCGGTTCCAACGCCATTCGTTTTCAGGTTTCAAGCGTTCTGGAGCATGACGACAAAATCATGTTTAAGAAGATGGAGTATGTCCGCTTCCCTCTTCGGCTGGGTCATGACGTATTTGGCACGAACCGCATCAGCAAGGGCAGCATTGCCAAGTTTAAAAAACTGATGAAGGCTTATAAACTCCTGCTGGAATTATATGAGGTGGATGATTACATGTTTTGTGCCACCTCTGCCATGCGGGAATCTGAAAATGGTGCCGAACTGGTCGATGAAATCAAGGAAGAGCTCGGCATTACTATTCATGTAATTGATGGTCAGATGGAGGCCGCATTGATTAATAAGGCAATTGCCTCCTACCTCGCCCAGGAAACCTACCTGCACATAGACGTGGGGGGCGGAAGTACCGAGCTAAATTTGTTTGCCGGGGGAAAGAAAATCAAGACACGGTCATTTAAGATTGGTTCGGTGAGGGTACTCGAGCATCATGATTCACCCATCATGTGGACAGACATGGAAAAATGGGTGAGAGACATTGCTAAGAAAGACTATGGGGTCGTTACAGCAGTGGGTACAGGCGGAAATATCAGCAAGATATTCGAACTGGCACAAGTAAAGCCCGGAAAGACCATGTCGTTGAAAAAAATAAGAGATATCAAGGAAATGATTGAAAGACATACGATGGAAGAACGCATCTATCAACTTCAAATGAACCCAGACCGGGCGGATGTGATCGTACCTGCAAGTGATATTTACATTAAGGTGATGGAATGGGTGCACTCAAAAAATATTCTGGTTCCTGAAGTGGGCCTTAAAGATGGCATACTCCTCCACCTCTTCGAGGGCCATCAAAAACAGAAGAAAATTGAGTTCTTCAATACAGAAGATCAGTCGAAAGGTAAGAAGTCATTCTGGCTGAAGGGCAAATAATCAACTCGGAATCCTCAGAAGAACTTCACATCCTCTATAATCTCCCGGGTGACATTGTAGAACTCTTTGTGGATGTTGAACGGGGGCTCCCCGTTAAGTTCCTTGATGATATACCTCCCATCTTCTTTCATGGTGTAAGAGTTAACGTTGTCGAGGAGGTTATATCGCAAGATATTCATGACTTGTTTCCTTAGAATTTCCTGTTCCAAAAGCACCAGGGATTCAATCCTACGGTCAAAACTTCGGACCATGGCATCGGCACTGCCGATATAAACTTTTGGGTTGCCATTGTTGTGAAAATAGTACACCCTGGAGTGTTCCAGGTACTCTCCCACTATGGAAATCACCTCGATATTTTCGCTCAACCCCTTCCGTCCGGGACGCAGGCAGCACATGCCACGAACGATAAGTTTAACTTGTACTCCAGCCTGACTGGCCTCATACAATGCATCGATGAATTCCTTGTCCTGGATGGAATTGAGTTTAATGATGATCCCGGCTGGAAGGCCATTTCGTGCATTTTCAGCTTCTTTTCTCACCAGGCCGCATAGCTGGTTGCGCATGTCGCGGGGAGAAGTGATAAGGTTCCGGTAAGCCGTAGGCTGGGAATGACCTGTAATAACGTTGAAGAATTCGGAGACATCGCTGGCATAGGTCTCGTTGGTAGTCAGAAGTCCGATGTCGGTATACAATCTTGCTGTCACTTCATTATAGTTGCCACTCGCGATATGCACATAGCGATATACCCGGTCATCCGGCTCCCGGCAAACAATAAGCAACAATTTTGTATGTGTCTTGAGGGCGCCAAATCCATAAATGACGTAGCATCCAGCCTTTTGTAGTCGCTGAGCCTCTCTAAGATTATTTTCTTCATCAAATCTGGCCTTCACTTCAAAAAGAACGGAAACGTGTTTACCATTCTCGGCTGCCTTAAGCAATGCGGTACTTATCCTTGACTCCCTCGCCAGGCGGTATATGGTAATCTTAATGGATAAAACCTTCGGGTCCTCGGCGGCTTTCTCCAGTAGCTCTACAACTGGTTCCATTGAGTTGTATGGATGGTGAAGCAGTATATCCCGTTCTTTCAGGACCTCAAACAACTCACGCACCCCTTGCTCTGGAAAGGTAACGGGATTTACAGGGGGCCGAGACTGCGATCGTTTTTCTTTGAATTCCTTATGACCTATGATCTGGGTGAGTCCGGCCAGGTCTATAATACTTCCTTTGGGAACAGTGAAGATATTCAGATCATCCAGGTCCCATTGGATCTTGAGCAACCGCACCATATAGGTGTCAGTCCCTTCCACAATATCCATGCGAACTACCCTGCCTGTCCGGCGGGTTTGCAGCTTCCTTTTCAATTCTTCAAGGAAGTTAGACTCTATGTCCTCACTTTCCTCAAGGGTAAAATCCCCGTTCCGATTGATTCTAAAGAGACTAACACTTAGTATTTCCACATTTCGGAAAAGGTGATACACATTGTGTTTGATGATATCCTCAATGGGAACAAACGCGATGGCCCCGTCCATTCGCAGTATTTCAAAGAAGCGTCCAATGTTGCTGGGTATCTGAATAAAAGAGACCTTTTGATGCTGCGTTGACTCTGGGTCGGCTTTGGTTACCACACCGATCAGCAACCGATTGTTCTTCAGGGTTGGAAATGTATGATAGCTGTCGAACATCATGGGGGTAAGCATCGGATAGATTGTACGTAAGAAGTACTGATCTACGCGTTGCTTGTCCTGTCCCGACAATAAGTTGTATTCGCAAATATGGAAACCATTCTTTTCAAAAGCAGGTTTTAACTTCTTCTCATAATACTCATGCTGTGTCGCTAGGAACTTTTGAACCTCTTTTAGTAGAGTTGTCCGGAAGGGGGTTTCCCTGAGGCCGCTGTAGTCAAAACGCTCCTTACCAAAGTCCAGGTAGTTGTAAAGACTGCCCAATCGAATGGTGCAGAACTCATCAAGGTTGGACGCCGTAATGGAAAGAAATTTCAGGCGATCAAAGATGCTTCGATCGATGTGTCTTGCCTGGTCAAGAACGCGATAATTAAACTGAAGCCAACTCAGGTCACGACTGATGTAGTTACTTTCACTAACCTGCAGTGGCACATTGGGAGGCGCCGTCATCGTTTCATCTTCTCCGTCCATACAATCAGCAATTCAATCAGATGTCAATCTTGGCATATTTGGCATTCTTCTCAATAAATTCCCGTCGTGGCGCTACCTCATCCCCCATCAGCATGGAGAAAAGATGATCTGCCTCAGCCGCCGATTCAATATTCACCAATTTCAGGGTGCGCTTGTCTGGATCCATCGTTGTTGTCCACAATTGTTCAGGGTTCATTTCACCCAATCCCTTGTATCGCTGCACGTTGACACTGTCCTCTTTCCCGTCTTTGCTCAATTCCTTGGTAAGAATGTCCCGCTCTTCCTCTGTCCAGCAATAGCGCTCTTCTTTTCCTCTTTTCAGCAAATACAGCGGGGGTGAGGCAATATATACATACCGTTGTTCAATCAGCTCTTTCATATATCGAAAGAAGAAGGTGAGAATCAATGTGCGAATATGGCTCCCATCCACATCGGCATCAGTCATGATAATGACTTTATGGTAACGGAGCTTAGACAGGTTGAGTGCCTTATCATCGTCTGCAGTTCCGAAGGTCACGCCCAATGCCGTGATCATATTCTTGATCTCTTCGTTCTCGTAGATCTTGTGTTCCTGTGCCTTTTCGACATTGAGAATCTTGCCCCGCAAAGGCAGGATAGCTTGAAAGTGCCTGTTCCGTCCCTGCTTTGCTGATCCACCTGCCGAATCTCCTTCCACAAGATACAATTCAGATTCTGCGGGATCTGCGCTGGCGCAATCCGCCAGCTTGCCGGGCAATCCCGTGCCACTGAGCACATTCTTACGCTGCACCATCTCTCGTGCCTTGCGTGCGGCATGTCTTGCCTGGGCGGCAAGAATCACTTTATTGACGATAAGCCTTGCTTCGCGTGGATGCTCCTCGAGAAAGTTCTGTAGTGCCTCTCCAACAGCCTGATCAACAGCGCCCATCACATCAGAATTTCCAAGTTTGGTTTTAGTTTGGCCTTCGAACTGAGGCTCTGCCACTTTTACAGATATCACCGCGGTAAGACCTTCCCTGAAGTCGTCACCCGTAATCTCAATCTTGGCTTTCTCCAAAAGTCCTGACTTATCAGCGTATGTCTTTAATGTTCTGGTCAGAGCCCGTCTGAAGCCCGCGACATGGGTGCCTCCTTCGTTCGTATTTATGTTGTTTACATACGACACAAGGTTTTCGCTAAATGATGTATTATAGCTCATCGCCACCTGCACAGGTGTTACGGTCTTCGTGTTCTCAACGTAGATGGGCTCAGCGATCAGCTTTTCCCTTGTTGCATCCATGTACTGGACGAATTCACGCAATCCACCCTGTGAAAGGAATGTGTCGCGGCGGGGCTCTCCATTTTCATCCTTTTCACGGAGATCTGCAAGGTGGATGGTGATCCCGGGATTCAGGAACGAGAGTTCGCGAAGACGGGTAGAAATGGTAACGTAGTTGTATTCCAGGATGGTGAAGATCTCGAAGTCAGGTTTAAACTCAATGGTTGTGCCTCGGAGTGGCGATTGACCAACCTGTTTCGCCGGGTATTGCGGAATTCCTCTATGATACTCCTGTTGAAAAATATTGCCGTCCCGGTAGACGGTTGCTTTGAGGACTTCTGACAAGGCATTTACGCAAG
>JANYHW010000089.1 GCA_025358885.1 Cytophagales bacterium | reverse complement strand
AAAACCTTTTACCCGATTTCCTGAACAATCGCCTCCTGCTACTCGGCGCCGTTGGAATCGGTCTTACCATTGGTGTCATCTCTGGACTCTATCCGGCTTTTTACCTCCCCGGCATGTCTACTGTCAAAACGCTGAAAGGTGCTTTCAGGAACAGCCCATCAAGCCTCTTCATGAGGAAGATCCTGATCACCACTCAGTTTTCCATTTCCATATTTGTTGTCGTATGCACCTTTTTCATGCGTGACCAGATTGACTTTGTGCAAACCAAAGACCTGGGCTTTAGTAAAAACGACCTTTTGGTATTGCGGATACCGGATACGTTGGCTTTTAACCGGATTCCAGTCGTCAAGAGCGAGCTGCTTCTGAATCATCACATCGACGCCATTACCGCCTCACAGGATGTTATCGGCATGGGTGTTGGGAGCAGTGTAATGTATGGTGAAACCGAGACCGGAATGAAGCAGGAGGGTGGGGTACTTTGCTTGTTTGTGGGAGATGATTATCTCAAAACCATGGGCATACCCCTTATCAGCGGTCGGGATTTTCAACCAGGTGCCAAGGTGGATGAATCGGGAATGTATATCGCCAATGAGTCAGCAGCAAAGCTGATGGGTTGGGGGAAAGATGCCTTGGGCAAAAAGGTTCACTTCTGGGGTGGCGAAAATGCCGGTCAGGTCATTGGGGTTGTAAAGGATTTCAATGTGAACTCATTGTACCAGGGCGTCGACCCGATGTTCATTGTTAAGGGTCACTGGAAAACCGGCTTCCTTCAAATCAGGCTGACCGGCGATCAACTCAGTGAAACCGTGGATTACATAAAAGACGTTTGGACCAGGAATAATGCCAATCATCCATTTGAATATTTTTTTCTTGACCAGCGCTTCAATGAACAATACAAGGCTGATGTGGTGCAGAACAAGCTCCTTTCGGTATTGTCATACATCTGCATCTTTATCTCCTTGCTGGGTTTGTTAGGCTTGTCAGCATACGACGCCACCCAGCGTACCAAAGAGATAGGTGTCCGGAAAGTATTGGGAGCCAATGTTCCAGACATCATTCTCTTGCTTTCCCGGAATGTATTGCTGCTCGTAGTCCTTTCAGTCATCCTGGTTCTGCCAGTTTCCTGGTGGGTAACTACCGAGTGGCTGGACAATTTTGCCTATCGAGCTCCACTTAACTATATGCTCTATGTTGCCGTAACGCTGGCGGCACTCGGCTTGGTATTTCTTACCGTGTTATTCCAATCCCTCAAAACCGCACAGTTAAATCCGGTTGAGTCGTTGAAGTACGAGTAGCGATGTATTGATGTGTTCTCACCTTTTGCATTTGATCAACCGCAAGAACACAAGCACCTCAACACTTTAATAGTCCCTCTTCACGCTGGTTTTGGCGGAAAGCTCTTTTGTTAGCCTGTACAAGAATTCCTGTCCTTCATAAAATGACTTGATACCAATGCGTTCATCTTTGCCATGCGCACGTACGTCCGTGATGTCTCCAAATATTCCAGAGACGCCATAAGTTGGAATTCCATCTTTGCGGAGGTAGGCTCCGTCGGTAGCGCCTGTCGACATGGTCGGTACCACCGGTATTCCGGGCCACATTTGTTGTGTTACTTTTTCGATTGGGCCAAAGACTTCCGGATTCATGGGAGAGGGCGGACTGGGTTTTGCGGGCTTGATGGCGGTGACAGTGATGGTATTGTCGGCAAACACGCCAACCAGCGTTTCTCTGATTTTGTCTGGATCTTCTCCAGGGAGGATGCGACAATTGACTACTGCCGTTGCTGTTTGTGGCAATGCATTTTCAGCATGACCTCCATTGATCATCGTGGCAACACACGTGGTTCGAAGCATGGCATTGTAATTTGGGAACACGGAAAGTCGTGCGAGTACATCGGCAGGAGTAGGAGACAAAAGAATGCCTTTCATATCTTCTGCTAGTTGTCCGGTCTCAATCTTGGAGGACCGTTCAAAGAATACACGGGTACCTTCATTCAGGTTAACAGGAAAATCAAATTTTCCCAGATTATCCAACGCATGGGCCATCCGATAAATGGCGTTGTCTTTGCGTGGTTGGGAACTGTGCCCACCACGGTTTTTTACTTCCAGACGGAAACTTTGGAATACTTTTTCGCTGAGTTGAACATTGTTACTGATTTTCTTTCCCTCTTGTTCAGCCCCGCCTCCTCCTTCATTCAACGCATACTCCGCATTGATCAATTCCTTGTGATTTTTTAATAACCAATCTACGCCGTTGAAGTCGCCACCTTCTTCGTCGGCGGTAAGTGCGAGGATGATATCCCGGTCAGGGACAAAGCCTTCTTGCTTGTAACGAACGAAATTGGCAACAAAAATGGCGGCCATGGCCTTATCATCCCTCGAACCACGGGCATAGTAGAAGCCATCGATCTCCTCGAACTTGAACGGATCCGTTGTCCAATCACCCCGCAGGGCTTCCACCACGTCGAGGTGGGCCAACAATAAAAGCGGTTTTCTTTTGCCGCTTCCCCGCAGTGTTGCCACTAGGTTGCCTTTCCTGGGATCGGGACCCCCGATGAAAATATCCTTATCGGTAAAACCTGCAGTCCTTAGCCGGGCTGCCATGGCTTCGGCAGCCTTGGTGGTGTTGCCGACTGAGTTGGTTGTATTAATTTCTATAAGCTCTTTGAAGATGTCGTGGGTGAGTTGCTGGTTGGGTTGGGCCAGTGCAACATTCGATGTGGAAAATCCCAAAATAAAGAGGAGAAATCCCGATAATTTGTTTTTCATATTTGGAATGGGTTCGTCATCAAAGATATTTCTATTCTTCATTATTTATAAGAATAGTTTTATTGCACTTTGAACTATGAACAGCCCCTGACCAGGGAAAAATGAAATCCGCAGAAACCACAAAGGACATAAGGTTTTCGCAGAGGAGGAATGTGACATTGATTTCACGGAGTTTCGTTTTATGAAACTCTGTGCGTAATCCTCCGCGAACTTTGCGATAAAAAATACCCTTTACAATGGCTACTGGATCTCAACAATGGCTCTCTCCAGAAGGGAGCCATCTTTTGATTTCAGCTTAAACACTTCACCATGTGCTGCATCAACAGCCGCTTCATATACTTCTGTTTTGTCGTCGCCTTTAATTTCAACATAAATGGTATACCTCCCGCTCGCGGAAGTTTTGGTGTTCAGTACAAAACTTTCCATCGGTGTGGCGCGATCAAAATTAGGAGTGAATGATTTGGCCTTCGCATTCCATGCTGGCAAGAGGGCAGGGGTAAGATCTGTCATTTCAATTTCTCCTTCCGCTATGGCTTCACGTATATCCTCATCACCCTCCACACTCGCCACTTTGGCCGGTACAAACAAGTTCTCTACGAATTGATGCGTCGAGTCTTCCACCCATATCGCAATCAGTGGCAAAGGTGTCTGATTGCTCTTCTGAAGGATAATAGACAAGCTGGTTCCAGGAAGATCTTTGTTGGTCGTTACCCCTTCGAAGGTGATGCGTTGTGGTCGTTCACGGCGCTCTCCTCCCCTGAACAGTGCTTTACCTGCTTCCGTGATTGGCTCGAAGGGCGGAAGCATAAATCCCGCACCCAACAATACTATAATACAGCCGCTCAATACGAGGACGAACTCCTTTTTGATCTTGCTTCCGGTAGCTTCTTTGCTGTAGCTGACCAACGAGGACCAGTTATTAATAATGTGAAAAATGACAAACCCCAGGAAGGTAAGTCCGAAAAACACATGGATGGTTTCAACGGGTTTTGGTTTCTTGCCGATGTAGAGGAGTAGCCCTGAGGAGGCAAGGCAAAGAAAGGCAAAAGCTACGGAGAGACTGATAAGATTCTTCTTTTTCATAGGGAAAGGAAATTGGATTCGGAGTTAGAAATGAGAATAAATAGGGCACAAATCTAAGGATGTCTTCAGTACTTCTTCAGGCTTTTACATAAATGGAATGGGATAATACATAACCGTCTTTGATATTTCCCGCAATGGTTCCAAGTTCATTGGCTATGCTGTCTTCAAAAACCATGTCATGCGAATGGGAGGTATCAGGCTGACCGTGGGAAGCATAATCAACCTGACCATAGACAGCGAGACTCACCTCCTCCGGGAACGCAATTTGTGTGATTAATAAA
>JANYHW010000072.1 GCA_025358885.1 Cytophagales bacterium | reverse complement strand
GACACAGGGATGCACTACAAAGGTTGGACGCGTGAGGAGGCCCTGAAATTTCTCTCAGAGAACACGGCTTTGTCTCTTCATGAGGTCACCACCGAAATTGACCGGTACATTGGCTGGCCCGGACAGGCATTGAGTTATAAGGTGGGAGAAATAAAAATCAAGGCGCTAAGAAAAAAGTCGGAGGAGGCGTTAGGTAAGAATTTTAACATCGGCGAATTCCACAGTGCCATTCTTCAAAATGGTTCAGTGCCCCTTACCCAACTTGAAACTCAGATTGATGCCTACATTCAAAAGGCATTGGAAAAGAAATAGAGGAAGCATCCAGAGAGCCAGGACCCAGTGTACAGTTTGAATTAATTAGATTCGCACCTGATGCTGTTCAGCTCGGCCATCTTTGTCTTTCTCTTCCTCCCGGTCACGTTGCTGGCATACCAGCTCCTGAATCACCGCCTCAAAAATATACTCCTGCTGATCGCCAGCTTGCTCTTTTATGCCTGGGGGGAACCAGTATATGTTCTGTTGATGTGCCTGTCTATTGTCATCAACTATGTCGCTGGCCTTTTCATTGGAAGTGACGAGCCGAAGAAATCAAAACAGGCGTTGATCGCCGGAATTTCGATCAACATTGGCCTGCTCATTTACTACAAGTATTTCTGGTTCATCACCCAGAACATCAATGAGCTCTTTGGCTGGAACATCGGAACGTCAAATCCACTGCCTTTGCCCATTGGAATTTCCTTCTATACTTTCCAGGCCATGTCCTACCTGGTCGATGTGTATCGCAGACAGGTTCAGGCACAGAAAAGCATTATCAATTTGGGGTTGTACATATCCCTGTTTCCGCAACTGATCGCCGGCCCGATCGTAAGATATAAAGATGTCAGTAGCCAAATTATGAAGCGACAAGTTTCGCTCGATGGCTTTGTAGAGGGCATTCAGCGATTCATCATTGGTTTGGGTAAGAAGGTATTGCTGGCCAACACGATGGGTGAATTGGCGGACAAGATATTTGCATTTCCTCTGCCCGCGACAACTGCAGGTGTTGCCTGGCTGGGGGTCATTTGTTATGCATTTCAGATATTCTTCGATTTCTCAGGATACTCGGACATGGCCATAGGCTTGGGAAAAATGTTTGGATTCACCTTCCTGGAGAATTTCAATTACCCATACATATCTAAAAGTCTGCGCGAATTCTGGCGCAGGTGGCACATTTCCTTGTCCACCTGGTTCAGGGACTACCTGTATATCCCGTTGGGCGGCAACAGACTATCCCCTCGCCGCACTTTTTTCAATCTCCTGTTTGTCTTCTTCATCACCGGGCTTTGGCACGGTGCCGAATGGACATTCGTCGTCTGGGGTCTGTTCCATGGATGTTTCCTGCTGCTGGAAAGAGGTCCGTTTGGAAAATGGTTGGATCGAGCATGGGCACCTATTCAACACGCGTATGTGTTATTGGTTGTACTGGTTGCCTGGGTGTTTTTCAGGGCAAGTTCATTGCCGCAGGCATTTGGCTATATCCGTGTGATGGCCGGGATGGGAAATCAAAAAGGATACCCTTTTGAATTGCAGGAGTTCATGAATACCATAACATGGACAGCGCTGGCATTATCGGTGTTGTTTTCCCTGCCGCTGGAGAATCTTAAGAATTGGACAGGACCCCTTGCACTTGAGGGATCTTTCAAGTTGATCAGGATGTGTTTTCTGTTGCTGATTTTTCTCCTTTCCCTTTCTGCGATTGCTTCCGATACCTACAATCCATTTATCTATTTCAGATTCTAGAATCATATGAAGCGAGTGCTGTCCTTCTGCTGGTTGTTCTTTTTCCTGGCCATCATCTTTGCCCCGATGACAGATGCGGTATTCTCCCTTGGTCTTGACAAAACGTTGGATACCGAGAAAAGAAAGCTTGCGGAGAAACCAATATACCAACTGGACTCCATCGCAACCTTCCCCTCGCAGTTTAACAATTATTTCAATGATCACTTCCCATTCAGAAGATTGCTGATCCAGATACATTCCATGTGGTCCGCCGGAATGTTCAAAGTGTCTGCGGTACCGGATGTGGTGCTGGGTGAAGAGGGCTGGTTGTATCTCATGGGCGCAAAATATGGCAACTCCCTGGAGGACTATAAGGGTACGGAAGAGCTCTCTGAGCTCAAGCTTGAGAACATCAGGTTGAACCTGGAGCGGAAGAAGAGGATCCTCGACTCCCTTGGGATTAGGTTTGTCGTGCTCATCGCTCCGGACAAACACTCTATTTATCCGGAGTATGTTCCAAAGAATATCAAACGAAGAGGTACGTTTCCCAGTCGGATGGATCAGGTGGTTAAGTACCTGAAAGAACACTCAACTGTTTCCCTGCTTGACATTAGAGAAACTTTGCGGGAGAAGAAACTGGCTTCGCGATGGCCGAGTTTTATGAAGACAGACTCTCACTGGAATGATTATGGCGGGTTCGTGGCCTATCAGGCATTAATGAAGGCGTTGTCTATGGCGCCGTATGGCGAACAGGATTTCACCTGGGAGCAGGTGCCCGGTACCGGTGGTGATCTCGCGGGTGAACTTTCGTTGTCTGGCGCTACTCTTGAACCAAACCGTGTGTTGTGCCAACCCATTCAATTGCCGGTTCTCGAAAGAAAGGAGATACCCAATGATTATGGTCTGGAACTTCAGGATAAAAAAAGGGTATGGTTGTGGCCCGAGGGGAAATTACAGAAGTTGCTATTCTTTCACGATTCCTTTGGAGACGCGCTGTTGAAGTTTCTACCATATCATTTCAAAGAGACCATAGCCATTAATACCTACCAGTTTAGTCCTGTCATTTGCACAAAGGAAAAACCGGATGTCGTCATTTTCGAAATGGTTGAGCGATGGGTGGAAGGCATTGACACTGGAGACTTTAAAAAGCTGGAGACTACTTCAAATTCTCTAAATCCCTGATGAGGATTCGCCTCCGGTCAAAGTTAATGAGGTTCTTTTCCTTCATTTCATTTAGGATGGTGGTAACCGTTTGCCTGGATGTGCCTGTCAGCGAGGCGATGTCTTTGTGCGTTAGCTTGGTGGGGATAAGCGTTTCATAGCCCACTTTCTTTCCCTTCCAGGAGGCGGTGTCCTTCAAAAATTCCACAATGCGGGTGCGGGCATCTTTGAACACGAGGAGTTCAAGCCTTCTTTCCAGTTTGATGAGGCGCAATCCAACCAGCTTCAGCATTTTGAAACTTAGCTCCCGGTTGTCGTACATCAGGGACTTCAGGTCATCAATACCCAAAGGGCAAACGGTGGTTGAGTCATCCATGGATTGGGCGAAATCACGGCGTTTTTCTTCTCCTGCCAGGGCAAGCTCACCAAAAATTTCGCCTGTGCTAAGGATGGAACTGATGACTTCTTTTCCATCATCAAGGTAATGCCCGATGCGGACACGTCCTTCCGCCATCATATAGATATGTGTGGCAGGTTCGTCTGGAAAGAAAATAAATTCATCCTTTTTGAAATGATGGAAAGTGTGCTTCTCACCCATCACTTTCACCTTGTGCGGGCAAAGCACATCATAGAGATCAACGCTTTCAAAATACCAAAGGGCGGATTCCTTCCCCATACATTTCAAAGTTTCTTTTGTCTAAAGTTAATTCTGATCTTTGTTGCAAAGATAATTATTCGGGAATTAGTTTCGTGAGCAAGCACATTCTTACTGAAATCTGGATTTACCCCATTAAGTCCCTGGGGGGCATCAGGCTGTCTTCATCCGGGGTGATGGAAAAAGGACTTCCGCACGACCGCAGATGGATGCTGGTCGATGAGAATAATACCTTTATGACCCAGCGGGAATATCCTTCCATGTCGCTGCTCAGGTTGAAAATGCAAGAGTCGTTTTTTACAGTAACGGCTGGCACAAAGTCAATCCGGCTTGACTTTGAACGACATCACGAACAGGAGCCCATCCAGACACAGGTATGGGACGACCCCGTGACCACGTTTGAGGTGAGCAGACAACATAGTCAATGGTTCTCTGATCAGTTGAAATTGACATGCAAACTGGTTTGCTTTCCTGAAGAAGGACAACGAAGGATAGACCCCGATTTTGTAGCCCAGGAAAAGCATGTAAGCCTTGCCGACGGTTATCCGTTTCTGATCGTAGGCACTGAATCACTGAATGACCTCAACACGCGATTGCAAACTCCCGTGCCCATGAATCGCTTTCGACCCAACCTGGTTTTTACGGGAGGTACAGCTTATGAGGAGGACACCTGGCAAAAATTCGCGATTGGGAAGAACCGGTTCCTGGGAGTCAAGCCATGCGGGCGTTGCATAATGACCACCATTAACCAGGAAACGGCCGAGAAGGGCATTGAGCCACTGCTCACTCTTTCCAAATACCGGAAGAGCGGCGCAAATGTTTACTTTGGACAAAATGTAATACCAATTGATTGCGATGAAATACACGAAGGAGATGAAATTAGTTTTGAATAGGCTGTGCCTTTTGATTTGTTGCTCGTTGCTTTTGGCTTGTTCTGTTCATGAGGATAAGCTTCCCATTTTTGGAGAAAGGACGGTGAATGGAACAGATACGGTTTATCACCGCATAGCCCCGTTCCGTTTTGTAGACCAGGATAGCGCCGTGATTGACAATGGTACATTCCTTGACAAGATCTACGTGGCTGATTTTTTCTTCACGACGTGCCGGACGATTTGCCCCATCATGAAAACGGAGATGTTGCGGGTGTATGAAGCCACGCGGGAGATGCCGGACGTGCTGATACTTTCTCACACCATCGATCCGGAATATGATACGGTGGCATTGCTCCACGATTTTGCAAAGCGCCTTGGTGTTGAGAGCAACCGTTGGCATTTTGTAACCGGTGCCAAAGACTCCATATATAAAATTGCGCAAACCAGTTATTTTGCCACTGCCATGGAAGACAGAACAGAACCGGACGGATTTATCCACAGTGGCGCCTTTCTGTTGATAGACAAGAAGGGGAGGATCAGGGGAAAGTATGATGGAACCAAAGAAGATGATGTCAACCGGTTGATTGTGGATATTAAGAGACTACGCGGAGAGGTGGCTCAATAAGAATTAGGTTCATGAGACACCTTCAACTTTCAGCTTTTGGTCTTTGGCTTTTGGCCATCGGGTTTTCTGCAAATTCCTGCAGCTCACGCGAGCCAAAATTCCAGCAATATTTTGTAGAAGGGGAACAACTTTATCTCAAGAGCTGCGGCAATTGTCATCAAAAGGATGGCAAGGGGCTGGCGCTCGTTTATCCTCCGTTATCTCCTTCGGATTTCATGGAAGACAATATGGAGGACGCAATTTGCATGATGAAAAAAGGCAGAAAGGGTGAGATGATGGTCAATGGCAAGATGTTCAATCAGCCGATGCCTGGTGTTCCTTCCCTTACGGAATTGGAAATTGCTGAAATAGCAACTTACATTTACAACTCCTGGGGACACGAGAAGGGGATGGTTGAGGTAAGTCAGGTAAGAACCGCATTGCAGAAATGCGCTTATTGATTATCGGTATTTTGTATTCTCGTGTCTTTTCTCTTAGTTAGTAAGGCAACCTATCATGAAGCGACCCAATTACAGGCAAGCATTCGTTACCATCCTTGCGGTTGTGGTGGTCTACGCTTTGTTGATATCTTTACTTATGTACCTGGAGTCCGGGGTTCCGGGCGGAAAGATCAACACCCTGCAGGATGCGATTTGGTACATGGTGGCCACACTTACCTCCGTTGGGTATGGTGACATTGTTCCGGTGACTTTCTGGGGTCGCAATGTGGGCCTTATTTTCCTTTTGTCAACTTTTGGCGTTTACGGTTTTATCATCGGACAGATTGCAAATCTTATGAGCACATTAAAAGAACAGAAAGAACTGGGCCTCAACGGCACGCATTTCAAGAACCACGTGGTCATGATCGGATGGAACGACTTTGGTCAATCCGTCATCAGCCACCTCGTAGCGGCTGGACGTCAGGTGGCCGTGGTCACCAAAGACCGGTCAAGCATTGATATCATCCACGAATTCTACTCTACCGACAATGTGTACACCTTGTATTCCGACTACAATAATTTCGAGTTATTGGAAAAATCAAACCTCAAGGAAGCCTCTGTAGTCTTCATAAACCTCGCCGATGATACAGAGAAACTCGTGTACATCATTAATATTAAAAAACATTTCCAGGATCTTAACTATGTGGTGACCCTTGACAATGGAAACCTGAAGAATACATTCGTAAATGCAGGTGTGACGTATGCCATTTCAAAAAATGAAATCTCTTCAAAATTGCTGGCCAGTTACATCTATGAACCGGATGTGGCCATCTTCAGTGAAGAAATCATTGCCTATGCGCATGAAGACCATGAATATGACATGAAAGAATTTCTCATGATCGAAAGCAATCCATTTATCGGCATGCCGTACGAGAAAGCATTTTTCGATCTGAAAAAGCAGTGCAACGTGGTGCTTATTGGCCTTGTACGGGTCAATGAAGGCAAACGCATTATGCACAAGAACCCTGAAGGTGGAATCCCCATTCAACTCGGTGACTACCTGCTGATGCTCATGGATCGCAAAGGCCAGGACCGTTTAAAGAGGGTGTTCAATATTGAAGAAGGAGTTTAAGGCTTGCTTTAGTGCCTACCCTACACCGCTTCTGCCCGGGCATAGTTATTAAACTCAAACTCAACATCATTTTTCACATCCACTTCAATCACCGAGTCCTTGTTTATTTTTCCG
This sequence comes from Cytophagales bacterium, assembly GCA_025358885.1. GTDB lineage: Bacteria > Bacteroidota > Bacteroidia > Cytophagales > Cyclobacteriaceae > ELB16-189. Next base: position 217 of record JANYHW010000072.1, on the reverse strand, counting down.
GCGAGGATTTGTTTGGATAATTCATTCAGGATTTCACGCTGCACCACACGCTTCAATGGTCGTGCACCAAATTGCGGATCGTAGCCCAATTTGGCCAGCCGATCAAGCGCCTTGTCGGAAACCTCCAGGCGGACGCCGGTCTCGTTCAGTCGTTTTTGAATCATTCCCACCTGGATCGTGACGATCTTTCTCACATCTTTCCTTGTAAGTGGTCTGA
>JANYHW010000002.1 GCA_025358885.1 Cytophagales bacterium | reverse complement strand
GAAACAGCGTCCACAGGCATCGATTATCGTCATGTGGAGAATGAGTATGTAGATTTTGACCGTGACCGTTTGTTGTATCACATGTTGAGCTCGGAAGGCCCGCGGATGAGTGTTGGGGACGTGAATGGGGACCATCGGGATGATTTATACATTGGGGGTGCCCGTGATCAGGCAGGGGCATTGTTTGTTCAGACGTCAGTGGGGAAGTTCAAGCGCAGCGTTCAGGAGGTATTTGATCAGGACAAAATTTCAGAAGATGCCGGGAGCGTATTTTTTGATGCAGACAATGATGGGGACCAGGACCTTTACGTTTGTAGCGGGAGCAATGAGTTTCCATCGATATCGTCGGCGTTGATAGACAGGTTGTATATCAATGATGGCAAAGGCCACTTCAGCAAGTCATCGCAAATACTACCCACGACGAACTTTGAGAGCACCTCCACGGTGAAGGCCACGGACTATGATGGAGACGGGGACCAGGACTTGTTTGTGGGTGTTCGTGTGCAGGCCTTCAAGTACGGTGTGGCGGTGAACGGATATATTCTGAATAATGACGGGAAGGGTTTTTTCAGCAATGTATCAGATCAGGTAGCACCGGGTCTGAAACAGGTTGGGATGATTACGGACGCTGTTTGGGCAGATGTTGATGGAGACAAGGACGCAGACCTGGTCGTGGTTGGGGAATGGATGGCGATCAGGGTATTTTACAACGAATCAGGGAAGCTATCGGAACGAGCCACTACGAGGGGCCTGGAGAAGAGTGCAGGGTGGTGGAACAGGATCCAGGCAGCCGACCTGGATGGAGACGGTGATGTTGATTTTGTGGTTGGCAACCATGGACTGAACTCCAGGTTTAAGGCCAGTGAGACGAAGCCGGTCAACATGTATGTAAACGATTTTGATTCCAACGGGACGATCGAGCAGGTGATTTGTTCCTACAATGGGGAGAAGAGTTATCCGATGGCGTTGCGCCATGACCTGGTGCAGCAGATGCCGATGTTAAAGAAGAAGTATCTGAAGTATGCGAGTTATAAAGATCAGACGATCACGGACATATTTACGGAAGCACAGATGAAGGGTTCGGTAAAGTGGGATTGCTTTACGCTGAGCTCATCGGTGATGATCAATGAAGGAGGAGGCAAGTTTGTGTTGAAGGCCTTACCGGTGGAGGCACAGTTTTCCCCCGTATATGGAATCATGATCGATGACTTTGACCATGATGGCAAGTCAGACATCGTGGTCGGTGGAAATTTGTATCGTGCAAGGCCCGAGGTTGGTCGATACGACGGGAGTTATGGAACTTGCATGGCGGGAGATGGTATGGGTAATTATTTCCCGATGAGGAACATGGATTGTGGCTTGTCGCTCGATGGAGAAGTTCGTGATATCCGTATCATCAATTCCGGAGCTAATCGCCTAATGATCATCAGTCGAAACAATGACTCAGTCCAACAGTATAAAATCCGATAGCATTGATTTACGATGGTTCCTCTGATTGACCATTGGCGCATGACGCGGAGGACCGTGGCCATAGGCGCAGTCTTTTTGCTTTTGAGCATCTTCATGGGATGCGATGGGATAGACTCGAAATCGAAAACCCTGTTTCAATTAATTCCTTCAGCACAATCGGGTATCGATTTTGAAAACAAGCTCATTGAGAATGATGACTTTAATATCATTGAATACCTGTACTATTACAATGGTGCAGGTGTGGCAGTGGGGGACATCAACAATGATGGTCAGGTTGATATCTACTTCTCATCGAACCAGCAATCCAATCGATTATTCCTGAATAAAGGTGATTTCCGGTTTGAGGATATCACGAATAAATCAAAAACGGGTGCATCCGGGAACTGGAAGACGGGAGTAACGATGGCAGACATAAATGGTGATGGCTTACTGGACATCTACGTTTGCGGTGTAGGCAGTTACAAGAAGTTTGAAACCCAAAATCAACTTTTTATTAACAATGGAGATCTGACATTCACTGAGAGGGCACAGGAATATGGACTCGATTTCAAGGGCCTGTCTACACAAGCCTCCTTTTTTGACTTCGACAATGATGGGGATTTGGATATGTACCTGGTGAACCATTCTGTCCATTCTGTAAGGTCCTATGGAAGAGCATCTTCCCGATATGAGACCGATGGACTCGCGGGTGATCGTCTTTATAGAAATAACCTGGATGCTGGAACCAAACGATTCACAGACATAACCAGTGCAGCGGGTATTTATTCAAGTCAAATTGGATATGGCTTGGGCGTGGCAACCGCAGATGTCAACATGGATGGATATGTTGACATTTATGTTTCGAATGATTTTCGGGAGAATGACTACCTCTACCTGAACCAGGGCAATGGGACTTTCAAGGAGTCTATCGGTGATGCACTGAGCCACAGCAGCAGGTTTTCAATGGGAAATGATGTAGCGGACTTCAACAATGATGGTTTGCCGGACATCGTCACAGTCGATATGATGCCGCGGGACGAAAAGATCATCAAGGCATCCGTTGGGGAGGATTCTTATGAAATTTATAAATACAAGCTGAGCTATGGCTACGGCTATCAGGTTGCACGCAACACCCTTCAGTTGAATTTGGGGAATGGACACTTCAGCGACATTGCTTGGTTGAGCAATGTGGCGGCAACAGACTGGAGCTGGTCTCCATTGCTGGCAGATTTTGATAATGACGGTAGGAAAGATCTCTTTGTTAGCAATGGCATTGTTCGAAGACCCAATGATTTGGATTATTTGAATTTTATCTCTGGCGACTCGGCTCAATCGCTGTCGGATGCAGAACTATTCAGGAAAATGCCATCTGGCAAGGTGGGTAATTTCGTATTTGCAAACACTGGTCGTCTTTCATTTGCAGACAGATCAAAGGAGTGGGGACTTGACGCGCCAGGTTATTCAAATGGTGCCGCTTATGCTGATTTTGACAATGATGGTGACCTGGACCTGGTGGTAAACAATATTGATGAGCAGTCTTTTCTCTATCGAAATACGCTCAATGATTCAAGCCATCATTATGTGAAACTCCTGTTAAATGGTCCTGGACTCAATTCGGGCGGCATTGGAACGAAAGTATTTGCGTTCTGCCAGGGTGCTGTGATTTATCAGGAGGTTTCCCCGACACGCGGATACGAGTCATCTGTTGACTCCAGGTTAAATATTGGGCTGGGTAACACGGGTACAATAGATTCACTTTTAGTCGTTTGGCCCGACAGGAAGTTTCAGGTCTTGAAAAAAGTGATGACCAATTTAACCATTAAGATTTCTGCCTCCGATGCTTCAGGCAGTTTTGATTTGAGAAAATTGAACGGCAAGAATCCATGGATGGAAAGCGTTGACCTTAAAGAGCGCCCCCGTTATGTTCACCGTGAGAATGAATTTGTCGCGTTTAACTCCCAAGGTCTGATGCCGCATATGGTATCAGCTGAAGGACCTTCCCTTGCTGTTGGAGATGTGAATCATGATGGGTTTGAAGATTTTTTCGTTGGAGGAGGTAAAGGGCAGTCAGCGTCACTGTACCTGCAGCGGCCTGACCGGTCGTTCATTGCGACGAATGAAAAGGTATTCTGGCTTGATTCTTTGAGCGAAGACACCGGGGCGATATTTCTTGATGCGGACGGAGACAAGGACCTCGATTTAATGGTAGTGGCAGGAGGTGATGAGGATGTACAATCACTGTCCATACTTCCGCGCTTGTACCTCAATGATGGAAAAGGGTCTTTTCGAAAAGTCATGAACAGCCTGCCCGAGATTTTTGTAAATGCCTCTTGTATAAGAGCAGAGGATTTTGATCATGATGGCGACATCGATCTGTTTATCGCTGGAAGGGTCGTGCCTTATCGATATGGTGTATCGCCGCAGAGTTATCTCCTGGAGAACAATGGATCAGGCATTTTTAGGGATGTCTCGAATGAACGGCTTGGTAAGAATCAGGAGGCCGGAATGGTAACTGATGCAGCCTGGTTGGATGTGAATGAAGATAAACGTCCAGACCTGATCCTGGTAGGTGAATGGATGCCTGTAACGATTCTGATTCAAAGCGCGAGTGGCCAATTCCAGGACAGTACAGTGTCCTATGGTTTAGAGAAGTCCAGTGGCTGGTGGAACACCCTATCGGTTGGCGATTTTGACAAAGATGGAGATATGGATTTTGTTGGAGGAAATCTGGGACTGAATTCCAGGCTGAAGGCCAGTGAACAGGAACCGGTGGAACTATGGGTGGGTGATTTCGATGGAAATGGAAGTACGGAACAGATACTTACCTACTTTAACAATGGAATATCTTATCCTTTTGTTTCCAGGGATCAATTGGTGAAACAGATACCGCAGATGCGTAAAAAATTTCTGAAGTACTCATCTTATTCCGCAGCCACAGTTGACAAGGTTCTTTCTCCGGAGCAAAGGAGTAAGGCAGAAAGACGGCAGGCACAACGTTTTCAATCTTCCTATTTTGAAAACAAAAATGGGAAATTTATTATGAGGGATTTGCCTGTGGAAGCACAAATCTTCCCGATCCGTTCATGGCTTGCGGATGATGTCAACGGTGATGGCCATCTGGACTTACTCGCCTCGGGAAATAGCTATGGAACTCAGCCGGAATTTGGAAGGTATGATGCTGGTTTCGGACTTGTGCTGATGGGCGATGGACGAGGTAATTTTTCGAGTGTAAAGCCCTCAGAATCAGGATTTTTGGTGAACGGAGAGGCGAGGGACATGAAGGTGTTACATATTTCTAAAAATGGAAAGATTTACCTAGTTTCAAGAAATAATATGGCGTTGACGGCGTATCAACTCTTAAAAAATAAATAACATCATGAAGGTAGTTCTGATTTTTTGGTTGTGTTGTTGCTGGGCATTGGCAATCGGTCAGGAGAAGGATTGGATCATTGAAGCAACAGCTATTGATCCCAATCACTACTATGGGGTAACGATGGCCAATGGCATGATCGGACTTGTTTCTTCTCCGGAACCGATGAAAGTGCGCGACGTGGTATTGAATGGAGTCTATGACTATTACCAAAGAGGCCGGGTTTCCAACATACTGAAGACCTTCAATCATGTTAATATGAATCTCGATGTGGATGGTCAACGGATTTCTCAAAAGGACATTAGTAATTACAAGCAGGTGCTGGATATGAAAAAGGCCTTCCTGACGACAACATTTGATGTTGGTGATAAGATTAGTGTAACGCATACCATGATGGCATTGCGGCACTTGCCTTATACGGCCCTTACTATGGTTGAAATA
>JANYHW010000226.1 GCA_025358885.1 Cytophagales bacterium | reverse complement strand
GCATATACTTCAAACAAGCTGAGATTGAAGTTGAAAGAATAGTTAACTCAATAAAGCAGTATTCGGAATTGGAAAGAACTGGGCGAGCTTAAGTTGATGACCGGAAACAGTCTGCCTGACGTGCCCGATCATCAACCTAATATGTAGTTAATCCTATTTGAACTGGTCTCTATCCTCCATTGCCAAACCTTTGGCCTGGCTATTTGATGAGGCTTGCTTGTCCGTACGCTTGGAATACTTGTTGGCTGTGGTGCTCGCAACTGAGATTGTGAAAATGACCACAACCGTTATAACGATTATGACTTTTGTTTTCATGATTACTTGGACTTAACGATTGAATTGATAGATATTATTTACAGCCGGGGCCACCAAATTGGCATGGATCTGTAGAGCCTTGACCAACGCCTTCTTTTGGTTTAACATTGTCTTCCGTGCAGGAAGAAATTGCTGCAGTAGCAACCAGAGCAAATACCAGGGTGTAGAAGAACTTTTTCATAGGCTTTTTTAGTTTGGGTTTATTTGTTAAGTTGGTTTGAATTGATTTTGTTTGTCCGTCAGCGAACTGACTTGGCAAAAGTGCTATATGACTCCAAATATTACATTGTAATAAAATTTCTGAAAGTACAGGTGTACCAAAAAAGTTCCATTATCCGGCTTAGAATGTGTCTTCTCCTGCTTTTCAGTGGGCTGATATTCGGACTGGCGCATGCCCAGGATTTGAAACTTGTAGATTCACTTAAGCTTGCCTTCAAAAAAGCAGACGCCAGGCAACGCTTCGAGATTCAGTTTGCTCTTTTCAGGGAATACCGGACGAGCGATCAGGACATCGCACTCGGGTATGCAAGAAAGGCACTTGATCAAGCCATGGAGAATGCGGACAGCCTTAATATTGTCAAGGCTACTCACGCGGTTGGACACATATTCAAGAATCAGAGCAAATACCGAGAAGCAATTCGAGACTATGAGTATGCGCTGGCCATTAGCAAACGGAATGTTCAGAGGAATGCGACGTTTGCATCTCAGATCAAGTTCTTGCTCAACAGTCTGGCATTGGCCCATACCTCCAACGGCTCTTACGATGAAGCCCTAAAATATAACTTCGAATCACTTAAGATAAGAGAGGCAGAGGGAAGGGCCCTGGATGTTTCAGTTGCACTCAATAATATTGGCCTTCTCTATGAAGCGATGGGCGACAATGAGAATGCGCTGTCGTATTATTATAAGAGTTATCAAGTCAAACTCGACAGTGGAGTTTTCCACGACTTGGACAGGTCTCTGATCAATATCGGGACAATGTTAAATTCTGTAGGCAAATACAATGCAGGAGAAGAGAAATTGAAAGAGGCATTTGCCATCCTTGACAGTCTTAAATGGCCTGATATTCTTGCGCAAGCTAACCAGACCTTAGGCACATCCGTGATGAAGCAAGACAAATTTACTGAAGCGGAGTTCTACTATAAGAAATCATTGCTGTTCTATCAGAAGGCCGGACTGATGGAAAATGTGGCATCCTTATTGAACTCGATGGCAACGCTGCGGTATACACAGAACCGGATGGATGAAGCCCTCTACTACTTAAATAGCAGCCAGGAAACTGCAACCAAGAAATTAACGTTAGAGAACTATCTCCTTTACGCTAAAATTTATTCAGACAAAGGGGACTTCAAGCAGGCATCGCATTATCAGGACCTTTACATCCAACTCAACAAAGAGATTTTCAGCGGCGACCTGATCAAGAACATCGCCCGCATTCATTCCAACTACGAAGAGCGAAAGAACCTCAGCACCATCGCGGAGAAAGACCAGATCCTGGCCCTTAACGATCAAAGCATCCTCCAACAAAGAAGGCTTAACTGGATGCTCATAGCCGTCATTCTCCTCACCAGCGCCCTGGTGATCGTGATCTTCCGTAACTATCAGAAAATCAAAACGGTAAACCTCGCTTTGGCCTCCGCTAAACGGATTATCGAAGTGCAAAACCGCCTCCTAGATCGCCAGGTGCAGGAGAAAACAAAGGAACTGATCGATGCCAACGAAGAGCTCACGAAAGTGAACGATGAACTTGATAACTTCATCTACAAAACCTCTCACGATATCCGCGGTCCACTGGCCAGCCTTAAGGGCATGGTGAACCTTGCCATTATGGATGTGCAGGATGATAAAGCGCTCGGATACCTGAGCAAGCTGGACCTCACCGCAGAAAAACTTAACAAGGTGCTCACCCGCCTGCTCATCGTGAACAGGATCAACCACGCCGAACTGAAACCTGAACCGGTCTCGTTCGAAAACATTATCCACGAGATTCTCACCCTGGAAATCAAGAAAGGTGTGCCGGATAAAATCCGTGTGGAATTTGAAGTGGCTCACGACATCCAACTCATATCAGACAAGGAGATGGTGCGACTTGTTCTGGAAAACCTGATTGACAATGCCATTAAATTTTATAATGAATCCGAGCGGGTGGAGTCGTTCGTGAAGATACTGGTGGAATCGGAAGATGGCACAGTCGTCGCCCGCGTGATGGACAACGGAGTAGGCATTGCGAAGATGAACCGCGACAAGATATTCCAGATGTTCGTACGTGCATCTGAACGGTCGGAAACAGGTGGGATCGGTCTTTATCTTGCCAAGCTGGCGACTGAGAAGCTCGGCGGCGACATTAATCTTGTTTCTACGGATGAGAAATACACTGAATTCATAGTCCGCTTCCCTCATGACCTGCACGCCATCATAGCGAAACGCAAAGAGGAGAAGCACAAACAGGATCTTGACAAGGAGCATGTAGTCGAACAACTCAACCCCGCCAAGTCTGCATAATTCTAACGACTTCCTTTCAGGTAATATCTTCGCCAAATTTGAAAAACGATGTTCCCCCAATTACAAGTAGGTTGCCGCAGACCTACCACTTAGGTGTTATAAGGAGAAGCAGCAAGTCAACCGGAGATTAGCCGGAACGGGATTCACCCGAAACCTGGGTTTTATAAAATGACGGTTTGAGTAAGGCAATGCAGTCGAAAGATATCCTCAGTTTGTTAGTTTTGTGGGTATTTTTTCAACCATGAGCATGTCGGAAGCAGGAAATATCAAGCGGTACACGGTCACGTCAGCATTGCCTTATGCCAATGGTCCCAAGCACATCGGGCACCTGGCGGGCGCGTATATTCCGGCAGACGTCTATGTAAGATTTCTCCGCCTTTTGCAGAAAAATGTGGTTTTCGTCTGTGGAAGTGACGAGCACGGCACAGCCATCCCCAACCAAGCTTTAAAGGAAGGGACAACTTCCCAGGCGATCATCGACAAATACCATGTCCTCATCCGCGATTGTCTCTATCAGCTGGGTATTTCTTTCGATATCTACCACCGTACCAGCGAGGCCATTCATCACCAGACCTCCCAGGAATTTTTTCTTACACTTTTTAATAAGGGTCTGCTCACTGAGGTAACCTCGGAACAGTATTTCGATGACGAAGTCAAGATGTTTCTCGCGGACCGCTACATCGTAGGTACCTGTCCCCGGTGCGGCAACCCCAATGCCTATGGCGACCAATGTGAACGGTGCGGGTCGACGCTCAGTCCAAGTGAACTGATCAACCCTCATTCTACACTTTCCGGCAAGGCTCCAGTGCTTCGTTCCACAAAACACTGGTACCTGCCACTGCAGGATTATGAGCCCTGGCTTAGGGAATGGATATTGAAGTCGCACGAAAAGGACTGGAAGACAAACGTCTACGGTCAGTGCAAGTCGTGGATCGACTCTGGCCTTCTTCCGCGCGCCATGACCCGCGACCTTGACTGGGGCATCAAGGTGCCGCTCCCGGATGCGGAAGGAAAAGTATTGTACGTGTGGTTTGATGCACCGATAGGATATATCTCGGCGACACGGGCATTGTTTAGTGAACTAAGCGAGGGGAAGAAGAAATATTCATCACCGCAGTCGGATTTCGGCAAGGTGAAACCCGACGACTGGAAGAAATACTGGCAAGACCCGGATACCAAGCTGGTCCACTTTGTCGGTAAGGACAACATTGTGTTTCACTGCATTATTTTTCCTGTTATGCTCCACGCCTCGGAGCAATATATCCTTCCCGACAACGTGCCTGCCAATGAATTCATGAACCTGGAGGGCGATAAGATGTCCACCAGCCGCGGGTGGTCCATTGAAATGCATGAATACATAGAATCATTTCCCGACAAGCCGGATGTGCTCCGCTATGCATTGCTCACCAACCTGCCGGAGACGAAAGACAGTGAGTTCACATGGAAAGACTTCCAGTCGAAGAACAACAATGAGTTGGTGGCTATCTTTGGAAATTTTGTGAACAGAGCGCTGGTGCTCACACAAAAATATTTTGACAATAAGGTGCCGGCAAGAGGCAAACTCAGTGATGTGGATGTGGCCGTAGCAAAAGCCGTTAAAGAGTTTCCTGGACGGATAGGAGCAGCCATTGAAGGCTACCGTTTTCGTGAGGCTACCGCATTGATGATGGACCTTTCCCGGACTGGAAATAAATACCTGGCGGAGACGGAGCCATGGAAGATTGCCAAGACGGATATGGAGAGAGTTGGAACGATCCTCAATCTGGCGTTGCAGATTTCTGCGAACCTTGCGGTTTTGACGGAGCCATTCCTGCCATTCTCTTCCAGGAAGTTAAAAAATATGCTGCAACTGAAAGATCTATTATGGAGTGATACGGGATCAGTTGATTTGCTGCCGGACGGTCATGCGTTGGGACAGTCCAGTTTGTTGTTTGAAAAGATTGAGGATTCGATCATTGAAGATCAGATCAGGAAACTAAATGAAAAGAAAATGAGTGTTGAAGGAAATACGCCACCCGGAGAAGCACCTGTTGCCAAGCCGGTAAAACCCCTCAAGCCGGAGGTGACGATCGATGATTTTTCCAAACTCGATATCCGCATCGGCAAGGTGATCGCGGCGGAGAAGATGGAGAAATCCGACAAGCTTCTGAAACTTACCGTGAACAGCGGTTTGGACACCCGTACCATCTTGAGTGGCATCGCAAAGCATTTTACACCGGAGGAGATGGTGGGCCAGCAGGTCACCTTCATCGCCAACCTGGCTCCGCGCAAGATGATGGGTATCGAGTCGCAGGGGATGATTTTGAGTGCCGAAGACAAGGATGGTAAACTAAAGTTGTTGCAGCCTAACGGAGAGGTCGAGCCGGGAGCAAACGTGAGCTAGCGCAAATGTTAAAGCGTGGGTGCTTAATGTTGAATGGCCTGCGGCCTACTTTAACATTTGTGGAAAATGCTTAACTATACTCTGTGAATTCCCCCAAAGCACAAGTCGAATTTGTCACGCGGCTCGCCTACAACCCTTCCCGGGAGGCTGAAACTGTATTTCAGTCAGTTCCTTTCCTTTCACTTTTCAGAGACGCTTAGTACCGATCAGATTCAGTACATCGAAAACAAAAAGGCATCCCTTCCCTTTGCGAACAATGAGGAAATTGCCGATGCGGTCCGGGATTTCAAGGTGGAGGAAAAAGTGTGGGTGGTTGCCGCTATGATGATCCTCAAATCTGAAGCGGAGGCGATCGATGACAGGGTGTTTTCGCACAAACTCGAAGTGGTGATAAAAAATATTACCGGGCTTTTTGGCTTGAAAGACGAAGGGCCCCAGATTCTGACAGAAAAGAAGAGGCTTGAGGAAGAGGCGCTAAAATTTCAGAATCGCAAGCTGATCCTGGTCCCCGTGAGCATAAGATTGCTGGCCCTGGACTTCTCGCTTCGCTGGGTTGTACTGTTTTACTTTGGATATTTTAAGTCAGCCGAATCTGTGTTGATTGTCTCTAATGTTTTATTTATTCCACTTATTATCGTCACGCTGGCCTACTTCATAGGAGGAAACTATCGAAGGAGAAACCACCAGCTTTTGGAGAGATATGGAGGCGAAGAGAACTTCAGGATTGAATTCCGGATTTCCACCAGCCGATACAGTTGGCTTGCGCTCTTCCTGGCAGCAGGTGTGTTTATTGGATATCTTTTGGGCGATCAACTGCAGGTATTCGGGCTTGCCGGTCTGACTTTGTACTACTTCGTATGCATACGGTTTTTCCTGGTGGGGAAAATTGATGAAAATGACCTGGTGAAACAAATGGAGGGCGACGAGCAAAATCTCCAGACCCTGAACCGGGACGAGAATGATGAGGTGATTGTGGCCCTTGAGACGAAACTGAATTCCCTGACCGGCAGACTCGAAGCCTATGTGCTCGAGAGTGCTTTGTTCGGCGCCCTGACCTTCAGCGGGTTTCTGCAGATCATTTCTTCTGAGTTGGTCACATTCGAAGCACTCGAACGCTTTGCTGCGGCCCTTTTTGACGCGTCGCTTTCCATAATTAGTTTTGACGATCCCGGATTTTGGACAGCGGCAGCAAAACTCGACAACAAAGTGAGCCTTTTTTGCCTTGTGTCTGTGGAAAGCCTGATATGTTCTGTATTCTTCCTGGCCGTTATCGCTTCGAGGCTGCGGTTCAGCAACGTTGCCGATAGAGTGCGCACTGCCATTAACCTTGCCCAGGTCTATAATGCCAAAGAAGAAGCCTTTTATCAGGAAGAGGACGTTTCTGAAAAAAAATCCGCGCGATTGGCGGCGCTCAACGCAAAGGTAAATGGTCAACTGCAGGCGACGGTGGAAGCCATGCGCGAGGTGGAGCCGGTGATGACCTACATGCAGTACTTCAGGAATGCGGGTATCCTTGTATTTCTCCTCATTCTCCTCAGCAGCACATTGTTTATCACCACCGTAGTAGGCTGGGTATTCCTTGCTCTTGTATTAGCAACCCTGCTGTATTTTAACCGCCAGGCCATTTCCCTTTCTTTTAAGGTCGGGTACTTGAATCTTCGGATTCAGTTCTCAAGACGAAGTACCTGGTTTATGATGGCTTCCATTATGCCGTTCATCATTGGGCTAATCCTTCGCGACGTACTATTCTGGAAAGGTGCCAGGGCCTTCGTGGCATTTGGATACTTGTCGGCTGGTGCGAACATATTCCTTTGGCTGCTGCTGGCCGCGCACGTCGATGATGAATTCGGCGAAATTGAGAAAACCGATTCAAGACGAATGGGCCGTTGGAAGTTTGTGAAGAACGCCTTTGCCGGACTCATATTCTTATACTGCCTGGGGATGAGCATGAAATATCTGCGCCTGGCTGGCGCCAATGAGATGGTCATGATAAGTCTGTCCACGCTGGCTTGGCTTCTTTATTTTGTGGGCTACTATTTGTCAAAGATCCGCTGGTTGGGAATTGCCAGCGGGGGCATGTTGGCCACGTTCAGCCATGGAATCCTTTTCAAGACCCTCCACCTTCCAGGCGGAGACGAAATGTTGTTGATAGGCATTGTTACCTTGGGGTTGCTGGTCCCATTGATGTTCTGGCAACGGAAAAGGTTTCATGTTCTCTTCCTGAAATTTTGTGTTTCTGCATTCCTGCTTCTGGGAATTTTCTTTTCTAGAATGCTCACGCGCCTCGATATAGCCATCAGTCATCGCACATGGGACATTGGAAAGATTATGGATGTAGTCGACTTCAATGAAAGAGATATAAAAGGCAGTATGGAGAGAACGAATTGGTATGTCCACCAATATGGGATAAGAACGGGCTATCAAAACGTCTATAATGACCTGACAAGGCAATATTATCGCTATGGGAATGAGGAGGTACTTTACGACAATGACATAAAAGACAGTACTACCTTACCCAATGCATTGTTGCTGGCCCGTCAACTGAACCAAATCGAGGGAATGTTTGGGTATGATCCCGGTCTCGTCCAGTTCGAATTCCTGGACCTGGAGTCGAATATTCTCCTGAGAATGAACAGAAAAGAAGAAGCATTGGAGTCTGTACAAAGAATATTAGCGACCAATCCACCAAAGGAGGTGGGGGATTTTCTGCTGGAGAAAGTGAAAGAAATTGAGTCGGGAAAAAATGCGTTGTCAAATTAATAGTCAACATTGAACATTCACCCAAAGAACTGCCTATGATGATGAGCGAAATCAGATTGACATTAATTATTCTGTTGGCGCTCTCAGCCTGTGGTCTGGAACCACTTCCTACTATTTCGTATCCATCAGTTTAGTAAGTGAAAGTATGATGGAATTTGAATTCAAAAGATTCGCCATCGCTCTTTTAATCCTCACTTTATACTTCCCAAGTCCGGGCCAGAAGTTACTCTTCCACAAAAACAGATATAAAGAGGTCTTTTATCAGGTGGGTGATCATATTTCCTTCCGGAAGCTGGGCTCTACTCAAAAAATTTCCGGAGAAATCATCGGATTTGAAGACAGCCTGATTGTTTTTAAGGAGTTCAAGGTTAATCCAAAGGTTATCTCTCACATGTATGTGGACGACAAAACCAAGCAATGGTTCATCTTGCGATATAAATACAGGGGGCTTGTGTTCATAGGCATTGGGTACCTGGCAATCGACGTCATCAACACCGGTGAATTATCCAAAAGCACGGCTATTGTAAGTGCATCCCTGGTGGGCGCGGGGCTACTTGCGAAATGGATCATCGCCGACCGGATCAAAATCAAAGGAAGGCGGAAGCTGGTGATTTTTCACTAAGTCATATTCATCTATCTTCGCGGTCGATATGAAGCTGCTTCAAGTTCTACTAGTTGTGGGCATCGCGCTTGGATCCTGTGGACCTGAGAAACCCAGCAATATCAATTATCCTCCCACTGGGGCATATGGAGATAACATTCTTCTGCCCACCAAAATGACTTATGCCAACAAGGACAATAGCCTTGAAGCCATGCTTCCCAGCAATAACAAAGTGAAAATTGTCATCACAGGTAAATCAGTAAGTGCCGGCCCGCCACTTTCAGGCGTTTGGTATGTCACCATTGGTTCTCAGAGCAACTGGTCGATAGGAGCTTTTGATCCGGGAGTCTTTAGCCAGACGTTTACTTCCATCAACGGCGGACTCACCTCTGATTTGAAAATAATGTTCGACAAAGGCACTTTCCAGATTGACTATTATGAGAACGATGTCACGAAACCAAGTGCATCGAAAACAATCACGGTGAGTTATTAGGGCAATGGCAACGACAATAGTCCTGCAGTCAACTATCACATGTCCCGTCTGT
>JANYHW010000221.1 GCA_025358885.1 Cytophagales bacterium | reverse complement strand
GTCAATGGTAAAGCAATAGAGGTCAATAGATATGCCCTCTTCAACGAGAACTCATGCTCACTCTTGAGCCAGACCCAATAGATTGCCGCAAAGAATAGAAGGCCGAGGTTTGCTTCTATTAAGTAGTTCACTAAGGCATTCATGGTTTTTTCTTTTTAAGGCCTTCCAATTCTCTAACCAATTGATCGATATCGCGGATATCCAGTCTATTTTCAGAAGCGAAAAATGAGACCAGGCTCTGGAACGATCCCCCAAAGTATCCCTTCACCATATTGTTAAGATGGAATCGGGTGTACTTGTCTCTTGCGATCAGGGGAAAGTATTCGTGTGTTTTTCCGTAGGCCTTGTATCCCACGAAACCCTTCTTCTCCAAAATTCTCACAATCGTTGAGACCGTATTGTAAGCGGGTTTGGGGTTTGGCAAACGACTAATGATATCTTTTACAAATGCGGTCTTCAATGACCACAAAATCTGCATGATCTGGCCTTCAGCCTTGGTTAGCTCTTTCATAACTATTGATTACGTTGTAAAACTAATAGTTTAGTTATACAATTCAAATGAAAGATTGAATTTTTTTGTTAAAAGGAATTCAAAAAGTGATTGAAAAAAAACGCCGGCTTCTCAGATTCTCAATTCGTTGTGAAGCAATACGAAATAATATTCGCACCCATCTGAAGGGCCTCCTGCCGCTTGGCCTCCGGGTCATTGTGAATCCGCTGGTCCTCCCAGCCGTTGCCAAGGTCGCACTCAAAAGAGTAGAACACCACAAGACGACCTTCGTACATTAAACCCAGGCCTTGTGCAGGCTTTCCATCATGCTCATGAATCTTGGGGAGGCCTTTCGGAAAATTATACTTCTGATGATAAATAGGGTGGGTAAATGGAAGTTCAACCAATTCCAGGTCAGGAAAGACTTTCTTCAACTCAATGCGGATGAACTTATCCAGTCCGTAATTGTCATCGATATGAAGAAATCCACCCGCGATGAGATAGTTCCGGAGATTCTGCGCCTCTTCAGCCGAGAACACCACATTGCCATGGCCGGTCATGTACAGGTAAGGGTAGGAGAACAGGTCGCGGCTTCCTACCTCCACGGCATCTTCTTCTGCCGATAGATTCATTGAAAACTGTTCATTGCAAAACTTGATCAGGTTTGGGAGTGCCGTCTTGTTGGCGTACCAATCACCTCCACCTCCATATTTCAGTTTGGCAATTTTTATCTGGGCTTCTGCAGAAGAGAAGGTTACCAACAGCGTTGCCAGCGTGATTAAACCCCTGAGTGAGTGTAAGAATGGCGTTTTTGCACCTTTCTTCCCGTTTTCTTGAAATATTATCTGCATCGGTTAAACCCTTTCAACGATTGTCTATCTAAACAGCAAAACAAACGAAAACTGACCATGAAAGCTATGAAAAACTCATTTGGACAGAAGGCCTTTTCCACCGTCACGGTGACAGTCTTCCTGTTCCTCGCGTCCTGTAGCGATACTAATAAGATTGATTACACTTCCTCTGACAATGCCAATGTGCAGAGTGAAGCCAATTCGGATTCACAAACGGAAGAGACTGATGATTTGGCAACTGTAGCGGTGTCTTCTGATGCCACAACCCTTACCGGTGGACGCGAAGATGTCAGTGGACGTGCGGACGGTACGATTTCCGTTTCTGACGATCGTTTCAAGTGCGCCACGGTTACCCTTGTAAAGGCTACAGACAATTCTCTTACTTCTCCGCACGGAACCATAACCATTGACTTCGGAACAGGTTGTACAGGCCCCAACGGGAAGGTGCGCAAAGGCAAAATTATTGTTGAGTACAAGGGCCGCCGGTTCTTACCCAACTCCAGGATTATTACCACGTTCTCAGGTTATTCTGTCGACGGCATTGCCATTGAAGGAACCAGAACGCTTACCAATACTTCTGCCAGTGAAACGGCAGCAATATCATTCTCCATTGTTGAAGATGGCATGAAGGTGACGTATCCGGATGGCACATTCGCGACACGTACTGCCAACCGGGTCCGCACCTGGAACCGCACGGCAAATCCACTGGAGGATTCATGGACTGTGTCGGGCTCTGCTTCAGGAGCAAACCGCAAGGGGAAGACCTACACCATGACGATTACTAAAGATTTGGTTTACAAAAGATCATGTGCAATTACGAATAAGGTCTTCATCCCGGTCCAGGGAACCAAGGAACTCACGGTGGACTCCAAGAAGGTCACTCTGGATTATGGAACAGGCACTTGCGACAACATTGTTACGATTACAATCAACGGCAAGTCAAACGATGTTGAAACGACTGCTGATGGTAACTAAAAAAGGTGGTTTGGTTTGAGGAAGGGAACCCATTCAAGTCTAGGCTTGATGGGTTTTTTCCTTTAATCCAGTCATTTTTCCCCGAGGTAAAAATAATTTTTAGATCAGATTAAACTTATTGATGGATGCGTGCTCTAAATAAGGACAAATAAA
>JANYHW010000220.1 GCA_025358885.1 Cytophagales bacterium | reverse complement strand
CACAGGGACGAATCTCTTCTGCTTGGCAATTTCGTTTCCAAGAAGTGCCATCTCCGTCCAAGTCTTCCTCATTCCGACGTTGGAACCTGGCAACGGCCTCTTCGTAAGGAGCTTTGCTTTGATCCGCAGCCTGTCCTCCTTGATCTTGGATGGTGAAGCGAGCATGATTTTTATACGGTCATGTGTGTGAGTGAACGTCAGTTTCTGTCCGTCGTGGATAATCTCAGAAACCACCATCCCCATCCCGTCGGCGTTGATGCCGGTAAGGTCAAGCTCAAAATCAGAAATAACTTTTTGAAACCGGATATCAATGGTGGTTTCGCCTCCAATGCGGTTGGTGGAATCGTTGAGTTCCAATTTGAATTGATAGTGGCGTATGTCTATGGCCTCATTGCGAGGGTATGGATCAGAGGCCTGTACGGTTTTCAGGATGAAAAGAAGTGCAATGCAAAGGATGGTTCGCATGGTGAGTAGATTGAATGATCGAAATATAGGCCGATGAAACCAACTCTGAAAGGAATATTATTTGCATTGTGGATGATCGCATCCGCCTGGGGTTTCTTCGCCCATCAGAAAATCAATAGGCTCGCGGTCTTTATACTTCCATCTGAAATGATAGGATTCTACAAGAAAAATATCCGGTACATCACCGAAGCCTCTACCCACCCCGACCGACGCCGGTATGCCGTATCCGACGAGGCGCCGCGACACTATATCGACATGGACTCCTATGCGGGTGTATCTCCAGATTCATTACCCAAGTACTGGAGGCAGGCTGTGGAGGATTTTGGAGAAGATACATTGAGCGCCCATGGCATCGTTCCCTGGCACATCGTCCGCATGTTTAATCGTCTCAAGGAATCTTTTCTGCTTAACGATCCTGAAAAAATTCTCCGCAACTCAGCTGAGCTTGGTCATTATGTAGCGGATGCCCACGTGCCCCTCCACACCACGCACAACTATAATGGTCAGCTCACAGGACAGACCGGGATCCATGCGTTCTGGGAGTCCCGTCTGCCGGAATTGTTCTTTGCCGACTACGATTTTTTTGTCGGTGGGGCATCCTACATACCTGATCCGCAGGGAGCAGCATGGAATGCCGTGAGAGTCTCTTATTCGATGGTGGATTCTGTCCTCTACCTGGAACGGACGTTGGCATTAAAACTTCCTTCAAAATTCAATTATGAGACAAAAGGCAAGCAAACTGTACGGGTGTATTCCTATGAGTTTTCCAGGAGCTACCACGAGAAACTGTCAGGAATGGTCGAGCGACGTTTTCGCGCAAGTATTAAAATGACGGGTGATTTGTGGTATACGGCGTGGGTCGATGCCGGGCAGCCTGACATCCGCCAGTGGATCAATCGTGAACCAACGGAAGCGGAGTTGACGATGCGGGCGTTGGAACTTGAGAAATGGAAAGAGGAGAATTTTGCGGCCCGAGAGCATGAAAATCGTTAATCTTCGTTGTTCCTTCTTTCGTCGGTTAGTAGGAGGCCGAACATCCTGTAACCATTAACAAATACCCAATCAATTATTTTGAAAATAAAAATTCAACCGGTTGTCCGGTTTTTCATTCACCCACCGTCATTGTGTAAATTCACAAATCTAACTCGAATCATTATGGAAAAATTCGCACTCTTGTTTCGCGGCGGTCTGAATTCAGAATCGCCTGAGGTCATGCAAAAGCATATGCAGAAGTGGTTGCAGTGGGTGGAAAAGCTCCGGAAGGAAGGCAAGTACCTCGCTGGGGAACCCCTATTACCCGGTGGCAAGAAACTTGCAGGGGTCAACAAGACCGTAACGGATGGACCATTCACGGAAGGAAAAGATGTAATCGGCGGTTTCTTTATCCTCGGAGTCAACAACTATGATGAGGCTGTGGAGATTGCCAAGGACTGCCCGGATTATTCCTATGGGGGAACCGTGGAGGTGAGGCAGGTGGCGAAAATGTAGGACGATCCTCATGCGAAGAACATGCTTATATGCAACGGCTGGAAATGCATATAACCGCAAAGTTCCTGCCCACCGTCAGGCAGTCGAAAGAGGTTCACAAAGGGTCTGAATCAAGAAACTCTTTGCGAACTTTGCGGTTCAATTTTCTTGCTCAACCAGACGCTTGACAATCTGATCCCATTCTTCCGCTAGGCTTAGAGTCGGCACCTTTCGTCCCGCAAGTCGGTACCAATAGGCTGCATTGGAAGCATCACCTTCTTTTCGATGGAGGTAGGCATGGACCCATGATCCATCGGGTGTGTTGATTTCCTGAGCAAGGTTATGCGCCTGTTTCCAATCTCCTTTGCCATCATACCATAAGGCCTCTGGCAATCCTGACATCCCGGCAGGTGGTCTGTCTTTTGAGAGGGATATTCTAAATTCTTCTAAAGTCATAGCGACGAATTCAAGACGTTTTTCCTGGCAACATGCAGTACGCACAAATATGATAAAGTGCGGCCTATAACACCAGAAGGTTGATTCCGACAGGGTGACCATCTGTGTTTAGCAGGTGGTTTTGCAATTCAGGGACGGGAGGTTTGCATTTGTGACAAAAATTCCAAAAATTCGACATTCAATAAACAACCTGACTATGGGCTTATTCACTGATCCGAACCGCATACCTGAAAACTATGGCCTCAAAACAGCTGGAGGCATGATTGCCTTTTTCCTTGCGATGCGAATCCTGGGGTTGCACCACCATGTGGAATTGCGTGTGCTCAACTTGGTCATTCAGTCTGCCGGTGTTTTCTATGCATTGAAGAAGTTCAGAAGCTCACATTCTGACCATTTGAATTATTTCCGGGGTCTGATTACAGGTGTTGCTACCGGAACAGTGGGATCAGCCATTTTTGCTGTCTTCATGTTTGCCTACATGCAGCTAGACTCCGACCTCATGCAGTCCATTATTGATAATGAGCCTATGGGACATTACCTCAATGCCTATATCTCCGCCTTCATTGTGGCCCTCGAAGGAGTGTTCTCCGGCATGCTGGTCACGTTCGTTCTCCTTAACTACGTGGGAACAGATGATGTGAATGATCCGGCGGGGGAGAGTAACTAGCAGCTGAATCCTCCGTGCTTGATATCTGATGCTTGGTCACCGACTGACCATCCAGTACCTATTTCACCTCCAGTTCAACCACCGTATCGATCTCATTCATCTTTTGTTTGGGCACCATCAAGCTCAATCCAAACTCATTCTCTTGAAACTTCACGGGTGTTTTGTCCAGGAATAATTTCGCGGAGACTACCTTTCTGCCAAGTTTGGGCAACGAAAGAGTTTCATCCTGCCAGTTGATGATGTGTATGTAGATCTTGTTTCCCTTTTGTGTGGTGACTCCCCAGTTGCGGGCAGAGAGGGGGCCGCCCCGGGTGCCATAGATTGTTTCACTATATAGTTTGGTCCAATCTCCCATCTCTTTAAGCAGTGCTACATGTTCGGGTTGAATCTTTCCGTTTGGCATAGGACCGACATTCAAAAGGAAATTGGCATTATAGCCGGCAGCCTTCACCAGGTATTGAATGAGCTCTTTTGAAGACTTATTGCTTTGATCCTGGAGGTTGAATCCCCAGCTGTTATTAATCGTTTCACAGGTTTCCTTGGGCAAGTCTCCCACCTTTTGTTCCGGGGCGAAACCGGTCGTATTGTGACCTGGCAAGTCTTTTTCAAACATCTGAAAATCTTCTCCTTCAAAAGGAGCCATATGGTGATTGCTTCCTACCAGGGCGGCAGGTTGCAACCGGTGAATGAGGTCATAGGTTTTGCGGAGTCTCCAGTCGGCATCTTTCTTGTCCCACATACCATCGAACCATATGCCACCTATCGGTCCATAACCTGTAAGCAATTCAGAGAGTTGCCCATCCATGTAATCGAGGTACTTGTTCATGTCGCCCTTCTCTTCGCGTCCTGTCCAACTGCCACCCGTAAAACCCCGTGGAAAATATTCCGGGCTGTGCCAGTCGAGTTGTGAGTGATAGAAGAACAATTTGATGCCCTGTTTCTGGCATTCATCCGCCAGTATCTTCAACACATCTTTTCCATAGGGAGTCTTTTTGACAATAGTATAGTCGGAGACTTTCGAATCAAACATCGCAAAGCCGTCATGATGCTTGCTGGTGATGGTGATGTACTTCATGCCGGCATCTTTGGCCATCTGCACCCATTCTTTCGGATCAAATTGGGTAGGGTTGAAAAAGGAGGGTAGCTTCTCGTATGTCTTGATGGGTATTCGTTGCGTGTTCATCACCCATTCGCCATCGCCGAGGACACTGTACACCCCCCAATGAATAAACAGGCCAAACCGTGCGTCCTGGAACCATTCCCTCGACTTCAGGTTTTCTGAAGAGGGCTGGTATTTCTCCTGACCATTTGCGCCTTGAAATGTTGCTGCAATCAAGAGTAGGCCCAAAGGAATGATGAGAATTTGATTCCTTCTTTTTATCCCGGTGTTCATACAGTTTTATTTAAATTGCGTGTCTTGAAAATTAGGTATTCCCCATGAGATACTCACCCATTGCCAACGATCTTCTTGTCACAAACCGCAAACGCCTCGTTAAAGAACTAAAGCCAGGCTCGCTTGTGGTGTTCAACTCCAACGACATCATGCCCACCACCGCCGATGGCACGTTGCCGTTCAGGCAAAACAGCGATTTGTTTTATCTGACAGGCGTCAACCAGGAAGAGAGCATGCTGGTCATTTGTCCTGAGTTTTCAGAGCAGAAGTACCGCGAAGTGCTCTTTCTCCGGGAACCCAGTGAACACCTTGAAAAATGGGAAGGGCACAAACTTACCCGTGAAGAAGCGAGGAAGGTTTCTGGCATAGAGACGGTCCTCTGGCTTGCTGACTTTCACAAGTGGTTTCATCATTTGATGGCGATGGGAGGCGTTGAGCATGTGTACCTGAATACGAACGAGCACTATCGATCCGATGTCGTCGTTCAAACCCGCGACGCCAGATTTATTGAATGGTGTAAGGCGAATTATCCATTGCACCAGTACCAACGCGTTGCGCCCATCATGGCCAAATTGAGGGTCGTCAAACAGCCCGCAGAAATTGCCTTGATCCAACGTGCCGTGGACATTACCGAGAAAGGATTCAGGCGGGTATTGAAGTTTGTTAAACCTGGTGTTTACGAAAACGAAGTGGAGGCGGAATACATTCACGAGTTTGTACGCAATGGCTCCAGGGGCCACGCATACAGTCCAATCATCGCCTCGGGCAAACACAACGTGGTGCTCCATTATATTGAGAACAGTCGGCAATGCAAAAACAATGACCTGCTCCTTCTCGATGTCGGCGCAGAATATGGCAACTACAATGCAGACCTTACCCGCACCATTCCGGTGAACGGCCGCTTCAGCAAGCGACAAAAGCAAGTGTACAATGCCGTGTTTCGTGTGCACCAGGCGGCCATCAAGCTGATGGATTCGAAAATGGTGTATTTTGACTACCACCGTGAAGTGGAAAAACTCATGGAGCGGGAAATCATGAACTTGAAACTGATCAGCAAGACAGACATCAAAAACCAGCGACCCGGACAGGAAGCATTTCGGAAATATTTCTATCATGGTACTTCCCACATGCTCGGATTGGATGTGCACGATGTGGGCGATATGCATGCAAAAATGGCCGTGGGTTCACTCTGGACCGTAGAGCCAGGTATTTATATTAAGGAAGAGGGCTTTGGAGTTCGTTTAGAAAACAATGTTATCATCCTGAAAAAGGGAGTCAACGACCTCACCAAAAAAATCCCCATCGAAGCCGACGAGATTGAAGACATCATGAACAAACCATAAAAGTAATCCGCAGTGCGCACCACCGGTCACAGGTTACAGGTCACGGGTTACCGGTCACCAGTCACCAGTAACCAGTAACCAGTGACCAGTAACCGGTGACCAGAACCCGGTAACCCGTCTATCGAACACCATATGCAACGAAAACTCCTCACCACCGCACTCATCCTTCTAGGCACCACCCTCGCCCAATCTCACGAGTTCTGGCTTCAACCCCGGAAATTCAGGTATGCCGTGGGTGAGACAATGAAAGTCGACTTCATGGTAGGGGAGAACTTTACGGGCGAATTCTGGGACTTGCAAAGGCACAAAGTGGAAAAGCTGGAATTTCATTCTGTGGCACAGCCAAAGAATCTGCTCAATGAGGTAAAGAATTCAAAAGGCAGCAACCTCTCATACACTTTTGAACGTGAAGGAACTGATGTGCTGGTGTTGGAGAGTAATTTTGCTTACATCGGTTTGGAAGGAGAGAAGTTCAATGCATACCTGAAGGAAGATGGTCTTGACTACATTCTGGATTCGAGAACTAAGGATGGAAAGCTAAACGAACCCTCCAGGGAAAACTACAAGAGATACGCCAAACTCATCGTACAGGTTGGCAACAAATTTGATGACACTTTCCGCAAGAAAATTGGCCTTCGCTACGAGATCATACCTCTTGCGAATCCATATGCCATGAAGTCAGGAGACTATCTTGAATGCCAGGTGTTTTGGGAAGGCAAGCCGGCGCCCCACGCCCTGGTCAAGGTCTGGAACTTTGTCGGCCACAGGAGTTTTCTTCAAAATATTTACTCTGAAGATGACGGCACAATCAAGTTCCCGATCAGCAGCCCCGGTCCATGGATGGTCAGTTCGGTGAGAATGATTCCTTCTGAGAAAGATGGGGCTGACTACCAGAGTTTATGGACGAGCCTGGTTTTTGGAATAGAATAGTACAACCCGAAGTTTTTTATGAATGATGCATCCATGTTCAATGCAGACCAGGCACCGGAACCGGTTGGTCCTTATCCCCATGCCCGCCGTGTGGGGAATTTATTATTTCTCTCCGGCGTAGGACCTCGCAAGCGCGGATCGAAAGAAATTCCGGGTGTGACGTTGGATGGCCTTGGGAACATTGTTGCCTACGACATTGAAATTCAATGCCGATCCGTTTTTCAAAATGTAAAACTGATCCTCGAGGCTTCAGGTTCGAAATGGAATAACCTGGTGGATGTCACGGTGTACCTCACCAACATGAAAAATGATTTTCCCGTGTACAACAAAATATACATCGAGTACTTTAAAGAGAACCAACCCTGCCGCACCACAGTGGAGGTGAATGCGCTTCCAACACCCATTGCTATTGAATTGAAATGTATCGCCACGGTTGATTAGGACATCAAGCACCCTTGAGCGAAACGCCAATCAGATCAGGGATTATAAAATGGGGAATTGGCTTCCTTCTTTTCACGGCATTCACCGTTACACTGGATATACGTCCGGGGCGGGTTTGGTATGTCGTGAGGTATCTGCTCTTTGAGGACAGCGTAGCCAGCCTTCTGCTATACCTCATGGCATTTGCCTCAGCGATTGTAAGCGTGATAATTTTGCTGACGTTGTCAAACACACTCCTTCGAATTGCTGCATGGCTGATCTTTGGCTACGCTTTTTTTGTGAATACGTGTTACCGGTTGATTACCGGATATGAGTTCACCTATAACGACTGGTTGTTGGTAAGACCTAACGCTCAATTTGCAACCCTGGCCGTTCAGCAATTTCTGAGTACGATTTTCATTTCGGCCCTTGCATCCATTGGTGTCGTAGTCCTGGGTTTGTATCTCGTAAGGTGGAAGTCACTTGCTGTTCCAAAGTTCATGTTGCTGTGGATACCCATGGGATTTATTTTGACGTACGGAGAAGTAGAGAAGTCAGTGGGCACTGTAGAACAATTTCCAATTATGGTGCGAATGCCCGTCATTCTGATCCATAGCATGTTCAATTCGCTACCCACGACTGAACGCGAGGCTGTTGTAGAGAATGCAAAGAAGTTAAGCGTCCGGCATATTTTTTTGATTGTGGATGAAAGCATTACCGGAAGTGCCCTTACACTCAATAATCCCGATGTGAATACCACACCCTTCCTGGCTGGGCACCGGGATCAACTCATCGATTTTGGAATAGCCACGGCGTATGCCAATTACAGTGCCGGGAGCAACCTCGCGCTCACCGCCGGAGCCCGTATGCGTAATCTCCCGGATTCGGGATACGCCTTGTTGCGTCAACCAACCCTATTTCAATATGCGCAACGCGCCGGGTATAACGTGTTCCTCATCGACGCACAAATGGATGGTCTTCGTTTGCAAAATTTCCTGACCAGTCGGGACTTGTCTTTTATCGATAGTGTTATTCCTATCACCTCACTTCAGCATGACAGGCTTCGTTATGATCAGCGCGACTCTTTGATCAATGTTGTTCTTGCTACACTATCGTCTTCTAAAGATCCGGTTTTTGCCTATGTAGTTAAATTCGGTGCTCATTGGCCATATGCCAGGACTTATCCTGAAAAAGAAATGTTCTTCAAGCCCACTTTGACGCGCAGCAGTTTGATAAAAGATTCTATCCGGACGAGGAATACATATTTTAATGCCATACGGTGGAGTGTGGATACTTTCTGGCAACGGATAATGAGTGACCTTGCTGATAAAGACAGTACCCTCATCCTCTACACTTCCGACCACGGGCAGGATATTTCGAAGAAAGGAATCCAATTGAGCCAGGCATCTGTGTTTGATGTGTCTCCCGATGAAGCCAATGTTCCGCTATGGATATATGCCAACTATCCAACGTCGTTCAAATCCATACATCATGATGACTCCCACCATGAAGATATTTTTCCAACCCTGCTGGAATGGATGGGCTTCGAGAAAGGTTTTATTTCGAAGAGGTATGGTCAATCTTTGCTGGACAGCAATTACCACAGTGCCAGGCCACGCACTTTTCTCAAAGGAGACATTTTTGGTCGTGCAACTTCAGCCCGGGTGAAATTCGAATGAGTTCTACACTGCGAAACTTTCACCGCAACCGCAGGTACGCGATGCATTCGGATTGATGAATTGAAAGCCCTTGCCGTTCAGACCATCCGAGAAATCGAGTGTGGTGCCAAGGAGATAAAGCAAACTTTTCTTATCGACGAGGATCTTGATCCCCTTGTCTTCAAAGACCTGATCCACCGGCTTGATCTGATCATCAAAGTTCAGGTCATACATCAGTCCGGAACAACCTCCCCCCTTAACAGAAACACGGATATTGTTATTCGGCTCGCGGCCCTCTTCTTTCCGAAGCTCGATGATTCTATCCTTCGCCTTGTCCGTGACACTAATCATAATCTCAATGCTTTAAATACTGTTTAAACCTGGTCTGCGAATAGCTAACGCCAACACCCTTCTAACTCACTGGATTCAATACCACACTAAACACCGTCAACGTATTCCGATCTCTGCCATAATAGAGTTTTTCCAAGGCCTCCAGGATATTTCCTGCCCTGAAGTATGATGTGTGAAGCTCATGCTCATTCTTGGCTACCCATTGGATCGTATATGAGTTTTCCTTTTCCTTAAAGTTCTGGACATAGTCGGACATCTTCCTCAATGCATCTACCTTGTCGGCGCCCTGCTCGGAATGAAATAAGAAGGACTGGTTATGCCGCGGGTTGATGGTGATCAGGTCCAGCTTCACTTTCCCATCGTGCGTGCTGTACTCAAAAATAAGGTCGGATGTACGCAGTCCAAGGTAATCCTTGATTTCCTGCTGTATGCGTGCCGCTTCTACATGCACATCACTGCTCATTTCCAACATTACTTTTGCCATTTGACTCAAAAACCTTGAGAATGCATTAAAAGTTTCTTCCCTTGTACAAAAATAGCAAAGAACCACCAATTCAGGCGTTATGGAGAAATTAGAGCACATTGGCATTGCCGTGAAGAACCTTGACAAGGCCAACCAGCTTTTTGCAAAGCTCCTCGGCAAG
>JANYHW010000213.1 GCA_025358885.1 Cytophagales bacterium | reverse complement strand
AATCCAGTTTGGCGAGTAACCCCAGACGATTTTGAAGATTAGAGAACTGCCGTATTTGTACTTCCTGAAGCTGGTATGTATTGGGGTATGGGAGTGCTGCAGGTTCACCGGGTACATAGAAAATGCTGTTAGTTCCGCGATAGATATTTTGATAGGAGCCTGCAACAATTACCCCAAGTTTGTCATTGAACATCCTGTTGCCGATGGAAAGACTCATCAGAGAATTCAAGGGTACATTTTTGTTGGAATATTGCAATTGACTTACACCAAAGTCTGATGGCTTGGCTTGGTATCCAGGACCAAATAATGCTTCAGGAGATTGGGTAGGGACATTGCTGGTACTATAACCAGAAAAGGGCCTTTGATCATTCAATATGTTACTATATCCTCCGGCAAGCGTTCCTGAAATGGATAAGTTGGGTGGAGGAGACTTCAATACCATGTTCATGGCGCCTCCGATAGCGTCCCCCTCCATGCTAGGTGTGAGGGCCTTTATAACCTCAAGGCGCTCCAGCAGGTCAGCAGAAAATATGTCCATGGGAACATATCTGTTCTTGTTGTCCGGGCTTGGTATCTTGATCCCGTTCACCAGGGTATAATTGTAACGTTTATCCATACCGCGGATAATGGCATATTGACCATCCCCATTTCCATTTCTGACTATGGAAACTCCCGATACCCGCTGAAGAATATTACCCACCGTGATATCAGGTAGCAGCTCAATGGACTTGGCTCCGATGATATTGACAACATTGTCTGCCCGTTGCTCGGTGCGTCGTACGCTTTGATCTGATTCTTTTTCACCTGAAGCGGTAACTACAATTTCATTTAATTCGTTTATATTTTCAGATACGGAAAAATTGGTTTGAATGACTTCATTATCACGGTGAACCTGAATGGACTTTTCAGTGCTGCTGTAGCCGACCAACTGAACGATCAGGATATAATTGCCCTCGGGAACATTTTTGATTTCGTATTTACCATCCAATCCAACGGAAGTGCCGAAGGAGGTGTTCTTAAGATAAACTGAACTCCCTACAAGCGCTTCCCCGGTCTTGGCATCAACCACTACGCCTATTACCTTAGCTCCGTACGTGAGGATTGACGTAATAGACAAAAGAAAAAAGAGTAGCCCTTTCATTTTTCTGCAAAACTACTTTTGGACTATGGCAAATGAATGAATGGGGCATTATCTTAATGTTTCATCATCCTGAAGTTAATTTTAGAATGTTAACATTGCGGTATATTCCGCAACCTGAAACGGCAGGAAATTTAATTTGACCAATTGAATCAAATAGTTTATGGAAATTGAACCAATGTCTTGATTCGCACATATTCGCACCTACCTTTGAATTTTGGAACTAAATATTAATACAGATGACTACCCGTGCATTGACTCCCCGGCAAATTGTATCCGAACTTGATAAATACATCGTAGGACAGGAGGATGCCAAGAGAAATGTGGCCATTGCCCTCAGGAACCGATGGAGGAGAATGAATGTGAAGTCCGATATCCAGGAGGATATAATTCCAAACAACATCCTTATGATCGGGGCCACGGGTGTGGGTAAAACTGAAATAGCCAGGCGCCTGGCAAAAATTGCAGAAGCACCATTTGTGAAGGTAGAGGCTTCTAAATTTACCGAGGTTGGTTACGTGGGCCGCGATGTGGAGAGCATGGTTCGCGACCTCGTAGAGCAATCAGTAAATATGGTCAAGGCGCGCAAGAAGGAAGAGGTTAAGGAAAAAGCGGCTGCCGCCGTGGAGGATATTATCCTTGATGCCCTTATTCCCGCCATTAAATCCAATTCGGTTAAGACTGGGTTTTCAACGGCGTCCGACCCCAATGAGATTCCAACGAGCGATGTCGACTTGAATGAGCGGACCCGAAACCTGTTTCGTGAAAAAATCAAGAATGGTGAACTGGAGACGCGGAAGATAGAAATTGATATCAAACAAAGTGGCGGCGGTAATGTGGGAATGATTGGTGCGGGCATGATGGATGAAGTCTCCATGATGAATTTGCAGGAGATGATCAGCGGCATGATGCCCAAGAAGGCGAAGAAAAGAAAAGTAACTGTCGCGGAAGCAAGGAAGATACTGCTGGAAGAAGAGGTAGCCCGCCTCATCGATATGGACGAGGTAAAAGAGGAAGCCCTTCGGAAGGCCGAGGATGCCGGGATCATTTTTATTGATGAGATTGATAAAATTGCCTCAAGTCATGGCAAGGGTGGAGGAGGTCCGGATGTAAGCCGAGAAGGCGTGCAACGCGACTTGCTGCCAATTGTCGAGGGAAGCACGGTGAATACCAAATACGGTGTGATTAAAACGGACCATGTACTGTTCATTGCAGCAGGGGCCTTCCATATCTCCAAGCCATCCGATCTCATCCCGGAGCTTCAGGGCAGATTTCCGATTCGCGTTGAATTAAACAGCCTTACAAAGGAAGATTTTGTCCGAATTCTCAAAGAGCCTAAGAACGCCCTGACGAAACAATACATGGCTATGTTCGAATCGGAAGGGGTGCAAATCAATTTTAGCACCGAAGCGATTGAAGCCATTGCCCAGGCAGCCTTTTCCATAAACGCAGAAATGGAAAACATAGGAGCCCGGAGACTGCAAACGGTCATCAGCAGGCTCTTGAATGAATACTTGTTTGATGTGCCAGACAAGATTCCCGCAGGCAGCAAATTGGAAATTACAGGCGAAATGGTCGCTCAAAAGCTTAGCGGCCTGATGAAGAACAAAGATCTGAGTGAATACATTTTGTAATGCGCCGTTGGGTCTGCATGGCAATGATGGTTACACCGCTTTCGATGCTGGCGCAGTCTGCCGACTCCACCCGAACCCAATATGTTGAAACATTTCATGACTATTTCTTTCTATGGCCGCTATTGAAACAACGATCGACTTCTTTTGAAGTAAGGCGTGCGGACAACAAGGGCCAGGCCCTGACGTTTCGGCCAAACAATGCATTTACGGGAGGTCTTGGTCTTTACCTCTTTGAGCTTGGTGTGGAGGTAACATTTGCCATTCCGATAGATGAAAAGAAGACAGCGTTGTATGGTACTTCCCATGCGTTTGATCTTCAGGTGAACTTGCTTACTAAACACTGGGGAGCTGATGTTTTCTACCAGCGATACGGCGGATTCTACCTCACAGACTCAGACAACCCCGTACCCGCAAACACACCTTATCCCCAACGGCCGGATTTGGTTACGGAAAACTTTGGAATCAACGGCATCTATTTTTTCAACAAGAAGAAATTCTCCTTTCGATCGGCCTATAACTTTGCTGAAAGGCAGAAGAAAAGTGCCGGGTCATTTTTACTGGCAGGAACACTCAACTCATACCACCTGGAAACGGATTCGGTTCTCTACGGGAAGCGTTATCAACCCCTGTTTGGAAAGGATTCTGATACAAAAGAATTCCGGTCAACTTCTTTCAGTGTAGCCCCGGGATATTCATACACACTGATCGTGGGTAATTTCTTTCTGAATGGTGCTTTGTCTGTGGGTCCTGCCTTGTACTTTGTTGAATACAACGTTCAGGGAGTCACAGGACAAGTTCAAAAGGTAAATAGTTTTTCGGATTTACGCGTTGGCTTTGGGTATAACGGTGCGAGATTTTTCAGTGGTGTGACCTTTGCAATACAGTCACGAAATGTAAGGATGAACGAGGTACAGCTTACTGCCAGCAGCAGTACTTTCCGATTGCTGGTAGGGTATAGATTCCGGGAAGTGGGGATATTGAAGAAGCGTGCTGTTGATTTTCTTCCGCACCGTAAGCAGAAGTAATAAGGGTGCCTGCTGTTAGCAGGCTAAAGACTATTCGTGTTTGGGGAAATCAAAGAACTTTAATTCACCCGTTCCCTCTTTGATATCTTTCCATGAATGGATTACAAATTCCAAGGCCACCACCCCTGTAGTCGGAATGTTGTCAATGGATTTATCCATTAATTCATTGGCGAAAATGGTAAGTCCTGGATTGTGTCCAACAATCATGATGCTGTCATAGTTGTGCTGACAGTGCCTCAGATATTTTAATAGCCTCTTTTCCTCGGCATGGTATAGTGTGCGGTCCTGATGAATGTGGCCTTCGGGGAAACCAATACTATGCGCGATGATCCTTGCCGTGGAGAGAGCCCTAACGGCGGAACTTGAGAAAATCATCTGAGGAAGAACTTCCTTTTCCTTGAGTCTCTTTCCCATCTTTGGCGCATCAATCATTCCCCGTTCATTCAGGGGTCGATCAAAGTCATCCAAGTTCTGGTCATCCCAGCTGGATTTCGCGTGGCGCACGAGGTACAAGGTTTTCATCTCGGTTTAAATTTAACCATTCCCCTTCTATCTTTGGCCTTTTAAATTCTATGGGAGCTCGACCGTTGCGGAAGGAAATCAAGTACACCGTCATTTATTGGCTTGTCAGGTTTCTGATGGCAACCTCCAACATGATTCCGCGTAGCCTGTGGTTAAGCTTTTGTGGAATGTTGGGATGGATTGCCTGCGTATTCGCGACCAAATCAAGGCGCCAAGCCGTCACTCACCTGGGGATGGCCTTTGGAAAAGAAAAGTCACCGGCTGAAATCAGGAAACTGGCAACGGGCATGTTCGTGATGTTGGGAAAAAATGCCGGTGAGATCCTGCGCGCTACCCGTGTGAAAACCCTTGAAGATTTGATGAAGTTTGTTGTTGTGAAAGATGACCACTATCCCGAGGATGTCCAGAGCAGCGGGAGAGGGCTCATCTTTCTCCCGATTCATTTGGGTGCATTTGAATTGATGGTGACGTATGTCGCTCTTCGCGGATTCCGGCCCATGGTCATAGGCACACCGCTAAAAGATGAGAAGTTGAATGAGCTCATGGTGAACTACCGCAATGCACATGGAGCGATTCCTGTTGAACGGGGAAAGGAAACCCTTCGACTAATCAAAGGTCTCAAACGGGGCGGCTCGACAGCGGTGTTGATTGACCAGGACACCCGTGTGAAGAGCAGGTTCGTTGATTTCTTTGGCATGCCTGCGGCCACGCCAATCGGGGCAACCATCCTGGCGATGAAAACAGGCGCTGCCGTCATTCCGGCTTATATATACCTGGGGGAAGACAATCTTCAACACATTACTTTTCTGCCTGAAATTCCACTTGAGATCACCGGCGACGAAGAGATGGACCTCGTCCAAAACACACAAAA
The DNA here is from genome assembly GCA_025358885.1 of Cytophagales bacterium. Classification (GTDB taxonomy): domain Bacteria; phylum Bacteroidota; class Bacteroidia; order Cytophagales; family Cyclobacteriaceae; genus ELB16-189. Next base: position 1,135 of record JANYHW010000213.1, on the reverse strand, counting down.
TTTTACCCGTTGGATCGAACAGGTTCTCCGGGAGCACCCCACTCAATGGGTGTGGATGCACGAACGTTGGAAAACCCGGCCTGGAGAAGAAATCCGGTAAACAAAAGTTGAATTCCTTTCAGGACCCAGAACTTTACTTTCTTGTCGTTGTTCATACTCTATTCATCACCCAATCCTAAAAATATATGATCCCAGTAAAAGGCTATGCTGCTGCTACCGCTACTACTCCGCTGTCACCTTTTCGCTTTGAAAGAAGAGAACTAGGGCCCAAAGATGTACTCATCGATATTGTTTTTTGCGGTGTATGTCATTCAGACCTTCACCAGGCGCGAAATGAGTGGGGAGGATCAATTTTTCCCATGGTACCCGGACATGAAATAGTGGGTCGTGTGAGCAAGGTGGGGAGCGGAGTTAAAAGTTTTAAGTTGGGCGACCTGGCCGGTGTGGGTTGTTTCGTAGACTCTTGCCGTCATTGTGCCAGTTGTAAGGACGGCCTGGAACAATATTGTGAAAATGGTATGGTGGGAACGTACAACGCTTACGAAAAGGATGGCAAGACACCCACGTATGGCGGATATTCTTCTCAGATTGTTATTGACGAACAATACACTTTACATGTGTCTCCAAAACTGTCGCTCGATAGGGTAGGGCCCTTGTTGTGCGCAGGTATCACTACCTATTCACCCATCATGCATTGGAAAATGGGAAAGGGTCATCGTGTGGCGGTGCTGGGTTTGGGCGGACTGGGACACATGGGAGTTAAATTCGCAGTATCGCTTGGGTCAGAAGTGACAGTGCTAAGCACATCCAAAGGCAAGGAATCCGATGCAAAGAAACTCGGTGCACACCATTTTGCGGTGACCAGGGATGAAGCAGTAATGAAAACACTTCGCGGTCACTTTGATTTTATCATAGATACCGTTTCCGCACCGCATGACATAAATATGTACCTAAAGCTGCTGAAGTCAGCCGGTGCGCTGGTGTTGGTCGGTATTCCTCCGGGGCAATTGTCGGTTCATCCATTTTCCGTGATTGCTGGTCGCAAGATCCTCACCGGCTCCAGCATCGGAGGCATCAAGGAGACCCAGGAGATGCTGGATTACTGTGCCAACCACAACGTCATGTCGGATGTAGA
>JANYHW010000211.1 GCA_025358885.1 Cytophagales bacterium | reverse complement strand
CCTACCTTGACTGAAGCTACCGTCCATGGTCAACGTGATGTGGTGAAGAACGAAAGGCGGCAGTCCTATGAAAACCGACCCTATGGCAAAGCGTCTCTCGAACTCCCTGCCCTTCTCTATCCAAAGAATCATCCGTATTCATGGCCAACGATTGGCTCCATGGAAGACCTCACAGCGGCAAGCAGGCAGGATGTGGCAGACTTCTTTACTAAATTTTACACACCCTCGAATGCATCCCTTTGCATTGCGGGCGACCTTGAGCTAGCAGACGCCAGGAAGGCGGTAGAGAAATGGTTCAGCGATGTTCCCGGAGGAACAGCCATCTCGCGATCCGATGTACCCGCCGCCTATCTTACTGAAGAAAAAAGGATTGTCGTGGAGGACAAGGTTGAACTGCCCAGGTTAATGATGGTGTGGCTAACACCGGCGGCGTTTCAACCAGGCAATGCCGAGCTGGACCTCCTGGGAAATCTATTAACAGAAGGAAAGAATTCAAGATTGTACAAAAGGCTGGTCTATGATCTTCAAATTGCACAGTCCGTGTCTGCTTTTCAAAACTCCAACAGAATCTCATCCGAGTTTTACCTCATTGCCGATGCACGCCAGGGAATTGGGTTGACGCAATTAGAAAAAATAATCCAGGAAGAGATTGATTTACTGAAGAAGCAAAGTCCGCAGGAACGGGAACTGCAGCGCACAGTAAACCAGATTGAATCCAATTTTGTGCAGCAAATGGAAAGCGCAGGCGGAAAAGGAGATCAGCTGAACAGTTACTATTACTATACAGGCAATCCGGATTACTTTAACGAGGATCTCCAACGGTTTAAGTCAATCAGCCCCAGTGATATTTCCGCGGTGGCGCTACGTTACCTGAAAGATCAGCAACGCATCGTCATGAGTATCGTGCCAGAAGGTAAGAAAGAATTGGCAGCAGGGAAAAACTAAACCATTTTTACAACCAGCATCATGAAAAATTTCTTATCGATTCTCTGCATCGGTTTAGTCAGTGTTGCGGCTTATGCACAGTCGCCCAATCGGAGCACGCCTCCGGAACTCACAAAAGCCAAAAATCTTCAACTCTCCCCCATTGAAAGATTTGCACTCTCCAACGGCCTGAAGGTTGTGCTCCTGGAGAAGCACACAGTCCCCCTTCTTGAGATCGACCTTCTCGTGAAGACCGGTTCATTTGACGATCCTGCCGGCAAAGAAGGGTTGGCCAATTTTACTTTCGATTTGATGGATGAAGGCGCCAATGGGATGGATGCATTGAAGCTTGCCGATGAAATTGACTTTCTGGGCACAACCATCACCACCTTCGCCGGGAACTTTTCTTCTGGCATCGATTGCCTGACTCCTGTGTCAAAGCTTGAACCGTCCCTCAAATTGATGAGTAATATCGCTTTGCAGCCAACTTTCTCCGATGCCGACATTGAACGTGTTCGGGGCCTGCGCCTCAATGGCCTGCTACAAGACTATGATGAACCCCGGATCATTGCCAGGCGGGCATTTGATAAGTTCATGTATGCGACAAACACACCTTATGGAAAGTTTGCTTCCGAGGGTTCGATCAGGGCCTACACCAAAGCTGATCTCACTGCCTTTCACAAAGCAAACTTCATTGCCTCCAACAGCACCTTAATTATTGTAGGAGATATCACGCGAAAAGAAATAGCACCCATTCTTGAAAAATATTTCGCCGCATTCCCCACTGGCACATCAACCCCATCCATAAAGCCTGTTCCGCAACAAGTAAAGAGCAGGTCCATTTATTTGATTGACAAACCCGGCGCCGCACAATCGGTTATACGGATAGGACGCATTGGCACATCACGGGCCGATGAGGACTATAACGCCATTGTGGTGATGAATACGATTTTGGGCGGCTCATTTACTTCACGGTTGAATTCCAACCTCAGGGAAGAACATGGATATGCTTACGGCGCATCATCCGGCTTTGCATTTTGGCAGGTGCCTGGTCCATTTGTTGCCAGCTCGGCTGTGCAAACAGATGTTACCGGTCCTGCATTGGGTGAATTCTTTAATGAGTTCAAAAAGATGCGTCTGCCCATGCCTGATGCGGACTATGAACGAGGAAAAAATTATGAGGCCCTCGGGTACGCGGGCAATTTCGAAACCAATGCAAGCATAGCTTCTGCATTAGCCGAACTTGTCCTGTATAACCTGGATGATAACTACTTCAATACCTATGTTGGGAGGATTTTGGCCGTGAGCAAGAAGGATCTGGAGGCTGCTGCCAAAAAGTATATCGTTCCAGAAAATATGGTGATCATTGTTGTCGGTGACCGTTCAAAAATTGAAAAAGGTATTAAAGCCCTCAACCTCGGACCCATCACGAATCTTTCCATTGAAGCCGTCCTTGGTAAAAAACCAAAATTGTAAGATGTCCGAATGCGCCCTATCCCTGAGGCCTGCGTTTTGCACCTTTCACGGCTGTCGCAGTCCATGGGTCTTCTGGCCAGGAATGCTTGGGGTAACGCATCCGCAATTCCTTGCGAACATCGTGATAGGTAGTCTCCCAAAAGCTCCGCAAGTCTTGTGTCACCTGGACTGGCTTATATCCCGGTGAGAGGAGGTGCAGCAATACTTTTGTCCGGCCTTCATTGACGGTTGGGGTCTCCAAGAGCCCAAACATTTCCTGAAGGCGGACTTCCATGACCGGCGCTCTGCCGTCAGCAAAATATTGAACAGGAATCACGGAGCCGCTTGGCACATCCAGTCCGGAAGGAGCGAGTGAATTAAGTTTGGATTGCAAATTCCATGGGACCAGGCCGAGAAGAATTGTTTTTATGTTTAGCTTCTTCAATTCACCAAGCTTGTACAGCGAGTCCAGGTAAGGAGAAAGCCAGGATTCCAGTGAGGCAAGTAAATGATCATCACTTACATCGGGCCATCCTTCATCTTTGTGCCAGCTTCTGGTGCTTTGAATTCGTGCCTGCAAGGACCGGCTTGGCTCATCCCAGTCAAGAACTTCCAGTCCTTGGTTGCGGATCATTTGAAAAATCACTTTGTTCTTGTCAGACTCCGGAAGGTGATGAACAGGTTTACTGCTCAATAGCAGTCCTCCTACTCTTGTCTCTACGGCACCGATGACCATGCTGCGGTCATCATCCCATTTCACCACCGGCGACTCCTTTGCTACGATATGCAGATCAGTTTCATGCACGGGTGCAGCCATGAAAATCTTTCCTTCCCGCTGACCCGCATCCAATTGCGCTACACACAACCATCCTTCATGCATTAGTGGGTCGTGATCTGGCAGTTTGGCAACCCGTCCATTTGCCAATACATACGCTGTACCTTGCCTGGACTGCTGACGCGCAATGCGCTCGGGGTAGGCCGTCATCAATACTTTTCCAGTAAGGTAATTTGGAGGATGACTGTTATCCACATCAATGCCAAGGGTAGACCTCCAATTTGAAGCAAGGCGTTCTATCCTTTCCAGGATTGCACGATCTGCATAGACGGGCTCACCCGCTCTCCATTTTCTCAGGACCTCTATCCGAAGGGACAGGTCAGTGCTGGCCTCTTTCCCTGAAGGATCGCGTTCCTCCAGGAGTGAGGCAACATCGCAAGCAATACCTTTCTCCACAGCGCCTTCAGCACTCAAAAGCATGTGGGCTATCCTTGGGTGTGTAGGAAAAGAAAGCATCCTGATCCCACGCGAAGTAATGCCTTTGTCATCCATGGCCTCCAGGGTCATGAGAAGTTCAGTTGCCTGGCTCATGGCTCCAGGGGGAGGAGGTGTTATCCAATCGAGTGCTTTGATGTCCTTGACACCCCATTGAGCAACTTCCAATACCACTGTAGCAAGATCGGCCTCAAGAATTTCCGGCTTGCGCTGCGTGAGGAGATTTCTCTGTGTTGATTCATCCCATAACCTGTAGCAAATTCCCGGACCAAGCCGTCCCGCTCTTCCGGCACGTTGGTCGGCAGAGTCTTTGGTCACACGAAGGGTATCCAGCCTGGTGAGCCCACTTCGGGAATCAAACCGGGATACACGCGACAGCCCTCCATCAATGACGACATGCACTCCTTCTATTGTCAAAGACGTTTCGGCAATGGATGTTGCCAAAACTATTTTTCGAAGGCCATCTTTACGCGGAATAATAGCTTCTTGCTGTTGGCGATATGGCAAATCGCCGTACAATGGATATATAATCCCCTTGACTTGATCTTCACCCAGGATTTGGGCCGTCTTCCTGATCTCGCCGGCTCCAGGCAGAAACACCAATATATCTCCGGAGTCCGCTCGAATTGCCTTCTTGATTGCCTGTGAAGCACGAACTGCGACCAGTGTATCGGTGTCACGTTGAGCATAGATCACCTTCACCGGGAATTGTTTTCCTGTAGAGGTAATAATCGGCACACCACCCAACGCTGACGAAAGTTGATCGCCATCCAGTGTTGCAGACATAATGAGAATTCGGAGGTCTTCACGTACTACTTTTTGAACCTGCAGACTCAATGCAAGGGCAAGGTCGCCCTGGAGATTTCGTTCGTGAAACTCATCGAAAATAATAAGCCCGGCGCTTTCAAGGATATTCCCGGATTGGATCATCCTGGTGAGTATACCTTCGGTTACAACCTCGATCTTCGTTCGGGCACCTACCTTTGTATCAAAGCGGACGCGGTAACCTATAGTTTCCCCAACTTTCTCACCTAACAATTCAGACATTCTTTCCGCAACGGACCTTGCAGCCAGTCGACGCGGTTCAAGCATGAAAATTTTCCTTGCCCCCAACCACGCCTCGCCAAGGAGTTGCATCGGCAGGACGGTTGACTTACCGGCCCCTGGTGAAGCCTGGAGAATCACGGTTCGATGAGACGATAAAGCTGTCTTTAGCTGTGGAATTACCTCGAGGACCGGGTACTGAATCATTCCAGTAAAAGTACTTCCTAAATAAATGAAAGATCTGAACTAAAGAAATGCCCTATATCCTCGCCTGGTAGGTATATAATTCGAAGTACCGGCCCTTCTTTGCAATCAGTTCTTCATGCTTGCCGCGTTCGGCAATATTCCCATTTTCCACTACAAGTATCTGGTCGGCCTGACGGATAGTGCTTAGCCGGTGTGCAATAACAAATGTGGTCCTGCTGTGCATCAGCCCCCGCAAGCTTTCCTGGATGAGGGCTTCGCTTTCCGTGTCGAGATTAGAGGTGGCTTCATCAAGAATCAGGATGCGTGGATCTGCAAGTATCGCCCGTGCGATGGCGATGCGCTGACGCTGCCCTCCTGAGAGCTTCACCCCGCGCTCTCCAATAAGGGTATCAAGTCCATTTTCAAATCGATCAGTAAATTCATGCACATGGGCAGACTTGACCGCGTTCAACACTTGAGCTTCAGTGGCCTGAGGTCTGGGAAACATAATGTTTTCACGGATGGTGCCTTCAAAGAGAAAATCATCCTGAAGCACAACACCCAGTTGACTCCGGTAACTGTCGAGCGATACCTTTGCCAAATCAACGCCATCCACTGTGATCATTCCACCCTGAGGGTTTAGAAAAGAAGCTGCCAATCCTGCAATGGTTGTTTTTCCCGATCCGGATGTACCAACAAGGGCAGTCACAGATCCCGAAGGTGCGCTGAAAGTGATGTTCCTCACAACCTCCTTCCCTTCTTCATAGGCAAATGAAACATCTTTGAACTCAACATCGCCGCGAATGGTGTCCTTCCTGATTGTCCTTGTGGTGCCATCATCTTCAGGGGTCATGTTCATTAACTCTTCTGTTCTGTCCAGACCGGCAAAGGCTTCTGTCAACTGACTGCCGATATTGCTCATCTGAACAATGGGCGCAATCATAAAGCCGAGGTAAAGTGTGAAAGCAAGAAACTCTCCGAATGTAAGTTGGCCATTGATGATCATATAGCCACCGATTCCCATGATTCCGGTGGATGCCAGTCCCAGGAGAAAGGTCGCTGAGCTGGTAATAAGGCTTGTCGAAGTAAGGCTCGCCTTGACATTGAGAAAGAGTCTTTCGACTCCCAGTTCAAAGCTTTTGATTTCCTGCTGCTCCGCATTGAATCCCTTGATGACACGTACGCCATTCAGTGTTTCTGTAAGGCGTCCGGTAACGTCTGCTGTAATTTTTCCGCGCTCACGGAATATGGGACGGATTTTTGAAAATGCTTTGAGGGAAATCAATCCAAAGATCAACACGGGAACCAGTACATAGAGTGTCATCATCGGGCTGATGCCAATCAGAAGAACAAGACAAATAATCGAAGTGAGTACACCGCCAACAAGTTGAACCAGGCCAGTTCCCACCAGGTTGCGCACACCTTCTACATCATTCATGATCCGGCTTACGAGGGCCCCCGATTTATTATTGTCAAAAAAACGTATGGGCAAACGCAGCACCTGTTTTTGTACTCTGGACCTGAGAATGGAGATGAGGCGTTGGGCCTCAACACTTAGTATTTGAGTAAGAATATAAGACGTAACTGCCTGAATCAGCACTGCACCGGCTACGGCGAGCAACACTATTTTCAACATTTCCATATTTCCCTTGGCAATGACGTCATCCATGAGATATTTGGTTGACCAGGGAAGCACCAAACCCGACAGGCGGCTGATGACGATGAGGACCAGACCCACGAGCAAAATGTATTTGCGGGGCCAGATGATGGTTTTGAAGACCTGGGCTAAGGATACTTTCGATTTGCTCATGAAATAAGTTGACTTGTTCGCGGAAATAAGGGTGCGAAGCTATGGACGTTCAAATCATTATTTTAGTGTAAGCTCAGATTTTTTAAAAAGGACCAGGACTCCTGCGAATGCAGTTCACTCCAACTGAACATGATATACATCACGATCATTTCTGCGGATGTCCTTGACGAAGAATCCTCCGGGTTCGGAGATTGTTTCCACCAGGTCGAATCTCTCACAGGATTTTGGTAGACCGGAGAATATAAGCAAAAAGGAGAATGGCTGGCGGTCGGGAATGAGGGTCCATTGCGGTGCATAGGAAATGTTCTCCGCATGAATCAGCGACGAGTGTGCGCTGGAAGCAGGGTCAATAAGAAATGTCGTCTTCCAGATACGGATCAGCATATCCTGCCATTTATTGTCAAAATGACAATGCACGTAGACAAAGGAATCATCCATGAGCTCCGGATGAATGGAGGCCAACACATCCATGTCTACGAATGGTTTGGCTTTTACGGGTGGCTCCTTTATTATGGGGGATGACATTGAAATTGAAACTAACACCTCCCCGTGAATCTAGGGGGCCATTTCATTCACAATCGCGATCGCCTTATCAATCTCCTCCGGACTATTAAAAATGTGTGTACAATGTCGAACACCAAATTGATCGCCTTGTGACCTTGGACGCATCTTCGCCTTCGCCCAGTAAGTATCCTGGATTCGCGTGCCGGTAAAGCCTTCTATATTATAGACAGTGATCCCGGCGCACATGGATTCGTCTTCCGGGGAGAAAATCTTCACTTTTTTGTTCTTCCTTAAGCCCGTTCGCAATCTTTCGCCAAGGAATTTTATCCGCGTGTATACTTTATCCTGGCCAATTTCTTCATGAAAGTCGAGTGCTGCCTCTAATCCTTTCAGCACGGGAAAATTACCTGTTCCCCTTTGCGTAAATCGGAAGCCTTCATCTTCATGGTTGTCCCACCGACCACTGGCTACCGTCGTCCAGATGTCCTTCATCCTGTCGGCCTTTACATACATAAAGCCGGTCCCTGCAGGGGCCCCAATCCACTTGTGAAAGCAACCCAGATACACATCGCAGCCGATATCTTTAACATCCACTTTGATTTGCCCTATCGTTTGCGCGCCATCCAGTACGGTGAATATTCCGCGTCTCCTTGCTTCCAGACATAATTCCTTGACGGGTAGAATTGCACCGCTACCCGTAATCATGTGCGATAGCATCAAGACCTTCGTCTTGGGTGTCATAGCTTTGACGATGACATCATAGACTTCCGGGCTACTGTGAGCCGGTTTGGGCACCACAACCGTTTTGAACACCACGCCATACCGCTTCTCCTTCACCAGCCATCCGCCCTTACCGCCGGTGTGTTCCTGGTCAGTTGTCAATACTTCATCTCCAGGCTGAAGAGAGATTCCATTGGCAACATAACTCATTCCATTGGTTACGTTGTCCGTCATAGCGATATCGGCTGCGGTACCATTGATCAATTTGGCAACCTTGGTGCGAATGCCCATCAGGTTATTGTAACCACTTATAAACTCTTCTTTGTTGTCATCTTTATAGGCCCAGTCAGCGACATCTACCGAAAGGTATCGAAGATGCTCCACCATCTTGTCCACAACAACACGCGGCATCGCACCAACTGTTCCCGAATTAAAGAAGACCGTTTCTTTGTTTAGTGGGAATTGCTCGCGGATTTTTTTCCAGAACTCAGGATCATCTGCGTCAGGAATGGGCGCGAACAAAGTCGAGTTGGGTTCCCCTAACAGCGGGGTGGTAGTAAATGCCAAAGCCCCTAAGCCAAGACTTTTTAATATGTTTCTTCGGGAGAGTTTCATAGCATTGCGATTTCTGTAGTTCAAATGTTTGACTTGAAGTTACCCGAATTTTTCAAATGAATATTTCCGGAAAGCACCTTTTCGTAAAGAAATCTCAACTTCCCAATGCTGGAAAGGGACTATACACCCTGGTGACTTTCAAGAAAGGCGACCGGATCGTTGAATACAAAGGCCGTAGGCGGCGATGGTCAGAAGCTAAAAAAGAAGATGGATACAACGGCTATTTGTTGCGTCTGAACCGAACCCAGGTGATTGATGCTTTTCCCTCCAGGTCGGCACTCGGGCGTTTCGCCAATGACGCCGCAGGAAACACGCGAAAGCAAAACTTGCGCAACAATTCGGAATACTTGATTTATGGTGATCGCTGTTTTATCGTCGCAACCCGAACCATTCAGCCTGGTGAAGAGATTCTTGTTAGCTACGGAAGAGAATTTTGGGCTTTGCAACGAAAACTAAGCAAAGAGAATCTATCAATTTGACGGTATTCCTGCATTTTCAACTGCCTACCAGTTGTTAGCTACTTATCCATGTTCTCCGTATTTTTGAAAGAAACAGGCCAATAGGCTTTCATTTTTAGAAGTTCATGAGCACAAGCACGATTTCCCCGGTCAAAAAGGAGAAAAATCCGCAATCCCACCCATCGCAAGAATCCTACAAACCCAAAAACAAGGTTAGAATTGTTACGGCTGCCAGCCTCTTTGACGGCCATGATGCAGCGATCAATATAATGAGGAGGATCATCCAGTCAACAGGCGTGGAAGTTATTCACCTGGGGCATGATCGAAGTGTGGAAGAAGTTGTGAACACCGCCATCCAGGAAGATGCTCAGTCCATTGCGATGACAAGCTACCAGGGTGGCCACAATGAATACTTTAAATACATGTATGACCTGCTTCAGGAGAAAGGTGCAGGTCATATAAAGATCTTTGGTGGTGGCGGCGGTGTAATCCTACCTCAGGAAATCAAAGAGCTGATGGACTATGGCATCACACGGATTTACTCACCCGATGATGGAAGAGCGATGGGTCTCCAGGGTATGATCAATGATCTTGTTGAGCAAAGTGACTTTCCCCTCGGAGATAAACTGACCAATGAGCCTGAACAACTGGCTTCACACAATCCATTGGCAATTGCTCGCCTCATTTCCGCCGCTGAAAATTATGCTGATCAACATACGGACGTCTTTGAACGCATCCATGCCATGGCTCAAACGTCCAAAAGCCCTGTGCTGGGGATTACCGGCACCGGTGGCGCTGGGAAATCTTCCATGGTCGATGAGATTGTCAGGAGATTCCTGTTTGAATTCAAAGACAAGACTGTTGGGCTTATCTCCGTAGATCCCTCCAAGCGAAAAACAGGTGGTGCCTTGCTAGGTGACAGGATCCGCATGAATGCCATTAACAACCCTCGCGTTTTCATGCGGTCACTTGCCACACGACAATCCAACCTCGCCCTATCGGCCTATGTCAAGGAGGCCATTCAGGTTCTGAAAGCGGCTGGGTACGACCTGATCATCCTGGAGACTTCAGGCATCGGGCAAAGTGATACTGAAATTATTGACCACAGCGACGTGTCCCTCTATGTGATGACGCCGGAATACGGCGCGGCTACGCAGCTCGAGAAAATTGACATGCTGGATTTCGCTGATATCATTGCGCTCAATAAGTTTGACAAGCGTGGCGCCCTGGATGCGCTTCGCGATGTAAAAAAACAATATCAGCGCAACCATAAGCTTTGGGACAAGAAAGTCGAAGACATGCCCGTCATTGGCACCATCGCTTCGCAATTCAATGATCCTGGCACCAACCAGCTGTACAAACAAGTGATGGATAAGGTCGTAGGGAAAACAGGAGCAACCTTTAACTCAACTATCGAAGTGAGCAGCCAGATGTCAGAAAAGATATTTGTCATCCCGCCTCATCGCACACGTTACTTAAGTGAAATCTCCGAAAACAACAGGGCCTATGATACCTGGGTGGAGAAGCAATGTGAAATTGCTCAAATGCTTTTTTCACTGCACAACGCAATAGACCATGTGCACAGCAATGCCCGCATCTCGACCCTTGAGGATGGATTGAAAAAAGAAGAGCAGAATCTACTCCTCAACCTTGATCCCAGGAATTGGAAACTGATTGAGGGCTGGCCAGAAAAAATCAGGCTATATAAAGACCCCATCTTCCGGTTCAAGGTACGTGAGAAGGAAATAGGGATCCAAACGCGTTCTGAATCACTATCTCACCTGTCGATACCAAAAATTGCATTGCCTAAGTATAAGGCCTGGGGGGATTTGTTGAAATGGCTACTGCAAGAAAATGTACCGGGAGAATTTCCCTATACGGCGGGAATCTATCCATTCAAAAGAGAAGGCGAAGACCCAACACGCATGTTTGCCGGAGAAGGCGGACCTGAACGCACCAACAGGAGGTTCCACTATGTAAGTCTTGCTGCGCCAGCTAAAAGGCTATCAACAGCCTTTGATTCCGTCACTCTATATGGTCATGATCCGGATTATCGTCCTGACATTTATGGCAAAATTGGTAATTCCGGTGTGAGTATCTGCTGCCTGGACGATGCGAAAAAACTATATAGCGGGTTCAACCTTGTCAACAACCTGACTTCAGTATCAATGACGATCAATGGCCCGGCACC
>JANYHW010000172.1 GCA_025358885.1 Cytophagales bacterium | reverse complement strand
GATATCAGGAGCTCGAAACATTCGGTTATCGCGATGGAATGCTGTTTGGCCTTAAGGCAAAGGAATTTGGTGATTATGTTAAAAGCCTTGGAATGAGTATCACCAGTGGACATTATTCCCTTGGAAAAACGGACAGAATGAAGGAATTCAAAGGAACATTGTCAAACGATTGGGAACGGGCTGCTGCCGATGCAAAGGAGATTGGGCAAGAGTATATGATTCTCGCATTCCTCTTCCCGGATGAACGCGTCACGCTTGATGATTACAAATACGTCTGTGAAAAGCTGAATAAAGGTGCTGAGATTTGCAAAAAATATGGCCTTCAGATGGGGTATCACAATCACGATTTTGAGTTCGTCAAGATTGATGACCAGGTTCCCTATTTCCTGATGCTATCGCAACTCGATTCGAAGATGGTCAGCATGGAACTGGACCTGTATTGGACAACCTATGCTGGCTACCAACCTGTTGAGTTATTCAAGAAGTACCCAGGGCGCTTTGAGCAATGGCACATCAAGGATATGGATAAAACTGACCGAAAGAAAAATGCAAATGTTGGAGCTGGAACAATCGACTTTAAGTCAATATTCAAAGAAGATGCTTTGGCCGGACTTAAACACTATTATGTTGAACATGATTCATTCTCGGGAACTTCCATCGAGTGCGTTACCGCGGACGTAGCCTTTGCCAAGACTTTCTGATCACAGCGCTGGTTCTTGTTGACTCAGACAATGGAAGCTGCCAAGTCCCCAAATGATGTCCAGGGAGTCAATCCCTATGATTTCATGCAATGGGAATGCAAGGTGTATTATTTCTAATGCAGCGCCGTCTTTCTTGTCACGAAAGGTCGGGACAATGACTCTTTGATTGCATATATAGAAGTTTGCATACGATGCCGGAAGTCGTTGACCTTCGTAGACGACGGGCGCGGGCATGGGTAACTCAATAATGTTGAGCGATTTGCCACCCGGTAGTCTCATCGACTTAAGGGCTTTGAGATTTTCCTGAAGTGGTAAATGATTTTCGTCAGACTTATTTTCCTCAATAACGGTAACAACAGTGTCTTTGTTGACAAACCGGGTAATATCATCAATGTGCCCATCGGTGTCATCACCCATCACACCATCACCCAGCCAAAGTACTTGTTCAATTCCATAATACTGTATCAAGTATTCTTCAATTTGCCCTTGACTCAGCCGTGGATTACGGTTCCGATTCAGTAAGCACGAGGTCGTTGTGAGCACGCTTCCGGTGCCATTAAAATCTACTGAACCTCCCTCCATGATGATCCCTGGGTTGAAAACCTTAATTTCTAAATCATTTGCTATTCGGGTAGGGATGACATCATCCAGGTCAAATGGAGGATATTTACCACCCCATGCATTGTAGCCCCAGTCGATGATGGCCTTCTTACCCTCCCTGCGATTGACAAGGAATGCAGGTCCATGGTCGCGGCACCAGGCATCATTGGTGGGATTAAAATGAAATTGAATGTTGGCCATTTTGACACCTGCAAAAGACAAGTGAGCAGCAGCTTTGGATTTCATAGCCTCGTCTGCCACATTGATATTCACCTTTTCATAGGCAGAAACCATTTTCACAAAACACGAATAAGCAGGGTAAATACTTTCGATCTTTCCTGGCCATGAGGCCTCCTTGTGTGGCCAGCTTAGCCACGTTGAATCATGCCTTTCAAATTCGGCGGGAAAATGAAAGCCGAGAGATTTTGGAGTTGAATCCATTTGTTTACGATCGAATAGAATGGCGATGACTATGGTTCGTCGATATATCGCTGGAGGATCGGTGCGTAGGAGTCTATTCTGCGGTCGCGAAGGAATGGCCAATGTGTTCTGTAACGATCGCTTTTTTCGAGGTCCAGTTCCTCTACATGCTGTGTCTCCTTATCGAAAGGTGCCTGGTACAAAACTTTGCCAAAGGGATTTGAAATGAATGAACCTCCCCAGAATTTCATTTTTCCTTCGATCCCGACACGGTTGACGGAAACGACATAAACCCCGTTGGCTACCGAATGCGACCGTTGGATTGTTTGCCAGGCATTGTATTGCTCATCATTGGTTTCCTGGTTCTGGTCGGTGGCCCAACCTATGGCGGTAGGATAAAATAGAACCTCAGCGCCCATAAGGCTGGTAATACGCGCAGCTTCCGGATACCATTGGTCCCAACATATCAATACGCCGATCTTGCAATATTTCGTTTTAAAAACCTTGTAGCCAAGGTCACCTGGGGTGAAATAGAATTTTTCGTAATAACCAGGGTCATCAGGAATGTGCATCTTCCGGTATTTTCCAAGATAACTTCCATCGGCATCGATGACAGCAGTGGTATTGTGATAGAGTCCCTCGGTTCGCTTTTCAAAAAGTGACGCGATGATCACGATCTTAAGTTCCCTGGCGAGGGTGGACAGAAATTCTGTTGAAGGACCTGGAACCGGTTCTCCCAGCTTGAAATTTTCATGATTTTCCTCATCGCAGAAATAAAGAGAGGTAAAAAGCTCCTGCAAGCAAATTATCTGTGCTCCTTGTCTTGCAAGTTCTATGATCCGGGGCTTGACTTTTTCCAGATTCTCCTGAGGCACAGCACTGCAGGACATTTGAATGACTCCTACTTTTACTCTTCTGTTCACGGCTTGAAAATTTCAGCAAATATAAATCCTTATTGGGCAAATGTGTCTCTAGCAATGCCATGACCAGATCAAGTTTTTCGCCCATGCAATCGATTGAAATATTTCATTTTCACCATTCCAATCCTTATTTTGCAAGCACAACTTGACAATTTCACGTCTATGATAGCCGAAACCAAGTCTACAGGTACGTTTCCGGTAAAGCACACCGAATTACTCGAATGGGTAAAACAAATGGCCGCACTTTGTCAGCCGGAGGATATCCGGTGGTGCGATGGATCAAAGGAGGAATATGATGAACTGTGTGATAAGCTGGTTCAGAAGGGCACCTTTATCAGACTGAATCCCAAACTGAGGCCAAACAGTTTTGCATGTTTTTCTGATCCCAGTGATGTGGCAAGGGTTGAGGACCGCACGTTCATATGCAGTCGTTGGAAAGAAGATGCTGGTCCTACCAACAATTGGGAAGATCCGAAAGAAATGAAGCCTAAGCTGAAAAAGCTTTTTGAAGGAAGCATGAAAGGAAGAACCATGTATGTGATTCCTTTTAGCATGGGACCAGTGGGATCGCCATTGTCACACACCGGAGTTCAAATTTCGGATTCTGAGTATGTAGTAGTCAATATGCATATCATGACCCGGGTGGGTAAGAAAGTGATGGCAACCTTGGGGACCGATGGTGAATATGTGAAGTGCCTCCATTCAGTAGGGGCACCTCTGCAACCTGGACAGCAAGACACCCAATGGCCGACCAATCCAACAGTGAAATATATTGTCCACTACCCCGAGGACCGCGCCATTGCTTCTTATGGTTCAGGGTATGGTGGCAATGCGCTGTTGGGTAAGAAATGTTTTGCACTGCGCATTGCGTCCTCGATGGCAAGGGAGGAGGGATGGCTGGCTGAACATATGTTGATCCTGGGTGTTCAGGATCCTGAAGGGCAGAAGACTTATGTTGCAGCAGCGTTCCCGAGTGCTTGCGGGAAGACAAATTTTGCTATGCTTATTCCACCGAAAGAATTACCCGGATGGAAGATTACCACAGTGGGCGATGATATAGCCTGGATTAAGCCTGGTAAGGATGGGAAGTTATATGCAATCAATCCAGAGGCCGGGTATTTTGGCGTTGCCCCGGGCACCAATAGCAAGTCAAATCCAAATGCCATGGCGACCATTTCAAGAGACACCATCTTCACTAACGTAGGAGTGACGGCTGACGGTGACGTTTGGTGGGAGGGAATGAGCAAAGAACCACCTAAAGATCTCACTGACTGGAGAAGGCAAAAGTGGGATCCTGCCAGTGGTAAGCCGTGTGCCCATCCCAATGCGCGGTTCACGGCTCCGGCAAAATTAAATCCAGTCCTTGACCCAGCTTGGGAAGATCCAAACGGAGTACCGCTGGGAGCTTTCATTTTTGGAGGAAGAAGGAGTACTACGATCCCTCTTATTTATCAGGCGCACAATTGGAATTCAGGTGTTTACCTGGCGGCGACCATGGGTTCAGAAACAACAGCGGCCGCTTTTGGTGAGGTGGGAAAGGTGAGGAGAGATCCATTTGCCATGCTCCCTTTTTGCGGATACCATATGGGTGAGTACTTCAATCATTGGCTGCAGTTTGGACGTGATATTCCAAACCCACCTCGCATTTTTGGCGTCAATTGGTTTCGCAAGGATGAGAAGGGTAATTTCCTCTGGCCTGGGTTCAGCGAGAACACAAGAATATTGAAATGGGTCGTCGAGAAGATTCATGGCAAATCAAATGCCGTGGAAAGTCCAATCGGTTGGATGCCTCACTATAATGATATTGATTGGACGGGATCTGATTTTACCAAGCAGCAGTTTGATGCCATCATGAATGTCGACCGCGAAGCATGGAAAGCTGAATTGTTGGGTCATGCCGAACTTTTCGAAAGGATGTATGATAAACTTCCCAAAGAGTTCATATTCATGAGGGAACTCTTGTTGTCTAGCCTTTGGCGTTCTCCTGAGAAATGGCGTCTTGAGCCGGAGACCATGGATTAATACGGTCTTGATAAATGCCCTGGCAGTTTAGCCGGGGCTTTTTGTTTCGAAAACACCATCCTCCAATTGTGGGGCACTTGTCTGGCAGCCTGAATAACCCTACTTTGAATCAAACAAATCAATGACAGAGACTAAAACATTTTTTGGTCATCCCCGGGGACTTGCCACGCTCTTTTTCACGGAAATGTGGGAGCGGTTCAGTTATTATGGAATGCGTGCTCTATTGCTCTTGTTCATGGTGGCCAGTGTTGAACGAGGCGGCCTGGGACTTGAAGATAAGACTGCCGGGGCCGTGTATGGGCTTTACACCATGTTTGTCTACCTCCTTGCATTGCCAGGTGGTTGGCTTGCTGACAAGTTCTTTGGTTTAAGGAAAGCGGTTTTTTATGGGGGATGCCTGATAGCAGCCGGCAACCTCATGCTGGTGCTGCCATTTACCCAAACTTTCTTTATCGGTCTGGTACTTATAGTAATGGGTACGGGTTTATTAAAACCCAATGTCAGTAGCTTGGTCGGCGAGTTGTATCCTGCAAATGAACAAGCTAAACGAGATGCCGGCTTTTCCATTTTCTACATGGGCATTAACCTGGGCGCATTTATATCACCTTTCATTACAGGCTACCTTGGAGAAAATGTCAATTGGCATTACGGATTTGCTGTTGCAGGAATAGGGATGATCATCGGTTTAGTACAGTACAAGCTCAATGAAAAACTTCTTGGAACGGCCGGAGGTGAGCCCGCCAAATCGCCGGACCCGGCTCATCAGCAAGATCGGATTAGAAACATAAGGACAGGCCTTTACATCTTCCTTGCGACCCTGGCTATACTTTTATCACTTTTATTGACAAGAACCCTGAGTGTCAATCCGGTCATATTCGCACAAGCCTCTACCTATGTTATTGGTTGCAGTGCCGTTACATACTTCCTTTATGTTTTCTTGTTTGAGAAATTGGATTCTTCTGAAAGAAAGAAGATAGGCGTTATCAGCGTTTTTTTTCTTGCTTCATCCATGTTTTACGGAGGATATGAGCAACAGGGATCAACGCTCAACCTGTTTGCTGATCGGTATACCGACATGTTTATCGGCACATTCAAGATGCCTGCCAGCTGGCTTCAATCAGTACCGCCTGTCTGCGTCATGATTTTTTCACCCCTGTTTACATTGCTCTGGGTGTGGCTTTCGAAACGCAACATGAATCCATCTACTCCGGTGAAACTTTCTTTGGGACTCTTTTTTATGGGTGCAGGGTATTTGGTGATGATAGGTGCTTCCTATATCGTTATCAAAGGTCAGCAGGCGTTGCCCGGCTGGCTGGTGGCTACGTACGCACTACACACCTTCGGAGAAATATGTTTGTACCCGGTCGGCCTGAGTGCCGTAACCAAGCTATCGCCAAGACGATTGGTTGGCCAAATGATGGGAATCTGGTTTATGTCTTTAGCCTTGGGCAACCTTGTGGCCGGGCTATATGCAGGTGAATTTGATGCTACTGAAGTGGCGGCCAACCCGCAACTGCTGGTGGACTTGTTTTGGGTCGTGGTGAAATTGATGGCCGTTTCCGGTCTGATAGTCTTAGTGATCAGCAATCCCCTGCGGAAATGGATGGGAGATATCCGATAATACCATGGAAAAATTCAAACCGTACATTGCCCCTGAACAGAACATGGCCGAATTTACGGTCAAGTCGATCCTGTTGGGTGCCTTCTTTGGCGTTGTGTTTGGTGCCTCCACTGTCTACCTCGCACTGCGGGCAGGACTTACCGTCACAGCGTCCATACCGATAGCGGTCATCGCCATCACACTCGGAAGGAAACTTTTCAAGACCACCATTCTTGAAAACAATATTATACAGACAACAGGTTCTGCAGGCGAATCCATCGCTGCCGGTGTGGCATTTACATTGCCTGGATTCTTGTTCTTGTCTGCAGGAGAGGATGGGAAAAGTGTGGGGGCAGCCTACTTTAATTACATCACCATTCTGGTCCTGGCCGCATTTGGAGGCATGCTGGGAACCATGATGATGATTCCGCTTCGCAGGTCCTTGATAGTGAAAGAACATGAGAATCTCCCTTATCCGGAGGGAACGGCTTGCGCATCCGTCCTGCAGGCGGGAGAGAAGGGAGGAGTTTTTGCACAGACGGCTTTTGCAGGGATGGGTGTAGCCTTTGGCTATGCCATGTTGCAAAAAGTATTTCATGTCATTGCCGAGGTACCGGCATTTGTAACGCGTCAGACAAATAAGTTCTGGCCATCAGCAACAATAAATGGGGAAATCACACCCGAGTATCTGGGTGTAGGATACATCATTGGTCCCAGGATATCAGGAGTGTTGGTTGCTGGATCCGTGCTTGCCTGGTGGGCGATGATCCCCTTGCTTGCCACGCTGGTGAATCCGGAACTCATTGCCACACAATTGACCAAACTTGGCTATCTGACTGATATTACTTCCGCTGGCGGACGAGGCGGATGGGATCCTGTTACCAAATCATTCGCTAACCCGGCTACCGCGATCTACTTCGCATACATCAGGCAGATTGGTGCCGGGGCAGTAGCTGCAGGTGGATTTATCACCTTGATGAAGACGCTTCCAACCATTGTCGGCTCGTTCAGGGATAGTATAGCGTCGCTTAAAGAGAAAGGGGAGACCAGTATTCTCCGGACTGAGCGCGACCTGTCATTCAAAGTCGTTATCGTGGGGAGTATTGCCCTGGTGCTTATGGTCGTGGTGCTTCCATACATTCCGGGAGATAGCGTCATTCAGAAACTATTCATTGGAATTCTAATGATTATATTCGGTTTCTTCTTTGTTACGGTTTCCAGCCGAATTGTTGGCCTGGTGGGTACGAGCAATAGTCCCATATCGGGCATGACCATCGCTACCTTAATGGGCACGTGCCTGATCTTTACTTCGATCGGATGGTCCGGCAAATTGTATGAACCCCTCGCTTTGGTGGTGGGAGGTATGATCTGCATTGCGGCCGCCAACGCAGGTGGAACCTCACAAGATTTGAAGACAGGCTTTCTTATCGGTGCCACTCCAAAATATCAACAGATAGCTTTGTTCATCGGAGCCATTGTTTCCTCCATTGCGATTGGATTGATTGTACAGATACTCGATTCTCCGACGCCCGAAATGCTAGTCCAGGGGATAAAGCATGCCATTGGTTCAGAGAAGTTTCCGGCCCCTCAGGCCACGCTCATGGCTACCCTAACCCGTGGAATCCTATCTTTTAATCTGGATTGGCAATACATTATGGTCGGCATTTTTATTGCCGTTACACTGGAGCTTTGTAACATCAAGGCACTTGCTTTTGCCATTGGACTTTACCTGCCGCTTTCCACCACATTGCCAATTTTTGTTGGTGGAGCAGTAAAAGGTTTTATTGACTGGAAAAAGCAACAAAAGAATAAAAAAGAGGAAGAGGGAGAACTTAGCCGTGGAAACTTGTTCGCAACAGGTCTTGTGGCCGGCGGGGCCATTACCGGAGTAATTGTTGCTGTACTGAATGTATTCTTCTCGGAAGAAATGACCACGGTGAACGCCGAACATGGTTTGACGATGTCGCTAAGTCAGGGAGGTTACTTTATCATGGGTACCCTATTTTTCATGGCCATGCTGTCGATGCTGTATCGAAGCGCTCAAAAGGAATAACGCCTATTCCGGCATAAGCCAGACCCTGAGAAGCCTTAGTGTTTGTGTCTCTTCAGAATTGACTTTTCCATTGGCATTGATGATATCGAAGAGTGTCGTATATATTTCTATTCTCTTCTGACGATCTATTTCCGAATAAGATTGAGACCCTGATTTGATAAGGACCTCGGCCGCCTCACTTCCTAACTTGATATATTCGGATTCCATAAGCCTAAATTTCTCCTCAAGGCCCGAGTGGGTAGGAAATAGGGTTCTCATTTTTTCAAGTATGGTATCCTTTTCTGTGGGATGAAGGGAACCATCCACATGACCCATGTGAAGAAAAACGAACAGAACGAAATCATCGAGACTTTCCGGTGCTTCCATAGATTCTTGGATGATTTTTCAATATACCTGGTGTATGCTAAGTTTCAATATGAAGTTTGATGAAGACCTTACCTCGTGATAAAAAAGAAGGCCTTGAAATCAATCAAGGCCTTCAGGTATTTTGGTAGTCAGGATGATTACATCATTCCACCCATTCCGCCGCCGCCAGGCATTGGAGGTGCTTCTTTCTCTTCCTGAATCTCAGAAACGACTGCCTCTGTCGTTAAAAGCAAGCCTGCGATGGAGGCTGCGTTTTCTAGGGCAAGACGAGCCACTTTCGTAGGGTCGATTATCCCAGCCGGGAAGAAATCCTCGTACTTGTTGTCGCTGGCATTGTAACCGAAGTCTTTCTTGCCATCCTTTACCTTGTTCACAACTACTGATCCTTCTTGTCCGGCGTTTTCAGCAATGGTTCTCAGTGGAGACTCCAACGCCAGGCGGATGATATTCACACCTGTGGCCTGATCTTCATTGTCGCCTACGAGTGTCTTCAGTGCATCAATGGCCCGAATGTAAGCCACGCCGCCTCCTGGGATAATGCCCTCCTGAACTGCTGCACGGGTTGCGTGCAATGCGTCATCAACACGGTCTTTCTTTTCCTTCATTTCTACTTCAGTGGCTGCACCAATGTACAGGATGGCCACGCCGCCGGAGAGTTTTGCAAGACGTTCCTGCAGTTTCTCGCGATCGTAGTCGGAAGTGGTGGATTCAATCTGTGCTTTGATCTGGTTGATGCGGCCGTTGATTTCACCTTTTTTACCAGCACCGTTAACGATCGTGGTATTATCCTTGTCGATATTGATTTTCTCGGCGCGGCCAAGAAATTCAAGTTTCGCATCTTCAAGCTTCATCCCGGTTTCTTCCGAAATCACCTTACCCCCCGTGAGGACGGCAATATCTTCCAACATGGCCTTCCTTCTGTCGCCAAAGCCAGGTGCCTTAACAGCAGCAACGCGGAGTGCACCACGGATTTTGTTCACCACGAGGGTAGCAAGGGCTTCGCCTTCTACTTCTTCAGCAATAATCAACAGCGGTTTGCCTGTCTGCGCCGTAGCTTCCAAAACAGGAAGAAGTTCCTTCATGGAAGAGATTTTCTTGTCGTAGATAAGGATGTAAGGGCTGTCGAGGTCCGCTTCCATTTTCTCCGTGTTGGTCACGAAGTAGGGTGAAAGATAACCACGATCGAATTGCATACCTTCCACCGTTTTCACTTCGGTCTCAGTTCCTTTAGCCTCTTCAACGGTGATAACACCGTCTTTTCCTACTTTGTCCATGGCAGTGGCAATCATTTTGCCAATTTCCACATCATTGTTGGAGGAGATGGTAGCTACCTGGGTGATCTCTTTGGAACCCTTAATGTCTTTGGATTGCTTGCGGAGGTTTTCGACGACAGCTTCAACAGCCTTGTCAATGCCGCGTTTAAGATCCATGGGATTTGCTCCAGCAGCCACATTCTTGATTCCATGAGCATAGATTGATTGTGCCAGTACGGTTGCTGTAGTGGTACCGTCGCCGGCAGCATCCGCCGTTTTGGACGCTACTTCCTTCACGAGTTGCGCACCCATGTTTTCAATGGGGTCCCTAAGCTCAATTTCTTTCGCAACGGAGACGCCGTCTTTGGTCACGGTGGGTGCACCAAATTTCTTATCGAGGATAACATTGCGGCCTTTTGGGCCCAGGGTTACTTTAACTGCATTGGCCAATTTATCAACGCCCTTCTTGATTCTGTCGCGTGCAGCGGTATCGAATGTAATTTCTTTTGCCATAATTGTTGGTGATTTATAGTTGGATTAGATCGTTCCGAAAATGTCGGAATTACGCATGATAAGATAATCTTTGCCATCGATGGTGATCTCGGTGCCGGCGTATTTGCCGTAGAGAATGTGTTCACCAACTTTTACTGTGACGGGCTTATCTTTGAAGCCTTCGCCTACGGCTATCACCTTTCCTTTTTGTGGTTTTTCCTTAGCAGTGTCCGGAATGATGATGCCGGAAGCTGTCTTTTCTTCCGCCGCCGCTGGTTCTACCAACACGCGGTCTTCGTTGGGTTTGAAATTGATTTTAGCCATATGGATTAAAAGGTTTGTTATTAATAATAAACTGTCTCGCGTGTGTCGATTTTCGTGCCAAAAGGGCATCCATGACATTCCAGGTCAGTTTTTCATGAAAATGGGCGGAAACATACGCAAACTTGCCTTGTCTGTCAGGTAAAATTGGAAAAAATGGCAGAATTGACTGGAAATTCCTCTTTTTCGTATACTTATATAAAATTCCTTCTTTATGGAAAATCTTAAAGACAACTGGCTTACCGAAGGGCTCATTGACTTTGAATTCAAGAAATATGTATTGCTGGCTTATTTGAAGAGCGTGAAGGAGTCTTTTGGCAGGGTTGAGTTGTACCCTCAGCTATCAGACCTGATATTTCATTACCGGAACCTTCAGGCCCTTCAGGAGAATAAGGCAATCATTCTTGAATCCTTTCCGAAAGAACTATCTATGGATAACTTGAAGATGCTTGAGCTCAATTATAAGAAAATGATTGAGGATGATGCGGTCATGCATGAGATAGAGTCCATTATGGACTTCGCTTTGCCTCAGCTCAAGGATTCTATGAATGAAGGTTCATCCATTTATGAATTTGTCGAATCAAAATGTGAGCTGACTCCGGTTGGGGTCGTGCCCCTCTACGCACAGGAAGGATACATGTTTATCACACAGCCGCCGGAAAATGAAACTCATGTTTACCGGTACCAGGTTACTGTATATCAGAACAGTTCGGAAGGGATGCGTGGATTGCAAACACATCTGATTCATACCACGCAATACACTTTTACCAACACCTATGAGAACATGAAACTCAGACTGATTCGGCAGTATGCCGACCTGCCGAATCCGGCGGCATTTCTTGTATTGTCTAAGATGAAGTTTCCTTATCAGCAGACCCTTGTCCCTGTTGCAAAGCGGCTTCTGATCAAGCACCTCACGACCGGTCAATGAGGAACCTGTTCCCTACTTCGCAGTACCGGTTGAATCAGTTTTCTTGAGGTTTGGGGATGGAATAGATTGCTGCTCCTTGGCGCGCTCCAGGAGATCGTCTGTAGCGGTTGTAGGTGCAGGCGTGGAGAAGTTAGTCGCAAGCGAAAAGACCATGACGGCAATTGCAAATCCCCAAGTTAGCCGCTCAAGCAAATCCCCTGTTTTCTTTACCCCAATGAGGTTGCTGGCGCTGCTTCCGCCGAATTGACTAGACAAACCGCCTCCTTTTGAATTTTGAGCCAACACCACCAGTACCAACAACACTGCGGCAAAAATCGTAAGGCCAATGTATAAGGTGTACATAAGTTAATTTTTCAGATCTTCAATTTGTGCGGCAAAGTAAGCCTTTTTCTGTGGAAACTTCCAAATCAGCTTCTTCAGGACTTCAATGGCCTTCTCTTTCTTACCCTGTTTCAGGAGAATGTCTACGAGGGTCTCAGAAACAATGCCATCGCTAAAGGCACTTGATTCTTCTGAAAGATCCGTAGCCGGGGCGATTGGTTTCGCTTTGGGGATGATAGGTTGCGTCTTGATGAATTGATCTATGATTTCATTCTGCTCCTTTTGTTTTGGATTGTCCAATTTGAGCTTCTTCTTGGAAGACTTGATTTCTTCCAGCAGAGGATCGGCGACTTCCTTGACTTTGGTTTTGTGTCTTGATTCGGAATCTACAGCCTCTGAAGAGTTTGTTTTTTGAAATTCCTCAAGACTCACTTCAAAGTTGTGCTTGGATTTCTTGAGTTTCTCGAGCTGTATGTAAATATCATTCAAGAGCGCATCGTCTGTCAGCGTCGTTGTTGTCAATGGGACAGAGGTATCTGGTTCAACTACTTTCACTTTCACCGCAGCCGTAGTGTTATTCTCAATCAAGACTTCTTTTGGAGGTGGTTCAGCTTTTACTTCAACTTTGGTTTCCAGAACTAGAATAGGTGCCTCGCCTTGGGGCTGTGTCGTGGTCATCACCCATTTTAGTACACTGCGGTCAGTGGCATACACGGCAGTCAAATTCAAAAGGGTCGACTTGTTAGAGAACCCCAGATCCTGAGAGGCGCGGGCCTGAAGAAGGTGTACCAATTGGCTGTATGGAAATTCCTCGGATAATTGCTCCAGCGCGTCAGCATCAAGTTTCGAAAGACGACTGAAGTTTTTTGTTAGGACGTAGAAGCCAGCAGAATCCATCCTTGAGCAGGTTGAATAGTAAATCTAATGGAAAATATGAGCCTCTGCAAATGGCTGAAAACTACCAGTTTGCAACCGTGGCATTGAAGATATCAATCAGGATCTGATCGATGATTTTCTTCTCCAGGTCTTCCTGGACAGATGTGAAATTCAATGCGTTGTCAAAGTCCTTGTAGAAACTGAAACTCCTTTCTTTAAAGCTGTTCTTGGGTTCTGTATTGTCTTCGTAGGTGACTTTTACGCCAATGGTCAACCGGGATAAGGCAGCAACATTGGGATCATTAATATTGCCTGTGGACACAGGGGCAATCGGATTTATTCGATAGTCGAATACCGTGCCTTCAAGATGTAATTCACCGTTCTCCGGGATAACCCGGAGGCTGGAATTCTGTTGGTAGTAGTCCTTGAGCCGGTTGGTAAACGTCTGCCCTAAATTGGCAGGAGCAAGGTCAGTATTGTTAAAGAATTGGTCAATCGCTATAGTCTTGGCTGTCGTTGCTGCGCCAGAAAAGGAATATTTACTGCAACCGCTCCCTGCCAGAAGCAACAACAGGAGAGAGCATAAAATCTTAGTCTTCAAGTTCGTACTCTTTGATTTTGCGATACAGGGTTCGCTCGGAAATGCCC
Organism: Cytophagales bacterium; assembly: GCA_025358885.1. Classification (GTDB taxonomy): domain Bacteria; phylum Bacteroidota; class Bacteroidia; order Cytophagales; family Cyclobacteriaceae; genus ELB16-189. Next base: position 13,824 of record JANYHW010000172.1, on the reverse strand, counting down.
AAATCCCGTGCCGCATATTTTCGCTTGTTGTTATTCTTGCGCAATGCCCTCATGATTAGCTCCTTCTCCTTCTTTTCTATAGAAAGGGAATCGTCCTCAGCTTCATGAGAAATATCCTGAACTTCCTCGGCGCTTTCTGTGGTGACGCTGCTGCCGTTGAGGTTCAGTGTTACTGGTTCTTGCGGACGGTTTTGTTCGGATGAGGCCTCAGCGAAAAGATGCGGATTTTCCTTAATAATTTGAGCAGCATGAGAGGGGTTGGAAATGTTTTCAAGCACAATGCGCTTAAGTTCATTGACATCTTTCCGCATATCGAATAATACTTTGTACAGTATTTCCCTTTCTGAAAGGTCCTGATAGGAGCCTTCTTTGTATAACGCAGGGAGACTTGTCTGAGGTGGAAGATAGATTTGTAAACTGTCTGCTGTGATTACTTTCTGATCCGTGGAAAGAACAGAAATCTGGTCTACGAGGTTTTTGAGCTGGCGGATATTGCCGGGGAAACGATACTTTAAAAGAATATCTTTTGCATCATCGGTTAACGATACGGGTTTTACTTTGTATCGTTCGGCAAAATCTGAAGCAAACTTTCTAAACAGCAATTCAACATCTTTTCCACGTTCCCGCAAAGGAGGTACAAAAATCGGAACGCTGTTGAGCCTGTAGTAAAGATCTTCCCTGATCTTTCCATCCTCCACTTTGTTCATGAGGTTTACATTGGTGGCTGCCACAACCCGAACATCGGTCTTGAGGACTTTCGAGGATCCAACTTTGATAAACTCACCATTCTCCAAAACCCTCAGCAGGCGGGCCTGTGTACCGAGTGGCATTTCACCGATTTCGTCAAGGAAAATGGTTCCTCCGTTGGTAACTTCGAAATAGCCTTTGCGAGCCTCGTGGGCGCCCGTAAAGGAGCCCTTTTCATGGCCGAATAGTTCTGAATCAATGGTTCCTTCCGGAATAGAACCGCAATTTATTGCGATGAATTGCCCGTGTTTTCTAGGGCTCAGCGAGTGTATGATCTTGGAAAAGGATTCCTTTCCACTTCCGCTCTCTCCGGTAATCAGCACAGACATTTCCGTGGGGGCCACCTGCATGGCGACACGAACTGCGTTGTTCAGCATCGGGGCATTTCCAATGATCCCAAATCTTTGTTTTACGCTTTGAATTTCGTTTTCTGCAATAGCCATTTCTAAACCAGTTTACCAAATAAGGTTCCCTTAGAACACCTATCCACCAGGACATTGACGTATTGTCCTTTACTTTTATTTTCCTTTGGAAAAATCACCACCTTGTTATTGGAATTTCTTCCATACAGAAAATCTTCGGAGCGCTTTGAAAATCCCTCTATCAAGACTTTATATGTCTTCCCCACATCGAGCTGATTGCGCTCCAGGGAGTGAATGTTCTGTTTGTCAATAATCTCTGTAAGTCTTTGCCTTTTCACATCTTCATCTATGTCGTCCTTGAATTTTTTTTCTGCCAATGTGCCCGGCCTTTCGGAATACATGAACATGTAGGCGTAATCATACTTTACTTCATCCATCAAAGAAAGGGTTTCATGATGTTCCAATTCGGTTTCACTGCAGAAGCCCGAGATCATGTCGGCGGTGATACCGCAATCGACACCCAAAATTTCCCGTATCCGTGAAACTTTTGCCAGGTACCACTCGCGGGAATATCCCCGATTCATCAATTCTAGAATTCTGGAACTTCCGCTTTGCATGGGCAAATGAATATTCTTGCAGATGTTATCATGCCGCCCCATAGCAAATAATACTTCATCGGTTATATCTTTTGGATGGGATGTTGAGAACCGTACCCGAAGGTCAGGGTGAACTCGTGCAACTTTATCAAGAAGATGGGCGAAGTTGACTACATGCTCAGCTTCACCATTTTTCTCCAATCGGGCTTTATTGTTTTCTGCTGCACTCCACTTGTATGAGTCAACATTCTGACCCAACAAAGTCACTTCCCTGAATCCTTTCTCAAATAAGTCCCTGGCTTCTGTTATGATGGACTCCGGATCCCTGCTTCGTTCACGACCCCGGGTAAAAGGCACAACACAAAATGAACACATATTATCGCAACCCCGCATAATTGAAATGAATGCGGTTACGCCATTGGAATTAAGTCGGACAGGGTTGATGTCTGCATAGGTTTCATCCCTGGAAAGAAAGGTGTTGATTGCCTTCCCGCCTTCATCCACTCGGGCAATGAGGTGCGGAAGATCCCTGTATGCATCAGGTCCAGCCACCAGATCGACAATTTTCTCTTCCTCCAAAAACTTGGTCTTTAGTCTTTCGGCCATACAGCCCAATACACCCACCAGCAGTTCAGGTTTGTTTTTTTTCAGGCCGTTGATGTGCACGAGCCTGTTTCGGACGGTAGTTTCTGCCTTTTCCCTTATCGAACACGTGTTTAGAAAGACCACATCTGCCTCGCTGATCTCTGAAGTTGTGTCGAACCCATTTTTTTGTAAAATGGACGCAACAATCTCACTGTCAGAGAAATTCATCTGGCATCCGTAGCTCTCTATGTACAGCTTCCTCGGCTTTCCCGTGCTGGTGGCTTCAGATATTCTTATCTGTTCTGCAGGCGGTTCAGAGCTCAAAACTCCCAAATCAGCAATCAAATCCTTCATTTTCTCTTAGAAGACCACAAATTTAAGACATTTTACCCAATCGTGACATCTTGTCAGTTTGTAAATAGTAGCAATTGAATGGTAGTTTTACACATCAAAATTTGACCACAAATGGCAATCATAAAATCACTTCGCGGTAAGACACCGGAATTTGGCAAGGACTGCTTTATGGCCGACAATGCCGTGATCGTGGGTGAAGTGAAGATGGGTGATCATTGTACGGTATGGTTCAATGCTGTGGTGAGGGGGGATGTGCACTCCATCACTATAGGTGACAATACCAATATTCAGGATGGGGCAATCATCCATTGTACCTATCAAAAAGCCAAAACCACTATTGGAAGCAATGTTTCAATAGCCCACAACGCGATTGTGCATGGCTGTACCGTGGAGGACAATGTGCTGATTGGTATGGGTGCCATCGTAATGGACGATGCGGTAATCGGTCGGGACTCCGTTATTGCGGCCGGCGCCATCGTCCTAGCTGGCACCAGGGTGGAGCCAGGAAGCATTTACGCCGGCATACCGGCCAGGAAATTGAAAGACATTGGCCCTGAAATGAAGGAGGTAATTTCCCGTACCGCAAGGAATTATCCCATGTATGCAGAATGGTATAAGGTGTAATTCTTAATTCCCTTTATATTTGCGGCCCAAATATGTAAACTATGAAAAACCTTTCCCTAGTTCTTAACGTCGTTTTACTGATTGCGGTGGCAACCTTGTTCTACCTTTATTTCTCAGGCACAAAGGGTACCTCCACAACGACGACGGCCAACGTGGGCGATTTGAAAATTGCCTACATAAGTTCTGATACGATCTTGAAATACTATGATTATTTCAAGGTCAATCGCGACAAACTGGAGGCAAAGGGGAAGCGGTTGGATCAGGAGCTTAAGAGCCGCGCCCAGGGGTTGCAAAATGAATTTGATACCTATCAGCGCAATGCCAGCAACCTGACCATTGGCCAGGCCAGGGCAGTAGAGGAAGACCTGGGAAAGAAAAGACAGAACCTCCAATTATATCAGGAAAGCCTTTCGCAGGAAATCCAGACCGATCAGGAAAAGATGACCAAAGATCTGTACGATCGGGTAACATCATTCTTAAAGAAGTATGGCCAGGAGCAGGGACTGCAGGTTGTAATGAAATTTGATGCTTCAAGCGACTTGCTTTATGCAAGTGGGAATCTTGACATTAGCAAGGAAGTGGTTAACGGACTTAACGATCTTTATAAAGCTGAACAAGAAACCGTCCCCGTGAAGAAGGACTCTACAGGATCCAAGAAGAAATAATATCAAGGATTTGAGTAAATGGATAACCGGCCAATCGACCGGTTTTTTTTATTTCTAGTCCGAACGTAGTAACTTTCTACCATGATGAAATCACTTCTCGAGTACTTGAACGTACGCCCGGAAGAGCGACTTCAGGTTATGCTGATGTTGGGGGCTGGATTCTTCATGGGAATCTTCTTTGCTACCTATAGCGTGGTTGCCGAATCACTTTTCCTCAATACTTTGGGAAATGAATTGAATAAGGCTTTTCTCGTCTCAGGTTTCCTGGGGATTGTCGCCACCATGGCATTCTCATTCTTTCAAAATAAAATCAAATTTTCCAACCTCACGACCTCATCAATTCTATTTGTGGTGGCTATTACAGCCTTCTTTTATATAGGATATCACTACGGTCCGGACGAATACAAGAAGCCTATCATTTTCTTCATGTTTTGTATGACTGGGCCAATCACGGCCGTCCTGTTATTGAGCTATTGGGGAATTTTTGGCCGTCTATTCAATTTCAAGCAATCAAAACGAATAATCGGCTGGATTGATACCGGTCAATTGATTGCGGTTATCCTGGCCAACGTGCTAATTCCCATGACAGCCAGCCTCTTTCCCGCAACGGATAACTATCTGATTATATGCTGTTTGAGTATAATCGTTTCGGCCATTCACTTCATCATTATTTCAATAAAATTTCCGCTCATCAAGAATGATCCTAAGGAATTCGATGATACCGTACGGAAGGAGACCAGCATGGTCAAGGTTCTCACTGATCCATACACGAAGCTGCTGTCTATATTCCTTATCATCTCAATGGTGACTTTGATATTTGCACAGTTTACTTTTCAGGAACTGATCAAAGTACAGTACCCCAACCAGCGAGAGCTGACCAACTTTCTTGCCTATTTCAATGCGAGCGTATATGGGCTAAGCTTCATCATGCAAACTTTTGTGAATGACCGGGTGGTAAGCAACTATGGAATCCGAGTTGCATTGTTGTTGTTGCCTGTGGTGGTAGGAATATTCTCATTGAGTGCAAGTTTTACCGGGCTGGTATTCGGATACACTCCGGAAATGGCGCCGAATACGTTCATTTATTTCTTCCTATTTGTTGCCCTTATCAGGCTATTCAATAACATGATCCGCGATTCACTGGAGAATCCCATGTTCAAGTTGTTATTCACTCCATTGGACGCCCGGTATCGGTTTGGTATCCAGGCAAAAATTGAAGGCGTGGTAAATGAAACTGGCCGCTTTACGGCGGGGGTTCTCATTTTTGTATTTGCAACACTGCCATTTTTCAAAATTATCTGGATGCCATTGCTTCTCACCGCTTTGGTCGCTTTATATTTCCTGATCATTCGTAATCTATATGGCGGATACAAGACCAAGATCAGGTCAAAGCTCGAGACGGTCGGAACGACGATGGAAAAACTCGAAGTAGGGTATGGGCAGATCACCCAAAAACTGGAAGCAAGGCTTTCCGATGAGAAACCTGGCGTAGCCGTCTTTGCCTATAAACTCCTGGAAAAAATCAATCCCGCTGAGATGGGCACCAGAGTAAATACACTTATACGGAACGGGAGCGAAGAAACCCGGGATTATGCACAACGCAAGATGAACGAGATAAAAGGGTTGTCGGTCTCGGATCGCTACGTTATTAGGTATGACAGTGCCAAGTCAGATGTGTCAGATAAGAATTTATTGACCAAGAGCGAACTGGAATTGATTATTAATAGTGGTGGGGATATTACCAAATCAAGAATTCTAAAACTAACCCGGTCCAACAATCCGGGTGACCGGCAATATGCTGCTGAACTCCTGCTGCATACCTCTGTGGAAGATAACACTTCCTTCTTAATCGAATTGCTCAGTGACCCTGATTCGAAGGTGAGGAACACGGCAATCAAGACATCCATCAAGAAAAATAGTCCTGAGGTGATTCTTGCACTCATTGAAAATCTGGGTAACCCGCTGTACAGCAACCAGGCGTTGAATGCATTGGTGCTCATCGGAGGCAAAGCCTTATCCCAGCTGGACAGTTCATTCTATCGATCAGGTCAGTCAACCCAAATGCTGATTCGCATCGTACAAATCATTGGCCGAATCGGAGGCCAAAGAGGAAAAGACCTGTTGTGGAACAAGATTGACTACCCGGACAAGGTTGTCGTTTCCAATGTATTGTTGTCAATGGGCGGTGCCGGATTCAAGGCCGGTATTTCTCAGATTTCAAGAATAAAGTTCGCCATCGAAAATGATATCGGGGATATCAGTTGGAACCTGAGTGCAATCAGTGAAATTGGGAATGACGGATTTGCAAGCGAATTGAAAGATGCTATTCGGGCAGAAATATTGAATGACATTGATCACGTATACATGCTTATGGCCATGTTATATGATACACGATCGATACAACTGGTGAAGGAAAACATTGAAAGTGGAACAGTGGAAGGAACAGCTTTTGCGATTGAGCTGCTTGATGTATTCCTGTCTGAGCAATTGAAAGAACGTGTTATTCCGGTACTTGATGAGCTCTCTGAACAGGACAGGATCAACAAGCTTGAAGTCTTCTATCCCAGAATTGAGTTGGATGAAAAACTGGTACTCAAGTTTCTGATCAACAGAGATTTTACACAAGCCAACCGTTGGACCAAGGCTTGTGTCCTGCGACAAATCGGACTCATGAAGATTTCAGAGTTCTCACTCGACCTCATTGCACAACTTTTTAACCCCGATCGTTTGATTCGAGAGATGGCAGGATGGGCCTTGTTCCAAATTGATGAGGAATCCTATCGGTCAAACATCATCCGCCTTGCACCTGAGACCCAAAAGGCATTGGACAACGCAATCATTGGAACCCATGTCGGCCTGCTGCTTTTTGAGAAGACATTATTCTTTGGCGCAATGGACCTATTCAAAGGAATTACAGGACTTAGTCTTTCTTTTCTTGCAAATATATCTGAAGAGGAACTCTTGAATGAGAATGACTCCTTGTCCCTTGATGAACGATCAAACAACAATTTCTATATCGTCTATAGCGGGCAAATCGAGTATTTTCATAAGGGACAGCATCAGGCAACCTATGCCACTGGGCAGTTCATCGGAGAGATGCTATCGCTTCCTGGATTTGCAAAAGCCAACGCGCTTATTGCCAAGGAGCGAACGCTATTATTGAAAATGAACAAGGACCAGTTGTATGAGCAATTGGCCGAAAATGTCAAGCTGGCTGACCGTGTTTTGGAATATGTTTAAATTCTTCTAAATTTCAATGATTTTTTAGACTTATATCCCAAATCGCCTCAAATTCGACGTATTTTTTAAACAATGTGGGCAGTGGGTGAGGGTTACAGGTTATTTTGTTAATTTTCTGATTCTATAAAAAGGCTAATGCTGAATTATTCCGTACAAACGGGAGAATTGGTGGAAGAAACACATTCACCAGAGGAGGGTTTGGAACCATTAGGTGCCAATCCGTTTCCTGGTTTGCGCCCTTTCAGCATTGAAGAATCGCACCTGTTCTTCGGAAGAGAAGGACAAGTGGACGAGATCCTCCTCCAACTTTCTCAGCACCGGTCGGTTACCATCATGGGCTACTCCGGCAGCGGTAAGTCCAGCTTGATGTATTGCGGTCTTGTTCCTGTCCTCTACGGCGGGTTTATGACCAAAACCGGTCCCAACTGGGAGGTAATCACAACAAGGCCTGGCAATTCACCTGTTTCAAATCTGGCTGACGCTATTGTTCATCAGCTTGAAGCAACCGGCCGAATCTCGCCGGACGACAGGCTAATTCAACATGCGATTATTAAGTCAGTGCTAAACAGTGGTCCAGACGGTCTAATTGAAGTAGCAGAATACCTTCAAAAGGTTGATCAGGACAACATCTTTTTTCTTGTAGATCAGTTCGAAGAGCTATTGCGTTTTCGTGAGTTGGGTGAAGATCAGGCAAATGAATCAGCTCATTATGTGAACCTGATTCTCAATGCAGTACATCAGACAAGGGTACCCGTTTATCTCTCTCTTAGCCTTCGATCAGATTTTATTGGGGAATGTTCTGTTTTTCCGGGGTTGACCCAAATGATCAATACAAGCAATTATCTCGTTCCCCAAATGGGTCGAGACCAAAAAAAACTTGCAATTGAGGGTCCGGTAGCCGTCGGTGGTGGAAAAATCACTAACCGGCTCGTAAAGAAATTGCTAAGCGATATCGGTGATCACCAGGACCAATTGCCCATCATGCAGCATGCCATGATGCGTACTTGGGACTATTGGGCTGCTAACCGGGAGGCTGATGAGGCCATGGATATTAGGCACTACAATGCCATTGGCAAGATCAGCCAGGCCCTTTCCCTCCATGCCAATGAGGCGTATGAAGAACTCAATTCCAATGAGAAGGAGATTGCGGAAGTTTTATTCAAAAGTCTTACTGAAAAGAACCAGGAAAATCAAGGCCTTCGGAGGCCTTCTAAAATAAAACTTGTATCTGAACTGGCGGGAACAACAGAGGATGAAGTGATCAAGGTTGTTGAGTGCTTCCGTCGTACGGGTCGTTCTTTCCTGATGCCGGGTACGAACGTGACATTGACAGGGGCAAGTACCATTGAACTTTCACACGAAAGCTTGATGCGTATCTGGACGCGGTTGTTTAATTGGGTGGAGGAAGAGTTTGAATCAGCCCAATTGTATAAGAGGATATCGGACGCTGCCGCACTTTATCAAACGGGTAAGGCTGGGCTTTGGCGTCCGCCGGATTTACAACTGGCATTAAACTGGCAGAAGAAGCAGAAGCCAACACGTGTTTGGGCGCAGCGCTATGATATCGCATTCGAACGGGCCATCGTATTCCTGGATACCAGCAGGATTACCTATGAGGCGGAGCTCAAGAACCAGGAGATGTTACAGCGTCGGATGTTGCGTCGCGCAAGGGTAACTTCAATTGTGTTGGGTACTGCGGCTGTAATCGCTATCCTTTTTATGATTTACGGATTTACGCAGTCCATTGAGGCTGGCAGGCAAAGGGATATCGCAGAAGGGCAGCGGGCGGAAGCAGTAAAGAACGAACAACTCGCAGTTGAAGCGACCAAGGAGGCAGAATACCAAAGGGAGATTGCGGTCAAACAGCAAAAGGACCTGGAGGTTGCTTATGTGAGGGTAGAGGAAGCGCTTAAAGAGGCACAGCTAGCTAAGGCAGAGGCCGAAAGAAACTATAAGCTGGCGTTGGAGCAAGAACAAAAGGCCATCGCTTCAGGCGAATTGGAGAAGGCAGCAAAAGTAGAGGCAATTAAGCAGACTGACATTGCTCAAAAAGCAAATGCTGAGGCCAACCGATTGCTTTTCCTCTCAGTGGCCCAGGCACTTGAAGCTAAATCGCCGACGATCGACGACAAGGATCTTGCGGGGCTTCTGGCCATGCAAGGTTATCAGTACCATTCTACTTACGGAGGACACAAGTATGATCCTTACGTGTACATCGGCCTTTATTATGCCATTGCTAAGTTATCTGAGAATCCTAACTATAACCAAATCCGGATTCCCGGCAACCTGAAGAACAAGATGTTCGGTCTTGCCGTATCCCATGAGAGTAGCACATTTTACACCACAGGTAACGATGGAAGAATTTTCAAAGGGGATTATTTGAAGAGCACTGCGGATAATCTGGTTGACTTCAATCCTTATCCAAACCGAGTGCTCGCGCTAAGCATGGATGAAAAATATCTCATCAATGGTAGTGACTCTTCCAATATTCAAATATTTCACCTTGATCAGCCTGGAGAAAAACCAGGGTTGGTCAAAGGACATAAAGGGTATGTAAATGATATTAAGTTCTTGCCCAACAATTCAGGATTCCTTTCCGTTGGTGCTGACCGGACAGTCAGGCTTACCAATCACATCACCGGTCAAGGTAAGACATTGGTAACGTTGCCGTATGAAATCAAGTCCATCGATATAAGCCCTGATGGTAACCTGATGGCGGGTGTAGCCACTGCGGGCCAGCTTATAATTTTGAATTTGAAGGACAATAGTTATGAATTGAAGGTTGATGAATCCAAGAATCTTGTTCGTGTTCTTTCGGTTGCATTCCATCCATCACGTCAAATCCTGGCGTATGGAACGGAATTCACGGATAAGGATTCAAAAGTAAAGGGGTCTGTCAAGTTGTACGACTATTCTACCTCTGAGCAATTAAGGGAATTGGGTGGTCATACAGCTGGTGTCTCTGATGTTGAATTTAGTCCTGACGGGCTTTTGTTGGCCAGTGCCGGCCTGGATAAGAAATTGGTGATGTGGGTAGTGGATCATGAGCAGGAGGACCTGCCAGTAGTGATGGACAACAACACTGGAAATATCTGGAAACTATCTTTTACAAAAGGCTCTGACTATCTCCTTGCCTCATGCAACAGTGGAGAGATCCGTGTTTGGCCAACCGATCCTAAAATGCTTGCCGACCAGATTTGCCCAATGTTGAAGAGAAATATGACCAAAGAGGAGTGGGAGATTTATGTGCGCAACAACATTGGCTACGAGTCGACTTGTAAAAACTTATTGATAAGTGATTTTTGATGGGCAAAGCTTCACGAAATCTAATCGCGGGACTCCTTATTATTTCCTGCACGTCTCTGGTGTATGCTCAAGGAAGCGAATGTGATCAAACCCTGAGTCACGCAGAAACCGAATTCAATGCCGGACATTTCTACTCCATTCCTTCAATCCTGCAAAAGTGTTTAAATCAGGGCCTTTCGCAGGAGCAAAGTGTTAGAGCATATTTGCTGTTATGCCAGGCCTACCTGATCATTGACGATCCGATCGCAGCCGATGACAGTTACCTTAAATTGCTAAGGGCAGACCCTGAATATGTTGCTGATGAACGAAAGGATCCAATTGATATCGTCTACCTGAGCAAGAAATTTACGGCCACACCAATTTTCACCCCGCATTTTAGGTTGGGTTTTAGTAGCTCATTGTTTAGAAGCATTTATTCAATATCTACGGAGCCTTATCCTGTCAATACACAGAATTATTTAAGATTTAATGCACAGATAGGTGCTGGTATCGATTGGAATATCAATGACAATCTCAGCCTTTGTATTGAGGGCGATTTCGCTTCCAGGGCATACCGAAGAGTTAGATCCGGTATCTCGGCCGGCGACGAACAAACTCTTATTGCAAACCAATTCTGGCTTGATGTACCCCTCTACCTGAAGTATTCATCAAGTACAGGTAACATAAGACCATTTGGTTATGCAGGAGTTGCCATTAACTATTTACTATCGTCAAAGAATACATTCACTTACACAGATAACAAAGCCGATGGATCGCAATTGCAGGCCGTTGGTCCGAGCGAAGATGTTAAATATCAGCGGAATTTATTGAACAAGTCTTTCGTGATTGGTGGTGGAGTAAAATATAAGTGGGGCAAGGACTTTCTATATGTTGACCTGCGCTATATGGGAGGTTTATCCAATATGGTAAGGAACAATGAAGTGTATTACCAAGACCCTGGCACAAACCCGGATAAGAACCCCATCGGCAATCCCGATTATTATCTCTCTAATAACCTTACACGATATCGTTATGTTTCGGATGTTTTTAGATTGGATAATATTTCTCTTTCCTTCGGATTCATCCACCCCATTTATGATCCGCGGAGGGTGAAGAAGGCCAGGACGAAGAGTGTTTCCAGGCAAATCGAGAGAGAGGAAGGAGGAATCAAGAAATGAGGCTCGTAATATGGATTGCCGCCGCTAGTTTTACGTTGCTTCTGACTGGTTGCGATACTTCTTCTAACATTGACGATCCCAATAAGTCATATTTCCTCAAGTATTACGGAAATGATGGTGACCAAACAGGGGAAGATCTTGTTGCTATGTCGGACGGCTCCATTGTACTGTTTGGGACCACGCAACCCTCAGGCCAGAACAAATTCAGTCAGTGGTACCTGGTGAAGGCCGATGCTAAAGGAAATATACTCTGGGAACACACCTATGGAGGACCGTTTGACGATGAGGCCAGTGACATTGAACTTACTAACGATGGTCGTCTGGTCGCTGTAGGTAACTCGTTCAAAAGCGCTACCGACCGTGATGTAAAAATTATGACATTCACGCTAGACGGCGTCCCCATCGACAGCGCTCTTGTTGGACTGAAGAATAATTCAAATCAGGATACAGATGAGTCTGCCGAGACGGTATCTCTTACCAATGATGGATTTATAGTTGCTGGATCAAGCAGTGATACAGATTTGAAGCCCAATGCAGTTGCCAACGATCAGCGGGATGCAATACACTTACGATTCTTCAATAACCTGACCCTTTATCCAAATTCATGGGGTAAAGCACATGGCCCGGGTACATACGACGTAGCCATAAAAGTTATTCAGATAAGTACTTCGCAATATTATTTGTTTGGGTATTCTAATACGCAGGTGCCGGGTCATCCGAATCCCGACATCAATTATTGGATTTTTGGACTGGGTGCAAATGGTGGCGCCAATACGGCTGATCTGTTTATTGGCGACCCTACAACAGATGAAAGGTTGAGTTCCCTCTCAGTGGCTCCTATACAATCCGGCGATGGGTATTTCCTCGGAGGAATAACGTACAACAGTTCTGGCGGAGCCGCTGCTTCAGATGTATATGTCGCCAGGTTGAGAAAAACTTTGGCTTTTAATCCCACTGATTTGCAATTTCAGAAGCCCCTTTCAATCAAGTTGGGGAATGATTTGCCTGAACATACGGCCGTGTATGCTTCAAAGTTGAGCGGATTCTATGTCTTGGCCAATGAGAAAAGTTTCAATGACAACCAAAATTGGCTCCTCACCAAACTGAACAATGATGGCTCTATTGCCTGGAACTTGCCACTCATTTTTGGTGGTGAGGGACTTGATGCCTGCGGAGCAATCGAAGAACTCCCCGACGGTCGGATTTTGCTGCTTGGAACCATGAGAACAGGTAAACCCGATGCAGGGGAAATGAAGATGACATTGATAAAGCTAAATCAGGATGGGAAGTTCGCAAATTAGCTGTAAAACCCGCTTTTTTTGGGTTACTTTTGGGGGTTTAGTGATATTTATAGGTTGTTTGTAACTGACTCTATGCATAGATCTTTACTCCGAACGGGGAAGTTTGTTTTTTTGATATTTTCCCTTGTCGGAGTATTTCTTTCTTCTCGTTCTTTTTCTCAGACTTCCGTAACCCCTGCCACTGCCGCGAATTTGTGTGTCGGTGGATCGACAGTTTCTCTGGCCGATATTACTGTTGCTGAAACTGCTGACAATGATTTTGGAGTTGGTGGTCAAACGGGGACTTTTATTCTTACTGCTCCAGTTAACTTTATTTTTGTTACAACTCCTGGCGTTAACCCTTCTGCCAATATTACTGTCAATTCCGTTGTATTATCCTCTTCCTCTACTTTAACAATTGATCTCACTCTGGCAGGTGGTCTTGCTCAAGACAATTTTGTGATTACTGGTCTTGGCGTTGTTGCTCCAAATGGAGTTGGACTTTCTGCGTTCGAAAATGCCATAAAAAATGGAATTTCGGGTATAAAACACGATTCTGAACTCGAAAGATTGCAATTTTCGTCACAAATTGCTGGAAAACCAGAAATTTCGACAGATTTGGCTTTAAACTATTTTACAGAATTAGAATTAAGAAATTTTAATTCAACCGGAATTTTATACGGCGTAATCGTAGGAATTGATGCTTGGAAAGACGCTGGTTTATCATTAGAAATTCAACAAAATCCAGATTGGGACTCAGGTACAATTTTCGGAACTGGAACATCTGGAATCGATAAATTTCGTGAAAGTATCTATAAAATAGACGATTTTCAAACCCGAAGATTGGGCAGCACAGCCGTGGCGCAAACTATGAATTCGGGCGTGAGTGCCTATTTAGGCGGGAAATT
>JANYHW010000164.1 GCA_025358885.1 Cytophagales bacterium | reverse complement strand
CAAAACACTGTGTTTTTTGCTATACACGAAGTAGACAACAAGACCTATCAATAGCCATCCAAAGGCCGACAGCAAGGTGTTCAACTCAAGGGATGCAATCAATGCTGTACAAATAAGAATACCGAGGATAGGAATCAATGGGACCAGGGGAGTCTTGAAAGGTCTGTTTGCACCGGGATTGGAAATTCGCATTACCCAGATTCCTGCACAGACCAGGACGAAAGCGAATAACGTTCCGAAACTCGTAAGGTCACCGGCTACACTTCCGGGAACAAACCCCCCAAAAAGCGACACGAACACGAACAAAATCATATTCGATTTGAAAGGCGTTCTGAACTTGGGATGAAGTTGTGAAAAAACAGCAGGCACAAGTCCATCTTTGGACATGGAGTAAAACACCCGTGATTGTCCCATGAGCATGACAAGAATCACGGAGGAGAAGCCGGCAAGAATGGCTACCGTAACGAGTGTTCCAAGCCATTCATAACCATGCATATAAGTCTTTATCGCATAGGCGACAGACGCTTCTTTTCCAGCTACTTTGAATTCCTGCCAGTTTGCGATACCCGTCAGCACGTGGGAGAACAAAACAAATAGAATCGTGCAGATCAAAAGTGATCCTAAAATACCAATGGGCATGTCCCGCTTGGGGTTCTTGGCCTCCTGGGCAGCTGTAGAAACAGCGTCGAAGCCAATGAAAGCAAAGAACACTATTCCGGCACCACCCAGCACCCCACCCCAGCCATGGCGGTTCCATTCTTCATGGCCAACCTGGTCCGGAATGGTAAAGGGTGTGTAGTTGGTTTCATTGATGAAGCCCCAACCCACCACGATCAATACGAGCACGATGGAAACCTTGACAAAGACAATTACGGCATTGACATTAGCCGATTCCTGTGTACCCTTGATGAGGATCAAGGTGAGGAGGAAGAGAATAAAGATGGCCGGTAGATTAACAATTCCCTGAGAACCATTCATGCTTTCCATTGGTGAATGGCACCACTCATAAGGAATAACTCCCCCCAGTAAACTGTTCAGATACTCACTCCACGCAATTGAGACTGTGGCCGATGCAAGGGCATATTCCAATATCAACGCCCATCCGATGACCCAGGCCAGAAACTCTCCCATGGTAACATAAGCATAGGCATAGGCACTGCCGGCAATAGGGATCATCGAAGCAAATTCAGCGTAGCACAAACCTGCGAATGCACACCCAATCCCTGCAATAATATAGGAGATGATCACACCTGGTCCGGCGGCTTCGCTTGCAGCAGCAGCCGTGCGGACAAAAAGCCCGGCACCTATGATGGCTCCGATTCCCAGTGCAATGAGATTCATTGGTCCCAGGGTGCGTTTAAGCCCTTTGCCAGAATCGGCTTGCTCCATCAGTTGGTTCAGCGGCTTCTTGATCATTAAACTCATATGTGGGTAGGTTAGGTAAAATGTGAACTCCTAAAAGTAAAAATAATAACCGATTTCAAAACCCGTCTTACGGCAGAAGGGAATACGAATGTGATGAATGGAGAACCAATTATCGGTCCAGGTACTTTTCTTTCTTCAGCCAGGTTAATACCTGATTGGTTACGGCATCAAGATCGTGTGGGGCGTTGCCCACGATGACGAACAAAATTTTCTTGGCTGGGATGGACACATAATTGGCCTGAAATCCTCCCTGACTGCCTGTATGACCAATGGTTTTAAGTCCGTCTGGAGTTTGACCTATAAACCAGGACCATCCTATGAAAGGAGGTTTTTCTCCTGACCAATTTGGGAATTGCTTGATCTCCGCTGATTCATCGATGGCTGCCTGACTGAGGAATGTTGCATTTTGCAAGGCCAGTTCGTAACGGGATAATTCTTCCGCAGAACTCCATACACCACCGTTCCCCGCGGCGCAAAAAGTTGGTTCTTCGCCGAAATCATCCTCTTGCCATTGGCGCTGGATCATCGTGTAGCCATGAGAGACCCCTTTCTCCGGGTGCGGCCCATCCGTAATCGTGGTCGTCTTCATGCCGGAGGGGACGAAAATAGTTTCAGCAATATAGTCTTGCCACTTCCGGCCCGCCACCTGTTCAATGATAAGGGCCAGGCCATTGAACGCCGGATTGGAATAATGATAATTTGTGCCAGGTTCGAATTCCAAAGTGTCAGTTTGTGTAATGGGAAACCAATTCTCTGCATCTCGTGCGGTCAGGTAGAATACACTGTCCTTGTCTACTTGTCGGTTGTCGGGCAAGCCGGAAGTATGCGTGAGAAGGTGTTTGATCCTTACTTTTTGGGCAATGGCCTTGTTCTTGAATGAAGGAAAATACTTGAGAAGGCTATCATTCACCGAAAGCTTGCCCTGCTCTTGCAACATAAGAATTCCATTGGAGACAAATGTCTTGGAGATTGAACCCAGATTGAATAGAGTCTGTGGAGAGATGGGCTCTTTTGTATTCAGGTCCGCCACGCCATAGCCTCTCGAAAAAATAACCGATGTGTCTTTCATAATGAGCACAGCAACTCCCGGACCATCTTTTGGAAATTCTTTTGAAAAATAGGAATCCAGTTTGGTCTGCAAGCTGCTTCCTGAACAGGCTGCCAGAAACAACAATGGAAAGAGTTTCTTCATCGACAACAAGCGTTACGGTTTCGACTGTGCTGTCAACTCCTTGATCAGCTTTACTTCTTTCTCATCAAAAGGAGATCCATCTTTCTTAAAGATATCATGGAACCAAACGGTTGGTTCTGGTGTGCCTTCCTTGGATCCCCATGGAAATATGGTGTTGGTTTTGCCGCTCACAAGGCCCCAGTTGATTGCTCCAACCTTGTATTTCTTTAACACGGGAAGGTTGTGTTCAAAGGTGCTTTTGTTTGTGCGCGCCATATACTCACTGCAAATCAAGGGTCGTCCCAGTTTTTGCAATTTCAGAATTTCTTCTTCCAGATTTTTTGGGTCGCTATAGTTATGGAAGGTGATTACGTCTGAGTTTGCCAATTGAAAATCATTATACCTTCTGAACTTATCATCACCATTCCAGGTAGCGCAGGTGAGAGGCTGCGATGGTCGGACTGACCAGGCCCATTGAAATACTTTTTGCATGAATGGATAGGAGATATCCGTCATATCACTATTGCCAGGCTCATTGTAAAGGTCCCACATGAGCACCCTGGCATCATTCTTAAAGAGAATGAGAATATCCTTGCAGTACAACTCGATCATGTCCCATTTGGCGGGGCTACTGACAATGTCAGGTCCGGGAGCGCGGAGCCAGCCGCTGTTGTGCACCCCGGGCTTGGGGTCAGGTTGCTTTCCTGGCTTGGGATCGGGGAGCCAGCAATCATCGAAGAGCACGAAGACCACTTTTATTTTATGCTTGTCGGCAATGCCAAGAAAAGTACCAATTCTGGTTACAAAGCCTGCCCGGTCTGTTTCCCAGGCAAGATTATGAAGGTATACACGTATCACATTGAAGCCGAGGCCTTGCGCCCAACCAAGTTCTTTGTCTATGGTTTTGGGATCAAAGGTGTCGGCTTGCCACATTTCCAATTCATTAATGGCGGTACTTGGGATGAAATTGCAGCCGACAAGCCACGGCTGTTTCTGATACCACGCATTCGCTTCTTCTGCAGACCAGATTTTCTGAGCCGGGAGCATTATGAAACAGAAGAGAAACAGAAAAGAAAAAACTATCTTTTTCATGATCTTGAATTCTAATTCTTTTTTTCCAGGTCTGGCAAGGTAAATCCATCCAAAGCGCTGGGCATCTTCATCATCGCCTCAATATCTTTTACCGTGCGTGGCGCGAAGGTGGACAGGTGTTCATACCCGTCCTTGGTTAACAAGTAATCGTCTTCAATGCGAACAGCAATCCCCCACCATTTCTTGTCACAAGGGGAATTGTCAGGGATGTAGATTCCTGGCTCTATGGTTACGGTATTGTTTTCTTCCAGGTTGGGACCGCCGCGGTCATGGACATCCAATCCAATGTGATGGCATACGCCATGTGGGAAGTACATGTGTTTTTCTGTTTCGGATTTCAGGATGCCAAGCTCGAACAACCCTTTATTGATCACTTCCCGGCACACAATGGTCAGCTGTTGGCGAGGCGTACCTGGTTTGCAAATCTTCATGGCCTCCTCCTGGGCTTTGAGCACCAGCTCATAAATCTGCTTTTGCTCCTGGCTAAACTTGCCATTCACTGGAATCGTCCGTGTGATGTCCGCGGAGTATCCATGAAATTCAGCACCCAAATCCATCAGGATGAGTTCCTTCGAAGTGATGTTGGGCTTGTAGTTGTCGATGTAGTGAAGAATGCATCCGTTGTGTCCTGCACCGACGATGGAGGGATATCCCAGGTCTTCCGCCTGGTACTTTTTAAAGACAAATTCATGGATACCCTGGATTTCCCGTTCCGACATGCCAGGCTTCATTGCCTTCATCACTTCCACCTGGCCTACACACGAGATTTGAACAGCCCTCTTGATCATTTCAATTTCTTCTTTCGTCTTTATCCCACGCAGGGATGCCATGGCCTCCGCAAGGCCTTTTACGTCCAGATTCTGCTTTTGCGGTTCAGGGGTGAGGGTAAGGCTGCTCTTTTCAGGATACTTTACCTTCATCTTGAACTGTGAAATGAGATCATACAGATCGGATGAATCCCTTGGGTTATCCCGCACATCATTCTTGAAATCAAAAAAGAGAATCTTGTCAAACTTCTCAAAGTCAATATTATAGCGTTTGAATTCCGTGTTATTGAATGCCTGCTCAAAGCCCAGAACATCTTTTACACCGGCATCACCCAGTCTTCGGCCGGTCCACATTTCGCGTAGTTCATTGCGTGGCTGCACAAAAAGTATTTCGTCATACGAGGATTTATTGGCCGCTGTCTGCTTCTCCTTGAATACAAACAGTACGGCGTCAGGCTCCTTGTATCCGGTGAGGTAATAAAAATCAGGATCCTGGTGATACACAAAATCGACGTCATTGGCACGGTTTCGTACAGGATTGGCAAACAGTACGGCGACCGAATTGGGAGGCAAAGTTTCCCTGAGCTTTTGTCTCCTTTCCTTGTGAAATCCTTTGTTCAGAAAATCTGAGGGAAGATCTGAATTTTGACCAAATCCTGCGAAGGCTATCAGGAAACAAGCGATTGACAATGGGTATCTCATCACGGGCAATTTTCTTCTAATATCATTATTTGTTTCGAAAAATGGGAGACAGTCCCTTGAGCGAGGATTATTGTATGTGAATGGCAAAAGGTTTATGGCCGCACCATACTTTTCTCCAGGACTACAAATTCCAGGGATGATCTCGGTTGTCCGAATCGGGGATCATTGATGGTGAAGGGTTTCTTTTCGCCGGTGAGGAAATAGCCATGACGGACATACCAATCAATGAGTTCTGTTCTTACGGAGATCACCGTCATGTAAATCGATGAGCAATGTTGTCTGATAGCCTCCCCCTCGGCTGCCGCCAGCAATTTCTTGCCGATCCCCTCGTTTTGCCTGCTGGGTTCTACCGACAGCATTCCAAGATAAAGTTTTTCGCCTTCCATGTGAAGGTATACGCAGCCTAGGATTATATCCCCCTCTACGTACTTCAGAATAATTTGACCAGGGTTCCTCAGGACCTCCTCAAGCGCTGCGGCATCTGTTCGCCCACCATCCAGCAGGTCTGCTTCAGTGGTCCAGCCTTCTCTGGAAGAATCACCCCGATAAGCTGAGTTCACCAATCGATCCAGAGCCAATGAATCGCTGACCGAGGCGGGTTGAATCACATACAACATAAGCCCAAATATACATGCCGTTTTTGTTCGACTTTACCCAAAGGGTTTTACTTTTGAAATAGTTATTCATGTCAAAAATCGAACAGAACATCGCCCCCGTTTTTCAAAGGCGCAACGACCTTGACTGGCTCAGGCTCATTGCCATTCTCATCCTCCTGTTCTATCATACCGGGATGTGGTTCAACACCTGGGGCTGGCATGTGAAGAACAATGAAACGAGCACAAGTTTCAACTATTGGATGGTGTGGCTCCATTTCTGGCGAATGCCGCTGCTCCTATTTATATCAGGTGCCGGAACCTATATGGCACTCGGGAAACGCACTCCAGCGCAGTTTGCAGGCGAACGATTCAAGCGACTGTTTATTCCATTGCTGTTCGGGATGTTTGTGGTGGTGCCTCCTCAAATTTATTATGAACGCATCAACCAATTTCATGGATATTGGGACTTCTATAAATCCGTCCTTGACTTCGTGCCCTATCCAAGAGGAAATTTCAGCTGGCACCATTTGTGGTTTGTTCTGTACCTGTTGATTTTTTCCCTTGTGGCCTTGCCCTTCCTGGTTTTCTTGCGATCAGAACGCTCCACAATATTTAAGCAATGGATAAAGAAGATGTTGTCAAGACCTGTTGGAATTCTTTTGGTCCCGTCCATTTTTATTTTCCTTACTCAGCTCGCATTGCGTCCCTATTTTCCCGAGGAAACGCACGACCTTAAAGATTTGGGCTATATGGTGTACTATTTCTGCTTCTTTCTCTGGGGAATGGTGTGTTATTCCGTGCCGTCACTTTGGGATGGTATCGGCAACAGCAGGAAACAATTGTTGATATCGACACTGATACTGCTTGTACCTTTCTATGCCTTATACTTCCATTTCAGGGGGATTGTTCATTTTCCATGGACGGAAGACACTGTGGAAACAGCTTTTGATGTTGTTGGAATTGTATTGAGCTGGTTCACTGTTGTCACGGTGATTGCTTATGGACAGCATTACTTCAACAAGCCGCACCCCTGGTTGAAATACAGCAATGAAGGCCTGTATCCATTTTACATTCTTCACCAAACAGTAATCATTGCCATTGGCTACTATGTATGTCAGTGGGACTGGAGCATTGCCGCGAAGTACTGGACGATCAGTATGCTGACCTTGGTGAGTTGTGTGGGATTTTACCTGATTATTATCCGAACGAATCCCCTAATGCGCTTTTTCTTTGGCGTAAAAATAAAGAAGTAGAAAAAAATCGTGGTGTCGTAGGGAGGGATTCCCTTAAGATTCCCTAGTCAAGTTCGCGAATCTCGAAATCCTTTCCTCGTCCGTACTTGATCGTTTCTTTCAGGAGAAACCGTTCCAGGGTGTGGATGTCTTTTACCTTGAAATCACCGTTGGCTAGGATCCTTTCAATTTCAAAATCATAACGATCATCAAAATTGACAAGCCTGTAACGCTTGCCTACGCGAAGAACATCAAAGGATAAGCCACTCATGTTTAAGTGTACCTAAACATGCTAAAGTTCTTCGTCCCGTTCAAGCATCAAGATAGACGCCTGCGGCACGATGTAGTATTTCTGGTTCTCATACATCACCTCTATGGCGCCTTTTTGAAGGAAGATCGCCAGGTCGCCTTCCTGGGCCTGCAAGGGCAGGTACTTTACAAGTTCCTCCTTTCCTTTCCAAAGATCATCCTCATCGGCGGGCATGGGCAGCGGATAACCCGGTCCCACTTTGATCACAAATCCTTTTTGAATCTTTTCTTTCTCGAGCACGCCCGGAGGAAGGTAAAGTCCGCTGTCGGTTTTATCTGATTCCTTCGCAGGGCGGATCAACACACGATCGCCCACAACAATGAGTTTTCGCAATTTGTTGTCTGGCGTAAGTTTCATCAACTTATTTCTTTCGGGTGGCAGCAAATGGAAAATCCATTCCGCTCGTGGACATGGTTCCCTTCAGCTCGTCTTTGTTGAGCTTGGCAGAGAAAACAATATTGACACCGGAGAAATCAAAGTCACCTTCGGTAATCTTCTTTTTTTTGTCAAAGGAGAACTTGTTGAAGGGAGTGACGCCACCGGTACCATCCATCTTGGCGGCATAGCCTGTGGGGGATTTTTCAATATTCAAGGTACCAGCATAATCTCCCTGAGGGGTTCCGGTAACAGAATACTTCCAGGCCCCCACAGGTCCTGGTGCACAAGAGGATACGGCAATGGCTAGAGCAAGAATAAGAACCAGTCTTTTCATCGTGAATAGTTTAAGAAGCAGGAAAATTAAAGACTAAACAATTACCAACAGGCAGATTGTGCCATTTTATTATTATTTCGCCAATCTGCCTGCGCATGGATTGCAAAAGTGGTTCTGGAAGTGACTCGGTAGCCAGATGAAATTTTTGGCAGCTCTCCCGGTAAGCAGCATTAAAATCAACCAATTGCCTTCCATCATTGCGCTCGGTCAGAAACAATCCCACAAGAATTTCCATCCGGATACCGTCCGCTGGAATCGACGCGGGGCTAATCTTTTGTTTCTTTTCAAAATCAGTAATATCAATGCCCTGGGCAAGTAATCCATAAAAACCTTGATGGATATTTAGATTTATTTCGACGACATAGTGGGTAAGGTCATGGGTTACCATGAAAGTCTCTGCCGCCATCCACGTGCTTGTACCATCCGGTCGTTTACATGTTATGGTGTCCTTCGTATTGCCTTTTTTGAAAGTGATTTCCACAACCGGAAATTTTGGTTGAAATTCTTAAAACAGGCTGCCCTGTTCTTCGTCTTTTGGATCTTCTATGTCCGAAGAATAGAGCGGAAGACGGTTAAGACTCTTGGAGAGCAATGAGTTCTCAGTTACAATCCCTTTGGAATTTGCGTCGCTGTTCAGTTTGGTTGTGTCGGCCTCCAGCTCTTTAATGCTTATCTGTTTCGCCCGCTTTTCAATGGGAGGATTGATTTTTTCAGATTTTTCAAATTCGTTTACCTTCTCCAGGATGTCCTTTGGGAGATCGGCCTCACCACGGTACACAAGCTCAAGAAACTGCTTGGCAAAAAAGGCGTCTATTTGAATTCTTCTCTTGGAGAGGTGCGCGAATTTTCCGAGCACCCTGCAAATATTATCCCGTTCCTCAGGACTTAGCTCTTGTGCGAACTCATATTCTTCAATTGTTTTCAGGCTCACGATTATTGGCTCAAGGGAATCCAATGAGATGATGTACACCGTATAGTCGGGCAACCGATAAATAAAATTTTCGAGTACCTCCAGGGTATTGGTAGGAACCACCAGGAATATATCCCTCTTAACATTTTCCTCTTTCGCGTATTTCTTTACCGATTCAGTCTGATTCTTCAGGTAAGTCGGAAAATTGGAAAGATCATCATTGGCCGGACTTTTCGCATCGAAGATTACATACTCGTCAATAATCTTGATCGTGTTGTCGGGCTCTCCCTTGAAGGGGACCTTTTCCACATACTCCACGGTATGCTTCGAACAAATGGTCTTGATCGCATTCTTAACCCTTTCTTCATGATTAGACCATGTTTCTTTTTGTTTTACAATTCGTTGGATTTCAGCATTGTTCTTGTCTTCCAATTCCTTGTCGCGGTCTTTTTGAAATTTCTCCTGGATTTGTTTGAGTGAAGAAACCGCATTGGAGTGTTCTTGCTTTCGGAATTCTTCATCTTTCTTCAACCGCGCATTTTCATCCCGGAGCACCCTCAATTCTTTCTCGCTGTTTTCAAGTTTTTGTTTTTCAGTGTTTAACTCGATTAACAGTTCACTTCCTCTTTTATAATATTGGTCATTTCGGGTAGTCAGCGTGGTTACACTCGTCTGCAGGGATTCGATTTGTTTGTTTTGGGATTTCAATACTTCATTCTCTGTAATCAGGCGGTTGTTCGAATCCTGAAAGTTTTTTGATTTCTCCCGTTCGACGGAAAGATTGGCCTCTAGCCTGGCATTCTCTGATTTTGCCTGATCCAGGGACGAAGCTATGCGTTGCAATTCAGCATTGGCATCGATGACCTGACGTTGAATGTCATTCCAACGAAAGAGCCGGCTCCAAAAGCCAGCGTTCTTTAAAGCCTCAATAAGTGCCCGAATTCTTTCGAGATTTGTTTCCATGGGACGTAATCCTCAAAACTCAATCAACACCTGGCTCTTCTCCACTGTATCGCCCTTTTTGACTTTTACATGCTTCACCGTTCCCTCGCCCGGAGCCTTGATGATATTCTCCATCTTCATGGCCTCCAGCACAAGCAACGCATCACCAATCTTCACGGCATCGCCGGCTTTTACCCTAAGGTCAACGATTAACCCGGGCATCGGTGCCTTAATCGCATTCACTTTGCTTGCTGCGCTTGCATTCATCCCCATTTTCTCCAGCAACAAATCAAATTTGTCCCGGAGTTGAACAGTATATTTTACCGTATTAATCTTGAGTTCTACGGTCTTGGCTTGACGATCTATATTGACCAGCTCTGCCTGATAACCTTTGTGTTGGTAGAGAATGTGAAAATGGCCGTTGCCCAGGGGGGTGATATCCCAATCGAAGGGAGCTCCATTCATCAGCCAGCCGCCAGATTCAGTTTCAATGTCAAATGTCTTTCCGTTGAGCTGAGCCTTGTACATAAGGTCAAAAATAGTGGGAGGGAAGGTGGTTTAGTTTAAAATAATGAAATTTGTTTCCATCGCCCGTCCTTAGCTTCAGCGAAGGCAAGGCAAATATCAGCACCTGATCAACTTATTGTGAACTGGACCGCCCTACTCTCAGCCAGCCGACTCGGCCAAAAGTCAACTCCTTCGGGATCGTATCGAAGTGCCTTCGAACAGGATTATGACCGAATCATTTTTTCTCATCCTTTCAGGAGGTTGCAAGATAAGACCCAGGTTCATCCACTTCCGGAATATGATTTTGTCCACACCCGGCTCACCCATAGCCTGGAGGTTTCCAGCGTTGGCCGCTCTTTGGGCAAGCGGGTCGGGGAAGTCATCCTGGAACGACATCCATTGCTTGGGCAAGCATTTTCCCTTTTTGACTTTGGCGCCATTGTAGCGGCTGCCGCCCTCGCCCATGATCTGGGCAACCCGCCATTCGGTCACGCGGGGGAAGATGCATTATCAGATTTTTTTGCTGAAAACCAGGAAGCAAAAAAAGATGTGGGTGACGCTGCCTGGGCAGACCTTGTCAAATTTGAAGGCAATGCACAGGGCTTCAGGATTCTCAATCACCATGAATATGGGATGAAACTAACCTGCGCCACACTGGGTGCCTTTACCAAGTATCCCTGCCCGGCGCTCTTCCCGATACGGAACAAGACAAAGAAGAGTCAACGGAAATATGGATACTTTCAAACGGAGAAAGTTATTTTTTCTGATCTCGCCCACCAGTTGGAATTGCTTTCTTCAGGTGAAGGAGCGTGGTGCCGTCATCCACTGGCATTTCTTGTGGAGGCTGCGGACGACATATGTTACAGCATCATCGACCTTGAAGACGGGTGCCGCCTGGGACTCGTGACTTTTGAACAGACGGTTGAATTACTTGCTCCGATTCTAAAAGATAAACTGGATCGAAGCAAGCTCGCCGGAGAAGATGGATTGAACAAGAAACTAGGAACCCTGAGGGCTATGAGTATTGGCGTCCTCATCGATTCGTGCACAGACATATTTCTTTCCCATGAGCAGGACATCCTGAATGGCACATTTGATCAAGCACTGGTTGATTTATGCGCGTTCAAAAATGCTTTGGAAAAAATCAGTGAAGTGTCCATTGGCAAAATCTATCGTGCGCGTCAGGTTGTCGAGATTGAAGCTTCTGGTCACGAAGTGCTGCCGGGCCTGTTGCGGGAATTCATCTTTGCCGCCGTCGCCGTGGGCAGTGAGGAATCGTCTCGCAAGAGAAGCAATCTTTCACTATTATTTCCTCCTGAGATCAGGGTCGCCATTCTTCACAGTGAAGGAGAATATGAACGCCTGAGACATGTGATCGATTTCATTTCTGGACTAACCGACAGGCATGCACTTTCCCTGTATGGCAAGATCAAGGGAATCTCTTATTGAGAATTCAGAAGTTGAGAACAGCCATGGAAGAAGCGAATTGAAGCCCAGGACCTAAATGGCCCGAAATCCCTTCAAATTCTCAACTTCCTGCAACTTAACTCCTCACTTCTGCCATCGAAATTCTTTACATTTGCCGCTCTTGAAAACAGTCTAAACAACGTGTGGTCACGCATTGCCGATAGCATCATTCGATTCCGCCTCCCCCTGATGGGGATTATCGCCCTCATTACCGTGGTGATGGGCTATTATGCATCACGCGTTGAGATGAGCTATGAACTCAACCGCACGGTGCCCCCTGAAGATCCAGAGATGATTTTCCTGAACAAATTCAAAAAGCAGTTTGGGGAAGACGGCAACATCATGGCGGTGGGCATGCTTGACAGCAGCGTCTATCAGCGGGAGAAATTCAAGGCTTTTGCCGAACTGGGAAATTCTATTCGGTTACTCAAAGGAGTCAACGAAGTTATCTCGTTACCACGGCTCAAGATCATTCTGAAAGATACCGTCAAATCAAAGTTCTATTCCGCCAATCTTTTCCCGGACACAATTCAATCGCAACACCAACTCGACAGTTTGTTGACGATTGCCAATAATCAAAAGTTGTATACAGGCCAACTCGTCAACGAACATAATGGTGCGGCCATTATGCTCGTGTCTGTGCAAAAGGAATATGCCAACTCTGCCAAAAGGGAAGGGTTGACCAATTCGCTCCAGACCATCGGCAAAGATTTTACTGACCGCACCGGAATCACATTGAGGTATGCCGGATTGCCATTCATGCGTTCGGTTGTCGCCCAACAGGTGAAAAGGGAACTTTCCATGTTCACGGTTCTGTCGGCCATTGTCACAGGGATCATCATGTTGATTTTCTTCCGGTCGGTGAGAGCCGTTATCTTCTCCATGATCATGATTGGGGTGTTGGTAATATGGACTCTGGGTACCATCACCCTCCTGGGCTTCAAGATTACTTTGCTCAGCGGGCTGATACCGCCAGTCATTGTGACCATTGGAATTACAAATGCGATCTACCTGTTAAACAAATATCATTTTGAATTTGCGAAACAGCGCGACAAGATGGAAGCGATCCGTGTGGTGGTCCAGAAAATGGGGCTTGCCACCTTTCTCACCAACCTGACCGTGGCCATTGGCTTTCTCACCTTACTTTCCACCGACATCACCATTTTGCGTGAGTTTGGCATTGTAGCAGGCCTGAACATCATTGGTTTATTTGTCGTAAGCCTCATCATGATCCCGGGAATCCTTTCCTGGCTGCCCGAACCTTCCTCCAAACACCTGAGGCACCTTGGGTTTCCTATTCTGGGCTGGTTTGTCCAGACCATCGACCTTATTGTGCACAGGCAACGCACCATTATATATCTAGTGGCAACTGTGACTACAGTGGTCGCCGTGATTGGCATCATGCGGCTGCAGTCCATCAGCTTTATGGTGGACGATATTCCCGAAGAAAGCCAAATTAAGAAGGACCTGAAATTCTTTGAGGCCAACTTCAGCGGGGTAATGCCTTTGGAGATTGAGGTGGACATTATTACCAAGAGACGACGCCCCCTGCTGGAGATCAATAACCTTCGTGTCCTGAATGATTTCGAAGCCTCCCTTGACTCGATCACGGTTATTTCCCGCCCACTCTCAATCGTAAGCCTGGTAAAGGCAGCCCGACAGGCGTTTTATAACAACAATCCAGCCCGGTATGAGCTGCCTTCCAACAAAGGTGAAGCGGCATTTATTCTCAGGTATATCAAAGGGCAGTCCGACAGCAGCGGATTGAGCAACAAACTTCTGCGGTCATTTGTGGACTCCTCCTATAATAAGATGTGCATCAAAATGCAGATGGCCGACATCGGCTCCAAACGCATGGACTCCCTGGTCCGCTTTGTGATACAACCCAAGGCAGACTCCCTCGTGGCGGCCTTGAAGCATAACCTGAGATCAGAAAAAGATTCAGTGGGGATTGCCATCACCGGCACTTCTAAAATCTTCATCAAGGGAAACAAATTTCTTATTAACAATCTAACGGAGAGTTTGATTCTTGCCTTTATCCTTATTACGCTTTCCATGGCTTTTCTTTTTGCAAATGCACGTATGATTATCATCTCTCTCATCCCCAACCTGATTGCCTTGATGATTACCGCCGGACTCATGGGCTACCTGGACATCCCGCTTAAGGCAAGTACGGCGCTGATATTCAGTATCACGTTTGGTATTTCTGTAGACAACTCCATTCGGTTCCTTGCAAAATACCGCCAGGAACTCCTGGCAACGAGTTTTTTCGTGCCACGGGCCGTAAGTGAAAGTATCCTGGAAACAGGTAAAAGCATCATCTATACCTCGATCGCCCTGTTTGCAGGCTTCATCATATTTGCGTTTTCTGACTTTGGTGGAACCATTGCCCTGGGCATCCTGACCTCAACGACTCTGGTGATCTCCATGTTTACAAACCTCATCGTATTGCCAGCACTGATCATGACATTTGATAAACCCAGGAAGACAAAGGATGAGAAAATGCTCATCGATGATTTTGACTCTACTTTTTATGGGGAACGTGAAGACGAAGAAATTGACTTAAGTAAGATTAGAATTCACGACCGTGGCGGAGTGGCCGAGTAGGCGGTTCCCTAAAAATCACTAACAATAAATGAAAAAAGGTGGAACAGAAATGCTTCCCAGGATAAAGTGGACAGAGAAGGATGAAGACAACGTATACAGAGTACAAAGAACTGAATTTCGCGAAAGTCGCAGAAGAGATGCTGGCATTTTGGGAGAAAGAAAAAATCTTTGAGAAGTCAGTCAGCCAGCGGGAAGGAAAGGAAACATTTACGTTCTATGAAGGACCGCCTTCTGCGAATGGCACACCGGGTATTCACCATGTTATGGCCCGGGCAGTCAAAGATATTTTTTGCCGTTTCAAAACACTGCAGGGTTACCAGGTGAAACGAAAGGGTGGTTGGGATACCCATGGCCTCCCTGTTGAACTCCAGGTTGAAAAAGAATTGGGCATCACTAAAGACGACATCGGAAAGAAGATATCCATTGAAGCCTATAACCAGAAGTGCCGCGAAACGGTAATGAAGTACAAGGACCAGTGGGATGACCTCACCCGAAGGATGGGTTACTGGGTGGACCTCGATCACCCGTACATCACCTACAACAATGAATACATTGAAACGCTTTGGTGGATATTAAAGCAGTTCTACAACAAAGGCCTCCTCTACAAAGGTTTTACCATCCAGCCCTACTCGCCATCGGATGGCACCGGATTGAGTTCGCATGAATTGAACCAGCCGGGATGTTACAAAATGGTAAAAGACACTTCTGTGGTGGCGCAGTTCAAAGTAAAGCGCGACGGCAAATCGGAGTTCTTATACAAGAAACTCCAGGGAGATCTTTTTATCCTCGCCTGGACGACAACACCGTGGACACTGCCATCGAATACGGCATTGGCTGTGGGTGGAAAAATAACTTATGTCCAGGTCAACACATTTAATCCATACACTTTTAAGCCAATAAGTGTTGTCCTTGCTAGGGACCTCCAGACCAGATATTTTCCTGAGAAGAACAAAGACCTTACACTGGCCGGGTATAAGGCTGGGGATAAAAACATTCCCTTTCAAAGCGTCCAGGAATTTCCCGGAAGCCAAATGATCGGGATTCGGTATGAACAATTGATGCCCTATTTGCCCGTGCCCTACGACGTGGACAAAGCCTTTCAAATCGTCGCGGGTGATTTTGTCACCACGGAAGACGGCACCGGAGTAGTACACTCATCGCCGACTTTTGGGGCAGACGACTTCCGCGTGGCAAAGCAAAACGGCATTCCTCCGCTTACGCTGAAAGATGAAGCGGGCAATGAAGTACCCATGGTGGACAAGAAAGGAAAATTCGTCAGGGAAATTGGCGCTAAACTTCAGGAAGGCGTTGCGGCCTACAAGATCAAAACCCACAAACCTCTCGGGGTTGACGATTTCTATGTGAAGAACTATACCGATGAAGACGAAAGTAATCCCGACTACAAGACAACAGACGTCATCATCTCCATCATCTTAAAAGAAGAGAACAAGGCCTTCAAAGTAGAGAAGTACGAGCACTCCTATCCGCACTCCTGGCGTACCGACAAACCGGTGCTATACTATCCACTGGATGCGTGGTTTATTAAGACCACCGCTCTTAAGGATCGCATGGTCGAATTGAACAAGACAGTGAATTGGAAACCTGAGTCAACGGGAACCGGTCGTTTCGGGAACTGGCTTGAAAACCTGGTTGACTGGAACTTGTCGCGCTCGCGCTATTGGGGAACGCCACTTCCCATCTGGCGTACCAAGGATGGCAAAGAAGAAATCTGCATTGGCTCCATCGGTGAATTGCAGAATGAAATTGAAAAAGCCAAAACCTTAAACCCCCATTTAACATTTAACACCCAACATCCAACATTCGACTTACACCGTCCCTTTGTGGATGAGATTGTCCTTATCAGTCAATCGGGTCAACCCATGTATAGGGAAACCGATTTGATTGATGTGTGGTTTGATTCCGGCGCCATGCCTTACGCACAATGGGGATTAAATGCAAAGAAGTTAAAGGAAGGAAATCCTCAGCCGTTTAACGACGGCTGGAACGGGTCTTTCCCGGCAGATTTCATTTCCGAAGGTGTTGACCAAACCCGGGGCTGGTTCTTCACCCTGCACGCCATCGCTTCATTGTTATTCGACAGTGTGGCTTTTAAGAATGTACTCTCCACAGGTCTTGTGCTCGACAAGGATGGCAACAAGATGTCCAAGCGCAAAGGAAACGTAGTCAACCCGTTTGAGACAATTGAAAAATTCGGTCCGGACGTTGTTCGCTGGTACATGATGGAGAACGCTCCACCTTGGGACAACCTGAAGTTCGATATGGAAGGACTGGCCGAAACCCAACGAAGATTTTTCGGCACCTTGATGAACACCTACTCCTTCTTTGCCTTGTATGCCAACATTGATGGCTTCGAGAAAGATGAAATGAAAAATGTTCCATACAACAAGGTCGCTACTCTTGATCGTTGGATTATTTCGAAGTTGCAAACCCTGGTTGCGGAAGTCACTGCAGCGTACAATGATTACGAACCCACCAGGGCGGCACGTGCGATACAGGAATTTGTAAATGATCATCTCTCAAACTGGTACGTGAGACTGAATAGGAAGAGATTTTGGCAACCCTCCTCCACCCATGTTACTGAGAATAGCTCCGTACTTACGGAGGATAAGCAAGCCGCTTATGAAACCTTGTATGAGTGCCTTATGGTGATTGGACAATTGATGTCGCCCATCGCGCCATTTTATTCCGAGTTTTTATACAAGAACCTGACAGACAGTATTCGGGATAAGGCCAGGAAGAAGAAAACGCCCCTTCGATTCGAATCAGTGCATCACACCGATTTGACAAAGGCAGAGAAAAGCCGGACGGATGCTGACCTCGAGGTATCGATGGAATACGCCCAAAGAATTTGCTCCCTCATCCACTCCATCCGCAAGAACAACCGAATCAAAGTACGCACCCCGCTCCAAAAAGTGTTGCTCCCTGTAATGGATGACAAGTTCGCCATGCGCATCAAGGTAGTAGAGGAGATCATCAAGGCCGAGGTTAACGTCAAGGCTATTGAATACATTGATGATGCTTCAGGGCTATTGGTTAAGAAAGTGAAACCGAACTTTGCCAAGCTGGGTAAACAGTACGGAACGAGGATGAAAGAAGTTTCTGCCGTGATCAATTCGTTGTCCAGGGAGGAAATCAACACCCTCGATAAGTCGGGCTCCCTGAGTAAATCCGGGTTTGATCTCGGTCTGGAGGACGTCTTGATCAGTTCGGAGGATATTCCGGGCTGGGCAGTGGCCACGGAAGCAGGCATCACAGTGGCGCTGGACATCGCTATTACGGATGGCTTGCGCAGGGAAGGCATAGCTCGGGATTTTGTTAACCGGGTGCAAAACCTAAGAAAAGACATGGGTCTTGAAGTACTCGACAAGATTGGCATAGAAGTCGACCGAAAGAGGAATGAAGCCAACGAAAACGGATTGCTTGTTGCCTCTTTGGGCGATTTCAGCGATTATATCCGCACGGAAACACAAGCGCTCACTTTAGAGTTTAAGGATGGTGTGGATGAGGGAACCGAAGTAGACCTGGATGAGTTTGTAATAAGAGTGAAAATCACCTTGAAAAAATAGACCTACTGAATTGCAACGTGGAATGAAGCTTTTGAAATATTTTCTGATTACGGTTGCGGTCATTGTTGTTGATCACGCGACCAAATTAATGGTTCACCACTTCATGGATATACATGAAGAGATTAATGTGCTTGGAGAATGGTTCCGGCTGCACTATTTGCTCAATCCCGGTATGGCATTTGGTCTTCGCTGGGAGAATGAATTCGGGAAGCTTGCCCTTACTTTATTCCGGATCGGTGCGATGTTCGGCATTGCCTGGTATATGTACCGGTCAGTGATCCGGAATGCCCACAGTGGATTTCTCTTTTGCCTTTCACTAATTCTGGGAGGTGCGGTAGGAAATGTAATAGATAGTATTTTCTATGGCGCGTTCCTAAACAATGCGCCTTCCGGCTCACCAACACCCTGGTTTCACGGTCAGGTGATTGATATGCTGTTCTTTCCCATGTTTGAATTCTACTGGCCCGAGTGGGTACCCTGGGTTGGCGGAGAATACTTCCTTTTCTTCAGCCCGGTTTTTAATGTAGCAGACTCTTCCATCTTTATTGGGGTCGTGTCCATACTCATCTTTCAAAAATCATTTTTCAGGGAAAGTGGCACAGAGGTGCATTTGATCACCGAAACAGAATTGCATGACGCCCTTCATAATAGAACAGAGGAGGATGTGGCGTATACCAATCCATCCGGACTCGAACCCCCGGCTCCGGGGCTTGAACCTCCAACCTCCAATACCTGAGCCATGGCTGAACAACTTATTCTAAACACCTCATTAGACAAGGCAGAGCGCTATAAGACGCTCGTGCCACAAATTGAAGCATTGGTCAGTGGTGAGACAGACGTTACCGCCAATCTTTCCAATATAGCGGCGGCGTTGAAACAAACCATGAATTTTTTCTGGGTTGGATTTTATCTGGTCAAGGATAATGAATTGGTGCTTGGTCCCTTCCAAGGTCCCATTGCCTGTACACGCATTGCCTATGGAAAAGGAGTTTGCGGCATGTCATGGAAAGAGAAAAAAATGATGCTGGTTCCCAATGTGGATGAGTTTCCCGGACACATCGCCTGTAGCTCCGAAGCAAAATCTGAGATCGTCGTGCCCGCATTCAAGAACGGAACCGTGGCGCTCGTTCTTGATGTGGACAGCGATAAGCTGAATGATTTCGACCAAACCGATGCGCTGCATCTACAGGAGATAATCGAAATCACGGAGAAGTTCATCTAACCCACCTTGTGGTTTTAGGCTCTTGGGTTTTGACTAAAAGCTTTGAGCTTTTTATTAACTTTGTAAAACCCCGCGCCGTGTGGTAAGAAAATTCTTTCCGCTGGATAAAAACTACCTCCTCGAAGAAACCCAACTTCGATTAAGGGACCCCCTGCTTGTAGATTTGGTAGAACTGACTAAGCGCAAGTATGAGTCTATTCACAACCCCCTGGGACTAAAGGATTCATTTAGTGAAAAGATTGCATACTACCGTCCCATGAACCTGGCTCCGCTGTATTCTTTCTACGAGAATCTCGCAGGCATTTACCGGTATAAGTTTGGAGAGAACCAGTTGGGATTCTTGTGGGATGGCAAGGATCACAGCGAGAAATACCAGGAAGAATGGATGGAAGCCTTTAAGGCCTGGACCCTTCAATTGTGCTACCAGGGCCAATTTGTCCAGGCCGTCCTTGATGTGACTGTATTTTTACCTGATAACCAGCATGTTCAGCTGGCTGAAAACCGGATGAATGCCGTGATGCTGAATCTCTTTGAGTTGAAGATTCACAAAAACAAAGGCATTGTGGAAATGCAGGTCGCCCAAGCGTAACGGAAACAGTTTTGATTGTAGGCCGAAATTGCTAATTTGTTTGGCCTTAATCTAAACTCATCCATTATGCACCCCAGACAAATATTTGTTTTATCCGCAATTGTGGGAACCGCATTGCTCCTGCTTTGGGCATACTATTGGGAAGGTGCCCTGTTCGGATTCCTTATCCTTGGTCCACTGATTTATATGGGAGTCCAGGACATGGTTCAGATACGACAATCGGTCAAGCACAATTTTCCTGTGATCGGCAGGCTTCGATACTTCTTTGAGCTGATCCGACCGGAGATACAGCAATATTTTATTGAGTCTGATACCGATGGATCTCCCATCAACCGGAACGACCGGTCGGTGATCTACCAGCGCGCCAAGAAGCAAATTGACACGACACCTTTTGGTACCCAATTGAATGTGTATGCCGAGGGGTATGAATGGATGACTCATTCAATCAAACCCCATGACTTCCATACGATGGATCACAACCCACGGGTTCGCTTTGGAGGCAGGGACTGTAAGCAGCCATACGACATGAGCGTATTGAATATTTCAGCGATGAGTTTCGGATCATTGAGCGCCAATGCCATTGAAGCACTGAATTCCGGCGCCAAGATTGGAGGCTTCGCACACAATACCGGGGAAGGCGGTTTAAGCCCCTATCACCTCAAGAACGGTGGAGATATCATTTGGCAAATTGGCACGGGTTATTTTGGCGCTCGCACGGAAGATGGAAAATTTTCGGATGATGCTTTCAAGAAGAATGCTACGCTGCCCAATGTAAGAATGATTGAGATTAAATTGTCGCAAGGAGCAAAACCTGGCCATGGCGGAATATTGCCTGCTGCCAAGAATACACCGGAGATTGCAGCCATTCGGTTGGTGAAAGCGGGAACCACCGTCTTCTCACCACCCTTTCATAGCGCATTCAGTACCCCGATAGAGCTGATCAAGTTTGTGGAGCGACTCAGGAACCTTTCGGGAGGGAAGCCAGTGGGGTTCAAGCTTTGCGTTGGTCGCGTTGCCGAGTTCCTCAGCACCTGCAAAGCCATGGTTCAGCTCAACAGTTATCCTGACTTTATCACCATCGATGGTGGTGAGGGTGGTACGGGGGCTGCGCCTCCCGAGTTTTCGAACTTTGTAGGCATGCCCATGCTCGATGCACTGGCGGTCGCCGACAATGCCCTTCGTGGGTTTGGGATACGAAATGAAATGAAATTAATTGCTTCGGGAAAGGTGCTCACGGGATTTCACATTGTCCGTGCCATGGCACTGGGCGCCGACACGTGCAACAGCGCGCGCGCCATGATGATGGCGGTGGGATGCATACAGGCTTTAAAGTGCAACACGAACCATTGCCCAACCGGAGTAGCCACCCAGGACAAAACGCTGGCAAAAGGCCTTAACATTAATGACAAGAAAGTAAGGGTGGCAAACTTCCACAAGAATACCGTAGAAAGTTTTGTAGAGCTGATTGCTGCGTCAGGCATCAGCAACCCGGATAAACTTAACCGGACCCATGTGTATCGTCGGGTGTTCATGAACCTTGTCAAGACCTACGAGGATATTTATCCGACCATCCCCGATGGATGCTTGTTGGATGGCGGTGATATTCCTTTTGACCTGGAAACGTACATGAAGCACGCTTCTGCGGATAGTTTTGAAGTAGTTTAAGGTGATGGTCAAGTAAGATCTAACTCAGCCAAGTAACTTGGCCTTGGAGCCCTCAGGCTAAGCGGGTGGTTATTTGCTTGCTGAAAGTGAGAGATTCTGTGAAAGACTGGTGTGGATAAGCAAATTTCTATTGGTCCCAACTTCACCTCTTCACGACAAAGCCACTCTTCTTCAGTTCCTCAGCTGTTAGGTTAATCACATTCACATCTATCTTGATGGGTGAGAGGGGTGCATCCGTTGAATCCGTTGGGACCTCGACGATTTGATCGATGATATCCATCCCCTTGAAGACCTGTCCATAGACTGTATAGTCACCGTTCAGCCGGGCAAGACCTTCTTTTTTTTGAACGATATAGAATTGGCAGCCGGCAGAAAGCTTTTCAGGATTGTTGTCACGGCCTGCACCAACGGCACCGTACACGTGGCGAAGGCTGTCGGTGAATTCAGGTGCCAGCAAATAAGGAGAGTCACTGAATCCTTCCGGAATGTCTGGACACCCACCCTGAGCGACAAAATTGTTTATGACACGGTTAAATGTCAGACTATCCCAGTATCCTGCGGCAGCAAGCTTCATAAAACTTTCCTTGTGATGCGGAGTCTCATCGTATAGCCAAAAAAGAATCTCACCCATTTCAGTTTTTATCTGCCCGACGGGATAGGTTTTTTCCTTTCCGCATGAGCAGGCAAGCAAGAAAATGAATCCGATTAGGGGTGTAGTCTTCGACATAACCGTGTTTGAATTTAAGCTGCTCGATTCTTGCGCGACTCAATTTCAAGGGAAACAAGCCGTGTGATCATGATGGCCGGAAACAACTGTCCGGTGAGTCCCTCCACCATCACCAGAGATTTAGCTACTGGGTTGATGGGGATGATGTCACCGAATCCAAGGGTGGTAAGTGTCTCATAACTAAAATAAACAAATCGGATGTAGATATCCTCGTCTTCACTTTGGTGAATGGGAAAAATAAATGCCGACTGATCGAAAATATAGATCAAATGATACGCACTTGACCAAATTAATCCCACAAGAACGTAAACGGCAATGGCACCCTGTATTCGGTGAACACTGATATGCCCCTCTTTAAAGACATGCCACAACACCAGCGATGTCAGCGCACTCCAGGAGATCATTGAAAAGATGATG
The DNA here is from genome assembly GCA_025358885.1 of Cytophagales bacterium. GTDB lineage: Bacteria > Bacteroidota > Bacteroidia > Cytophagales > Cyclobacteriaceae > ELB16-189. Next base: position 2,172 of record JANYHW010000164.1, on the reverse strand, counting down.
TCGGCAACTTCGAGATTGACCGACGAGCTGACTAAATCGAGCCAATGAATAAAAATGGTTACACCCGCAAGCAATACGATCAGGACTTTGAGGTGTGTCCTGGCGGCTACAGCAAACACACCAGAGACAAGGATCATTGAGAAAATAATGGCATTGATGAATTCTCCTGTTCTGGACAAGGTCAACGGTGGCAAGACGAAGACATTGATCATTAAATATACCAGGAGCGCCGTGAGGCTCCTGTCTTCTGTCCAAAAGGCAGAATTTGCCCTAAGCAATGGTCGGGTAGGATTCATCGTTTGATTTGAAACCCAACATACCCTTTTTCTGGCTGTTCCTCTATGATAATCGTCATAACCTGTGCACGGGGTGGGCCAGTCTTGCACCAAGCAATGAATTCCTGAAGAACTTCCTCCTTTCCCTCAGCCTCGAGGTAGACACCCTCTCTTATATTCTCTACAAATCCATTTACGCCCAGCATGGTCGCTTTGTCTCTGGCCGATGCCCGGAAGAACACCCCTTGAACTTTGCCATTTATCTTTATCGTCACTGAAGGCATATTGGAATACCAATACTTTGAAATATCATGAAGGCAACTTCATCAAGATTAGAAAATATAGTCCGTGCTGAGGAAGGCCGACTCCCTATTTCTCAGGATACTTCCTATGATCTGCTTGTTTTCTGCAGTTGATTTTGCTGCCACAAGGGTCCGGATGGAAAAAACTCTCAATGCATCTGAGACCGAAAGAGTGCCCTCAGCGGAATCTTTTCTTCCATTGAAGGGGAAAGAATCAGGTCCCCGCTGGCACTGTGTATTGAGGTTGATGCGCCCCACCTGGTTCGCAAAAGCATCAATGTAGTGAGCAATGCGTTTTGAATCCTTTCCGAATAAACTCAATTGCTGACCAAAATGGGAGTTAAGTACATACCGTACCGGCTCATCATCGCTTTCAAAAGAGACAATTGGGATTACGGGCCCGAATTGTTCTACCGAGTACACTTTCATTTTTTCGTTTACAGGATAAAGTACGGCTGGGTAAAAAAATGTATGCGATACCTCTCCTCCCCCGGGATTCATAATACGAGCGCCATGGACAATGGCATCGGCCACCAGGCTCTTCAGGTAGTCCGTCTTGCCGGCTTCAGGTAACGGGGTCAACCCGACACCTGCATCCCAGGGCATGCCGGGTTTAATTTTGGAAATGGCTTCGCACAATTTCTTGATGAACACGTCCAGGATGCTGCGGTGCACAAACAGTATTTTTAGCGCTGTGCAACGCTGCCCGTTGAAAGACAGTGTTCCTGTCAGGCACTCTGTAATGGCGTTATCAATGTCCGCATCCGGTAAAATAATAGCGGGATTCTTGGCGTCGAGCCCAAGGATGGCTTTGAGTCTATGTGATTTCGGGTGAAGTTTTTTGAGTTCGTTAGCACCTTTGTTTGTTCCGATAAAGGCAAAGACGTCTATCTTACCTGTCTCCATCAATGCGCCGACAGTCTCCCGACCCCGCCCATAAATGATGTTGATAACGCCCGGCGGGAAGCTGTCGCGGAAAGCCTCCAGCAAAGGGCGAATTAACAGGACACCATATTTTGCCGGCTTGAAAACAACGGTATTACCCATGATGAGGGCAGGAAACAATGTCGTAAATGTTTCGTTGAGTGGGTAATTAAATGGCCCCATGCAAAGCGCCACGCCAAGTGGCACACGTCGAACCTGTCCCATTATCCCTTGCTCCTGTACGAATTTTGCTGAGTTGCGGTCGAGGTCCTTAAGTGCATTGATGGTGTCGACAATGTAATCACACGTGCGGTCAAATTCTTTTTCTGAATCTTTAAATGCTTTGCCAATTTCCCACATGAGTAGGTTCACAACTATCGTGCGCTGCTCACGCATCTTCACCAAAAATCTCTCAACATGTTCGATCCTTTCTGTTACCGTCAGGAGTGGCCACACGCCATGACCCAGATCATACGCAGTAACCGCGGCATCCAAAGCCTGAAGTGCTTCTGTCGAGGTGAGCAGGGGAGTGCTGCCAATTGTCCTTGGCTCATATTTGTCACCCTGTTTAAGAAAGATAGGACTGACGACCGGGTTAAGATCTCCATTCCAGCGACGGAGCTCTCCGTTGATGAGATACTCACGCTGTTCAATAAAGTGCGGTAGACGTG
>JANYHW010000161.1 GCA_025358885.1 Cytophagales bacterium | reverse complement strand
TGAAGTTTGAGAGTTAGGCAATGGGTAAAATAAAACAGACTGAGATGAAAAAAAATAAAACAAATGAGATCTCACGGAGAAATTTTCTTCGGACACTGGGACTAGCTTCTGCCGCGTTCACAATTGTTCCACGTCATGTTATAGGAGGAAAGGGATTCTTAGCGCCAAGTGACAAAGTTTACGTTGCCGGCATTGGCGCCGGAGGAAAGGGAGAAAGTGATATCGCGAATTTTGCTGACAGCGGAAAGGCGGAGATCGCTTTCCTTTGTGATGTGGACGAGAGAAGGGCAGCGAAGACGGTAAAGAAATTTCCGCAGGCAAAGTTTTATAAAGACTATCGCAAGATGCTGGAGGCCGAACACAAAAGCATCGACGCAGTGTCTGTCTCCACCCCAGACCATAACCATGCCGTTCAGGCAATGGCCGCCATGCAGCTAGGTAAACATGTTTATGTTCAGAAACCACTCACGCATGATATCTATGAAGCACGCATGCTTACCCAAGCAGCTAAAAGATACAAGGTCGTGACACAAATGGGCAACCAGGGTGCATCCGGAGATGGTGTGCGCCAGTTAACAGAATGGTACAATGCAGGCCTTCTTGGAGACGTGCATACGGTTTATTGCTGGACCGACAGACCTGTGTGGCCGCAAGGAATACAATGGCCGACGCAAAAAGCAGAAGTTCCCAAAGAGTTGGACTGGGACTTGTGGCTTGGCACTGCTCCGGCCAAAGATTATGTAGAAAAGCTGGTCCCGTTTAACTGGAGGGGATGGTGGGATTACGGAACAGGTGCTCTCGGTGATATGGCATGCCACATCATAGAACCAGCCTTCAAGGTATTGGGCTTGACAATTCCAACCGATGTAGCATGCAGTGTCGGTAGCGTGTATGTGGACGAATTCAAGCGGGGTTATTTTCCGGATAGCTGCCCTCCCTCTTCCCATGTGATCATGACTTATCCAGGAAAGGCCGGAAAACCTGCCATAAAACTCCATTGGATGGATGGTGGCATTCAACCGGAAAGACCTGACGAATTGGGCGCAAATGAGGTAATGGGTGATGGTGGCAATGGCGTAATCTTCGTTGGGACAAAAGGAAAAATGATGTGTGGCACGTATGGACTTGTACCTTCCCTCCTGCCGAGTTCAAAGAACAAGGAAGTGACAGTAGCACAAACAATCAAGCGTGTTCCCGGTGGTTCCAATGGCCACTACGGTCAATGGCTCGAAGCATGTATTGCCGGTTATGGAAACATGGAGGTGAGTTCACCCTTTGATACTGCCGGACCCATGACGGAATCGATACTCATGGGAAACCTTGCCATTCGCAGCAACGACATCAGAAGACCCATCGCTGACCGTCCGGGTCGCTTCGACTATCCCGGACGCAACATCAAGTTGTTATGGGACGGGTCCAACATGAAGATCACTAATTTCGACGAAGCCAACGCTTTTGTAAAAAGAGAATACAGAAATGGCTGGTCACTGGGTGTTTAGGTTATCAATTGTCAAACTTTGCCCGAATACAATGCCAGTAAAAAAAATTATCTCCCCCACCGCAGAACAACTTTCGCGGAGGGAGTTCATCCGGAAGGCCGGAATGGCCGCAGCGGCATTTACGATTGTTCCCCGGTTTGTTCTGGGTGGAAGAAACTTCACACCACCGAGTGACACCCTGTATGTGGCTTGCATCGGGATAGGCGGAAAAGGCGAATCTGATGTTAAAGGGATAAGCGACTGTCCTAAAGTAAAAATTGCAGCGCTCTGCGACGTTGATGATCGCATGGCTAAGAAATCACGAAATACATTTCCATCTGCTCCTTTTTACAAAGACTTTCGTCAAATGCTCGACAAAGAAAAGGGCATTGACGCCGTTTCAGTCTCAACACCCGACCACACCCATGCGGTGGCAACTATGGCCGCCATCACCAGGGGCAAGCATGTATATGTGCAGAAGCCACTTACCCACACCATACACGAGTCGCGGATGCTTGCGGAAGCAGCGAAAAAATATCAGGTTGTTACCCAGATGGGAAACCAGTTTGCATCCGCCGATTATGTTCGAACTACCCAGGAATGGGTAGATGCCGGGCTTATAGGCGATGTCACACGTGTATATGCCTGGACTAACCGACCTGTTTGGCCACAGGGCATTCCTACACCTACAGGCAAGTATGACATTCCAACCGAACTTGATTGGGATTTATGGCTTGGCCCGGCAAAATCCATCGACTACAATCCAGCCTATCTTCCATTTAATTGGAGGGGATGGTGGCCATTTGGAACTGGCGCATTGGGAGACATGGGCTGTCACATTCTTGATGCACCTTTCAGAATCCTCCCTATTGACTTCCCAACGGAAGTGGAGTGCAGCAGCACGACTGCCTGGGAAGGTTTCTTCAAAGAAGCCAATTATGTTGACAGCTGTCCGGCTTCTTCTATCATTCACCTGAAATTTCCGCGCAAGGATGGTAAGGGTATCATTAAGATCACGTGGATGGATGGAGGTCTTCTTCCAGACCGTCCTGAAGAATTGCTTCCGGATGAAACCATGGGCGATGGCGGCAATGGATATATTTTTGAAGGAACCAAAGGCAAACTCATGGGGAATTATGCTATTCCGCCAACACTCCTCCCCAGCAGTAGAATGAAGGAGGTCACATTGCCTCCAGCCACGATAACACGGATCGCTGGCCAGGAGAATGGACACTATAGACAATGGACTGAAGCATGTATGCTTGGTTATGGTAAGTCAACCCTGAGTTCATCTTTCGACTATGCTGGTCCATTTACCGAAGCTGTGATCATGGGCAACCTTGCCATAAGGAGTTATGGGATGAGGGGTCCTGGTGGCAGGGGATATCCCGGAAGAAAAAAATTGTTGTGGGATGCGAAGAACATGAAGATCACCAACTTTGATGAAGCCAATGCCTTTGTAAAAACTGAATACCGGGCTCCGTATACGTTGTAAACCGCACGGCATGGCAAGAGAAGTAAGGATTCAAAAGGAAGAGGTATTATCGGACAGTTGGTACACACTTAGAAAAATTACCTTCGACTACAAGAAGAAAGACGGCACCTGGCACACCATCAGCAGGGAAGCCTATGACCGCGGCAACGGTGCTGCCATTCTGTTGTATAACCGCAAGAAAAAATCAGTGATCCTTACCCGGCAGTTTCGTTTGCCAACCTACATCAACGGCAACGCTGATGGCATGCTCATAGAAGCGTGTGCAGGTCTCCTGGATAAGGATCAGCCGGAAGAAGCGATCAGGAGAGAAACCAAGGAAGAGACTGGCTACCAGATCCAGGACGTACACAAGATATTTGAAGCTTACATGTCCCCTGGATCGGTAACGGAGATGCTTTATTTTTTTGCCGCTGAATATACCGCCAGAGAAAAAGTCGATGAAGGTGGCGGGATCGAGAATGAAGACATTGACGTGTTGGAGATGCCTTTCGATAAAGCAATTGCCATGATTCAATCCGGTGAAATCAAGGATGGCAAGACCATTATGCTGCTGTACCACGCTTTGATTCACCGGTTGCTATCCTGAGAATAGCAGACGCCAAGCGAGGGCTACAGCTAATAGAAATAGTGGAATCAAAAAAGTACCCTCATCCTTTGTTCAAAAACCACGATATTTCGAACTAATGTCATTCGCCAAAGAGATTCCAGCTTGATCATGCTTAAGATCGACAGTCACACGCATATCCTGCCAAAGAAAATGCCCAACTGGACAGATAAGTTTGGATACGGGGACTTCATTTATTTGCAGCACCATAAAAGAGGTTTTGCGAAAATGATGCGCGGCAACCAGTTCTTTCGGGAGATTAAGGAAAACTGCTGGAATGCAGAATTGCGGATAAAGGAATATAAAGCCTCTCAAACACAAGTTCAGGTGGTCTGTACCATCCCGGTCATGTTTTCCTATTGGGCCAAACCGGCAGATTGCCTCGACCTGTCGAAATTTCTAAATGATCACATCGCGAAACTGGTGGCGAAATACCCCCGACAATATGTGGGGCTGGGTACTTTGCCTATGCAGGATGCTGAACTCGCTGTGGAGGAACTCGCCCGATGCAAAAGAATAGGGCTGCATGGAATACAGATTGGTTCAAATATTAATGATGAAAACCTGAATGAACCCCGCTTCTATCCCATCTTTGAAGCTTGTCAAAAACTTGGACTGGCGATACTCGTACATCCCTGGAACATGATGGGTGAAAAGGAAATGTCACGCTATTGGTTGCCTTGGTTAGTCGGAATGCCCGCAGAAACTTCGAGGGCATTGTGTTCAATGATCTTTGGCGGGATTTTTGAAAGATTACCCGACTTGAGGGTGAACTTTGCACATGCCGGCGGATCATTCCTGCCTACCATTGGGAGAATTCAGCATGGATTCGATTGCCGCCCCGATCTGGTGGCAATTGACAATCCTGTTGAGCCAAAGAAATACCTGGGCAAGTTTTGGGTGGACAGCATTACCCATGATCCGCTGATGCTGGACTATGTCATAAAAATGGTCGGGTCAAAGCGAGTCACGCTTGGATCCGACTATCCATTCCCCCTGGGTGACCTGGAGGTGGGGAAGTTTATCGAAGATGCTGGATTTCCTAAAAATGTGAAAGAAGATATTTTCGCAAACGCCACATTGGAGTGGCTGAACTTACCAAAGAAAAAGTTTCAATGATGAAATTTGGGGTTGTGACATTTATCCTGCTTTCGTCCCTGACCTGCCTGGCGCAGGAATCAGAACGGGATAAAATTCGCATGCTGGAACAACAAAAAGAATATGAACGATTGCGCCTGGTCAGAATGGAAATGGATTCAGGGATATATTACCTTAATCGAGAGCAGTATGAATTGGCGAATGTTAAGTTGAAGTTTGCGCTCGCAAACATGAGAAGCATCCCCTCAGATCTGGCCTTCTTTTTCGGTAAGAACTCTTACTTCATTGAGAAGTACAAACAAAGTGTAGACTGGCTGACCAAGTATATTCAATTGAAAGGAACGACGGGACAATACTCTTCAGAGGCAGCAGGCTGGCTAAGGAAAGCTGAAGAAAGTCTTCTCGAAGAACGCAGGGCTGAAAACATCAAGACAGTGGAAGTTCTATCGAGGGATTATACAATCGACTGTGGCCCAAGCGGAAAAGTGACCTGCCCCGTGTGCAATGGCAGCACGGTAATTATTAAGAAAGACTATTTCGGAGAGACCTACAAAACCTGCCCCTATTGCAGCAAGCATGGATTCCTTACCTGTGAGGAATATAACCTGTTGTTGCGCGGGCAACTAAAGGCTCATCCCTGACGGCATTCCTGTCAACAGATTGGCCAATCGCGCCTTTTCCTTTATTTTTGCCCTTCTTTGCTATGAAAACCCTGCATAACCGTGTCGACAAGCGCGTGCTGAAGGATAAACTCCAAGCTGTACCACAACAGAGGCTGACTTTGTCATTTTACAAGTATCATCAAATCCACGATCCAATCATTTTCAGAGACAAGCTATACTTGCAGCTTACGGCCCTTCATGTTTTGGGAAGAATTTATGTCGCCCCTGAAGGAATCAATGCCCAAATCAGTGTACCGACAGAAGACATCAATACATTCCGCCAATACCTGTATTCGATTGATTTTTTGAAGGGTGTCCGATTGAACACTGCCATTGAAGACGATGGAAAATCATTCTTTGTACTCAAGATCCAGTTGAAGAAGAAAATTGTCGCGGATGGCCTTCGCGATGAAACCTTTGACGTCACAGAATCAGGCAAACATTTATCTGCAGCCGAGTTCAACGAAATCACCAGCCGGCCTGACACACTTGTTGTCGATATGCGCAATCACTATGAAAGCGAGGTTGGACATTTTCAGAACGCCATCTGCCCCGATGTAGATACGTTCAAAAAAGCTTTGCCTGAAGCTGAACGTCTCCTCAACGATAAAAAAGAAAAAAACATTGTGATGTACTGCACAGGGGGTATCCGCTGCGAGAAGGCTAGCGCATGGATGAAGCACCGTGGCTTCAAGCATGTCTTTCAACTTGACGGAGGTATCATCGAATACGCCAGGCAAGTCCAGCAGCTCGGGTTGCCAAACAAATTTTCTGGAAAGAATTTCGTGTTCGATGAGAGATTGGGTGAGCGAATCTCTGGAGAAGTAATCAGCGCTTGTCATCAATGCGGCAAACCATGTGATTCCCATACAAATTGCCGGAATGAGGCCTGTCATCTTCTCTTTATCCAATGTGATGAGTGCGCGAAGAAGTTGTCAGGATGTTGCTCACCAACATGCCAGGAAATCATCAAACTCCCCGCACTGGTTCAAAAAGAACTGAGAAGAGGCAAAGCCCAGGGCAGAATGGTTTACAAAAAGGGAAGATGGAAAGAGGTGATCGGTAAACGTTAACAATTATTCTTTAATTCATGATTCGCATTGGCATTATTAATATCTCTGACCGCGCAAGCAAAGGAATTTATGAGGACTTGCCAGGCAAAGCCATAGTGGCAAGGCTAGGCGAATTCCTCATCAGTCCATGGGAAAAGGAGTATGCTGTCATTCCTGATGAGCAGCACCTTATTGAACAAACATTGATCGACATGGCCGACAATAAGAATTGCTGTTTGATCGTCACTTCCGGCGGCACCGGCCCTTCCCCTCGTGATGTTACCCCCGAGGCAACGGCTGCCGTGTGCCATAAGCTGATGCCAGGTTTTGGCGAAATCATGCGTACGGAAAGCCTTAAATTTGTGCCTACAGCCATTCTTTCCCGTCAGACTGCGGGGATCCGAAACAAGACATTGATCGTAAATCTGCCCGGAAAACCCAAGTCCATTCGTGAATGCCTTGACGCTGTTTTTCCGGCAATTCCTTATTGCTTAGATTTGCTGGGTGGCCCTTATCTGGAATGCAACGAACTGATAATAAAAGCGTTCCGGCCAACAGTTCAATAAAGTGATGACATGGCAAAGATCAAGTACTATTACGATACTGAATCCTGTAAATACATCCGTGTAAAGAGGTCAACCAGCGACATCATCCTCAACACATTGGGGATACTCTCTCTCACCATGGCTATGGCTGTTGGGATTCTCCTGCTCTACAGTAATTACTTCGAGTCCCCAAAAGAGATCATGCTCAAAAACGAGGTAAAGGAAATGGAGTTTTACTTTGAAGAACTCCAGAAAAAAACGACTGACCTCGATAAGATTCTTGCCGACATGGCTTACCGGGATGATAACATTTACCGTGTAGTCCTCGGTTCGGAACCCATTGACAAATCCATCAGGGAGGCGGGCGTTGGCGGTATGGATCGGTATGAAGATATTAAGAATAAAGATATCAACCACGAAGAGACCATCATCAAACTCAATGAGTCGCTGGATAAATTAAGAAGGAAGGTATACATCGAATCAAAGTCACACGATGAAATCATAGAACTGGCGGAGAATAAGGAAAAATTGTTTGCTGCCATTCCCGCTATTCAACCGGTGCCGAAAAAAGCTACAGTTGTTCTTGCCTCTGGTTTTGGAATCAGGATCCATCCCATTTACAAAGTCCGAAAGATGCATACGGGAATTGATTTCGCCGCCCCTATTGGAACCCCCATATACGCTGCCGCCGATGGTGTAGTAGACAATGTCGAAACCAGTTTCACAGGCTATGGGAAGAAAGTTGAAATCGACCATAGCTTTGGTTATCGGACACGTTACGCCCATATGCACGCATTTGCTGTACGTAATGGGCAACATGTAAAGCGGGGTGAGTTGATTGGTTTTGTTGGAGACACCGGACTTTCGACTGCACCTCACCTGCATTACGAGGTATTCATTAATGGGGCACAGGTAAATCCTATTCACTATTTCTTCAACGACCTGAACCCGGCCGAATACGCCAAGATTATTGAGCTCGCATCCATTGAGAACCAGAGCTTGGGAATGTAAATCTTTGAGCTCGAAAGGGTCATTCTGGTGTTCCAAGCTGCATTTTCTAT
>JANYHW010000101.1 GCA_025358885.1 Cytophagales bacterium | reverse complement strand
TAGTAATACCCCATTATCTGGCTATGTTCTTAAACTCCGCGATGAAAGCGTCTGGGTACTTGGGTTTGATGGACGCGAGGAATTTGTCTGCCTTATCTCGTGTGGAAAACTGACCGAGGATGATACTGTAATATTTAACTCCATTGAGAATCTTCACCTGGACGACCACTTTCTTCTTGTAGGAGTTTTTTAGGTTATCGGCCAAGCGCATCAGGTTGACAAGCTCCTGGTAGGTTCCAATCTGAACGCCATATCCTTTAGGTTGCAACCGTTCGATCTCAAAGTCATAGAATTCCTTTTCATCCACAGAAACACGGTCAATGGGTTTCGTTTCCATCCCACTCTTTCCGTCACCTGCATCAATCACCTCAATCTTCACTTCGGCCAGTCCAAGGTTTAAGTAGCCCAGTTTTTCAGCGGCCGACTTCGACAAATCAATAATCCTGCCTTCTGCATAGGGACCTCGATCATTGATCACCACATCGACGGATTGATTATTTCCCAGGTTGGTCACCCTGACTTTGGTACCGAAAGGGAGGGTTTTATGCGCAGCGGTTAGTTTTGAATGCTTATACTTTTCGCCGCTGGCGGTAAGGTGCCCCTCAAATTTGTCGGCGTAGAAAGATGCTTTCCCGGTTTGGAACTGCGCGAAACAGGAGCCAACCCAAAACAAAAGACAAACAATCAGCAAGGGCCTTTTCATGCTGTAAATATAGCAGTTGATTGGCTGAATTGCCGGGGCCATGAGAATTTGGGAGCAACTTTAGCCTGAAGGAGCAACATTTTGAAAGGGCGCCGGGCGGATTAGCGAATGACCGCACTACGCATTAGCTTTGCCCGGCAAATAATCACTCCTAAAATTATTTGCCATGGCCTTAGATTCCTCAAAGTTCCTGTTTGAAGCACTCACGTACGATGACGTGCTCCTTGTGCCAGCCTACAGCGAGATACTGCCCCGAGAGACGAATACCTCCACTTACCTGACGGGCAATATCAAATTAAATATCCCCATCCTGTCGGCCGCAATGGATACGGTGACCGAATCGGCTTTGGCAATCGGAATGGCCCTGGAGGGGGGCATTGGATTCATACACAAGAATATGAGCATTGAAGCTCAGGCAGACCAGGTGCGAAAAGTGAAAAGATCGCAAAGTGGTCTGATCCTGGACCCGGTGACCTTGAGGATCAATTCGACTGTCCGGGATGCGGAGAAGATCATGCGTGAATTCAAAATTGGAGGAATACCTGTGATTGATGGAAACGGGAAGTTGGTGGGCATAATTACCAACCGCGACCTGCGCTTTCAAAAAGATATGTCCTTGCCCATTGAAAGGATCATGACAAAAGAGAACCTGATCACCGCACCGGAAGGAATTACTCTCGAAAAAGCCGAGGTGCTACTGCAGAGCTATAAGATTGAAAAGCTACCCATTGTAAACAAGAAAGGTAAGCTCACAGGCCTCGTGACTTACAAAGACATCCTGAAGAAAAAGAACAAACCCAACGCCTGCCAGGACCAGTTCGGGAGGTTGCGGGTAGGGGCCGCGGTTGGGGTGACGGTGGACATACTCACTCGGATTGAAGCACTCAAATCCGCCGGGGTGGATGTGATCAGCATCGACACCGCACACGGTCATTCCATTTACGTGATGGATGCGGCAAAAAAAGTGAAGAAGAAATATCCTGAACTTGAATTGATTGTAGGCAACGTAGCTACCGGAGATGCAGCGAAGGCACTTGCGAAAGTGGGAGCAGATGCCATCAAGGTAGGCGTAGGGCCCGGAAGCATTTGTACCACCCGAGTTGTAGCAGGTGTAGGCCTTCCTCAATTATCGGCAGTGTATGAGGCGGCAAAGGCAGTAAAGGGTTCTGGCGTGAAGATTATCGCTGATGGTGGAATCCGGTTCTCAGGTGATATCGTGAAGGCATTGGCAGCCGGGGCGGACTCCATTATGATCGGTTCATTGCTGGCAGGTACAGATGAAGCACCCGGAGAAATGATTATCTACGAGGGACGAAAATTCAAGTCTTACCGGGGAATGGGCTCCATCGAAGCCATGGAAGATGGATCGAAGGACCGCTATTTTCAGGATGCAGAAGAAGACTTGAAAAAACTGGTACCGGAAGGTATTTCCGGAAGGGTGCCGTTCAAGGGATTGGTCTCTGAAGTTCTCTATCAATTGGTTGGCGGACTCAAAGCCGGAATGGGCTACTGCGGAGCAAAGGACATTGAGAGACTAAAGCAGGCCAAATTCGTAAAAATCACCGTGGCCGGCGTTACTGAAAGTCATCCCCATGATATTGCGATCACGCGGGAAGCCCCGAACTACAGTAGAAAGTAATTTTAAAACTTTACGATCTTAGCACATTCCTTCCGCCAGAAATACCCGGAAGGATTGAAAGAAAGACTTTGTGAAGACCAAGGCACTGATTCGACTTGCTTTTATGGCCGCCGCCGTTGCCTGGCTGGTCATGGTCTTTTCCGACATCACCGTAGTCTTCAGTGATATCAAAGGTCTCACTCCTGATGCCCCCTGGCTTCCAAAGGTCATGCTTGACCTGTATGTGATAAGCCTCTTCTACTACTACAAATTCAAGATTGAAAGAGATGAGTCCCTCAACTTCACTGATTTACTGTGGAGGGTGTTTGCCACAGGGTTGGTGGCTACCGTGATTTCCCTTTCCCTTCGCATTCTCGATTTCCTGCTGGGCTCTACCAAACTGGCCTCGAATGTGTTTTTTGTTGACGTTGAGTATCTCATCAATCTCGGTTTGTTGTTGAGCTTCTTAATTGCGGCTGGCACCTGCTGGAAGCGGCTGATTCTCTATCAAAAATCCAAGTGGCTGATCCGGGGTTGGTTCGTTTTTGAAATGGCACTTCTCGTGGTTTTGCTGTCGGATAATCTGCAAATCGCGGTCAAGGAATGGTTATTTACAACGATCAGTATTGTCACTGGCTTGCTTGCACTCATCCTCTCCGCCAATATGAAGTGGGTGGCTTACCTGAATTTCAAGCAGAAGTGGACCAGCTTGCTCTTGCTCCTGCTTTCGTTCTTCTACCTGGGATATTTTCTGTTTACGGCCAACCATTTTTCGGATGAAATACGAATTCAGTCAACCGTATTTTTGGATTTCCAGAGTCATATATTCAATATTTATCTTTTCTCCTTTGTGATGTTATACAGCATCTTTTCCTTTTTGGTCATACTGTTCAATCTGCCGACGTCTTCCGTGTTCGAACAGAAGCTTGAAGAAGTTGTCAACTTTCAAAGAATCAGCCAGTCGGTGCAGACGGAGCAAAGTGAAGAGAGTGTGTACAAGATCCTGCTCGAAAGTTCCGTGAGTTCGGTCTTTGCAGACGCAGCCTGGCTGGAAATAAAAGGAGAACACGATCAAAGCAGGCTGCAAACCTATCAGATTACGGATGACGATGCCCGGAAAATTCAAGAGCACCTTAACGGAAGACATGTGAAAGGTATCTTGGATCAAAGTACTGACAAGACCCGCAACCTGTCGGATCACCTGGCAAACCTGAAGGGAACGCGCTATCGTTCCTTGATGGCATTTCCCGTTCAGGTGAAGGGAGAAAAAATTGGGACCTTGGCTCTGCTCAAGGAGCTGCCGGAAGGATTTAATAAAGAGATGACCCAAATTGTTTCAGCTTTTGCCAACCAGGCGGGAATCTCCATTGAAAACTTTCGCCTGCTGAAGGAGGCCATCCAGAACGAGCGCTACAAAGAAGAGTTAAAGATTGCCAAAACGGTCCAGAAAAGTTTGCTTCCACAGCAGTTGGAGAAAGATGCGGATTTCGATATTGCCGCATTTTCGGAGTCAGCAGATGAAGTGGGAGGTGATTATTATGACACACTTCGCATCAGCGACCACCAGGTGGGATTGATCATTGCAGACGTATCGGGTAAAGGAACTACCGCGGCATTCCACATGTCACAGATGAAGGGGATTTTTCATAGCCTGGCCCAACAACAGGTGGATCCAAAAGAATTCATGGTACAGGCCAATCAGGCACTCAAATATTGTCTGGAGCGGGGGTCGTTCATCTCAGCCACCTATTTTGTTGTTGATTCACGTGAAAAGAGAATTTACTATTCACGGGCTGGTCATTGTCCTGTACTGTTCTACCGGGCCTCAGATCAAAAGGCAGAATATTTGATTGACAAAGGAGCTGCGTTGGGTATGGTGAAGGGGAAGGAATATGCAAGAATTGTGGAGACCAATACACTTAACTACAGCCCTGGTGATGTGATGGTATTGTTTACAGATGGAATTACGGAAGCAAAAAGTCCAAAGGGGGACGAATTTGGTCTGGACTTGCTGAAGAAGACTATTGTTGAAGTGGTGATCCGCAATCCCAAAGAAATTCAGGATCACCTGATCAAGAAGTTATACGCATATACGGGAACAGAGGAAATTGATGACGACTACACAACCATGATTGTGAAGTTTCTATAGCAAAAAGAACATTCAGAAACCAAATACGTTAAAATCTTATGGTGCACATCAAGCGATTACAGGAAGATGGAGCCGATATTTTGGCCGTTATCGGCGAAATTGATGCGAGTTCCTCCATCGAACTCGACCTTGCCATTGCCAAGAGTGTAGGGGAGGGCTCAACCAGAATTCTGGTGGATTGCAGTGCATTGGAGTATATCTCTTCGGCAGGCCTGGGGGTCTTCATGTCCTACATCGAGGAGTTTCAGGATAAGAAGATTAAAATGGTATTGTTCGGGATGAAAGAGAAGGTTGCCAACACATTTCAGATACTTGGCCTGGCTGATCTTCTCCACATCAGCCTCAACAAGCAGGACGCAAAGAAAATGTTAAATGAGTTATCAGTATAGCATCGGCTGCAGCCTGGAGAATCTTAAGGGCATGCGTGACTTCGTCCGCAAGTCGCTGCGGAGCCATGTTGCCTCTGATGTCGTGTTGAATGAAATCATTTTGGCACTTGATGAGATGTGCTCGAACCTGATGATCCATGCCCACCATTGTAACCCCGATCATCGACTGGAGATGAGTATTGATGTGCCTCAAAAAGGAAAGGTAGTCTTTGAGATCATGGATGATGGAGAGATGTTTGACATTAACCGTTTCCAGGAACCCAAAATTGACAACCTTATTCATGAGAAACGAAAAGGTGGCCTTGGGATACGGCTTGTAAAATCCATTATGGATGAAGTGCTTTATGTCAAACGCAATGGCCGGAACGTCTGCCGACTTACTAAGCAAGTAGCTTGATCCTTTTTTGGCTATCCGGCCATACCTCGTATTTTTGCACGTTCTAACTGTCAGAAAGCGTGCGATTTAGCGGATTCATCATTTCTTTACTCTTCACAGGGCTTGCCAATGGCCAATCGGTAAAACAAAGCCCAAAGCCCTTAACACTTTTTTCGATTAAAGAAACTGAAATCAGCACAGACGAATTTGTCTACCTGTATAGGAAAAATCATCTTAAGAAGGAAGACTTTACACCGGTCAAGGTGAATGAATACATTGACCTCCTGATCAATTTCAAGTTGAAGGTCACTGAAGCCAGGGCCCGTGGTCTGGATACCACAGCCGCTTTCATAAAGGAATTCAGAACCTACAAAGCTGAGCTAAAGAAACCCTATACGGCCGAAAAAGCTGAACTTGACCGATTGACGCAAGAGGCCTATGAACGATTGAATGAAGAGGTGAGGGTTTCACACATTTTGATCACACTAAAACAGGATGCGGCGCCTGCAGACACATTGGCTGCATTTCTCAAAATCAAATCGATTCGGGAGAGAATTTTGGGTGGTGAGGAATTTGTCAAGATAGCGAAGGAAACCTCAGAAGATCCTTCTGCAAAAGGAAATGGCGGCGACCTGGGATATTTTACAGCCTTGCAAATGGTGTATCCTTTTGAGCAGGCAGCTTATGCGATGAAAGTCGGTGAGATATCGCAACCGGTACGCACGCGGTTTGGCTACCATCTTTTGAAGCTGACTGGAAGGAGACCTGCAAGTGGTGAGGTGGAAGTATCACACATTATGCTCCGCACCGGAACCGCAGATGAGAAAAAAGTCAAGAGCAAGATTTTTGAACTCGACGAACAACTCCGCGGCGGACGGAATTGGGATGAGGTCTGCAAGGAATATTCAGAAGACCCGGCCACAAAAAACTCCGGGGGAAGGCTGCGCCCTTTTGGCGTGGGTGCACTGCCGGGTGTACCGGAATTTGAAGGTGTAGCATTTTCACTTCATTCTCCAGGTGAAATTTCAGACCCATTCAGATCGGCTTATGGCTGGCACATTGTTCGGTTGGAAAAAAAGATTCCTCTTCCCGCGTACTCAGAATTGGAAGCCTCGCTAAAACGAAAAATCAGTAAGGATGAACGTCTGCAGATTGCTGACAAGCGGAAACGTGAAGAAGAAAAAAAACGATTTGGCTATTCTGAGGACCCTGTGGTGAGGGACTGGTTCATCGCCTCGGCAGACTCCAGTTTGCAAAAGGGAAAGTGGAAATTCACGGGAGATATTGCCCTCAAGTCAAAGACCCTTTTCACCTTGCAGCAACAGCATCATCGTGCGGGGTCGTTTATAGTTTTTATAGG
>JANYHW010000122.1 GCA_025358885.1 Cytophagales bacterium | reverse complement strand
CTCAAAAACTCCCCCGCTTTTTCAGCTGCAATGATTTCTAAAGTGTAGATTTACGAACAAAATATTCTCCTCATGAAATTCTTTATCGATACGGCAAATCTCAATGAAATAAAAGAAGCCTATGACCTCGGTGTGTTGGATGGTGTAACCACCAATCCTTCCCTGATGGCCAAGGAAGGAATAAAAGGAGAAGTCAATATCCGTGCGCACTACAAAGCCATTTGTAATATTGTAGATGGGAATGTAAGTGCCGAGGTAATCGCCACCGACCTTGAAGGCATCCTCCGTGAAGGCCGCGAACTTGCCAAGATCGATAGCAAAATAGTTGTCAAGGCCCCAATGATAAAGGATGGGATAAAGGCGATAAAGAGATTCACCAGTGAAGGCATTCGAACAAACTGCACGCTCGTATTCTCCGCCGGTCAGGCGATCTTGGCCGCCAAGGCAGGTGCCTCCTATGTCTCCCCTTTCATAGGTCGACTTGACGATATATCACAGGATGGCATTGAACTTATTGCACAGATGCGGACCATTTATGATAACTACAGCTTTGGGACTGAAATACTCGCCGCCAGCATTCGCCACACTATACATCTAATAAAATGTGCCGAGATTGGTGCGGATGTCGCCACTTGTCCATTGAAAGTTATCACCGACCTGCTCAACCACCCGTTGACAGATGCGGGATTGGCTAAGTTTCTGGCAGACCACAAAAAAGTCAATGGTTAAATCAACCTTATGTTTTCTTCCGACCCGGTAGTTCGCGTAAAGGATGTCAGCATTTTTCAAGGTAACCAGGCTGTTCTCCATAGTTTGAACTTTGATATTGAGAAAGGTGATTTTGTTTTTCTTGTTGGCCGAACCGGCTCCGGAAAATCTTCTCTCTTGAAGACCCTTTATGCGGATTTACCTTTGCGGCTCGGGGACATTGATGTATCAGGATTTACTATTCGCGGAATCAAATCCAAACAAGTGCCCCTCCTTCGTAGAAAGATTGGCATCATCTTTCAGGATTTTCAACTCTTTCCGGATCGTACAGTAGCAGACAATCTCAGCTTTGTGATGCGAGCTACCGGCTGGAGGGACAGCCTGAAGATGAAAAGCAGGCTTGTGGATGTCCTCATGCAAGTAGGGCTAGGGTCGGTGGAGAAAAAAATGCCCCACCAATTGTCGGGTGGCGAGCAGCAGCGGGTGGTGATCGCCAGGGCACTGTTGAATGAGCCACAGATTCTCATTGCCGACGAACCCACCGGAAATCTTGATCCGGAAGTTTCATCAGGCATCCTTAAGGTTTTTCAACAAATCAACCGCAGTGGAACAGCCATACTCATGGCAACACACAGTTACGGGTTGATCAGAAAATTTCCAAACAGGGTACTGAAATGTGAGGAAGGAAAAATCCTGGATTCAAACAAGGAACTAATTGAACTCAAGAGCGAAGAAGATTTCTAGTTCTAGATCGCAGAACCCGGCTTGATACTTGGCTTGGACTCCTCCAGTTTTTGGATTTGCTGGTTAAGCAAGTCAATTCTTACCAGCATGTTCAGCACCAAAGCATCCTTCACTTTTTCTGAGGGCTGCTTCTTCAACTCATCTGATAGCACCGTGTACATCGCTTCCAGCTTTTGTAG
Source organism: Cytophagales bacterium (assembly GCA_025358885.1). Classification (GTDB taxonomy): domain Bacteria; phylum Bacteroidota; class Bacteroidia; order Cytophagales; family Cyclobacteriaceae; genus ELB16-189. The sequence goes on along the minus strand of JANYHW010000122.1, from coordinate 1,779 downwards.
GTCCTGGGTAAATGAATCATCCACGAAACGGCCCTCATTGGATATCCATTTCACTTTCTCTGAGATTTGTGAGGCATAAAAGCTTTCCACATCCATAAACTCCTGTTGGGCGAGCTGGGGCTTGGGCTGCCCAGTTTGCTGGGAGTACAGCAGGTATGCTGAGAAGCCAAATAGAAGAATAGCGGCAGCTCTCCACAGGGCAACAGAGTTCCAGGGAGTAGATTGCTTGCTACCAAAAAAGGCAAAAGAAATTCGTTCCCAAATTCGGGAGTTGGGTTGTTTATCATCCCATTGCTCACGGTGGCCATCGACCATTTTGTTCAATGCATCTCTTTTCATATTGTACCTCCTTCCAGGATATCCCGGAGCTTCTTTTTCGATCTGTTAAATTGCGACTTCGACGTCGATTCTGAAATACCGAGTATTTCGGCAATTTCACTATGGTCGTAACCCTCCAGCAAATAAAGGGACAGTACAGACCGATAACCGTCCGGAAGCTGTTCAACCGCCTTTTTTACTTCACCCACAGAAAAGGGAAATTCCTCTTCTGACCATATTTCCTCAGCGACATCAAACTCATCATCATCGGGCAGTGATTCCGTTTTTCGTCCTTTCAGCACGTTGATGGCCTTATTGACAACAATGCGCTTGAGCCAGGAACCAAATGACGCATCACCCCGGTAATGCTCGAGGCTTCTGAAAGCACTTATAAAGGCCTCCTGGAGGACGTCCTCTGCCTCTGCCTCATTATTCACAATCCGATACCCAATGTTGTACATGCTCTTTGAATAGAGTTTATACAGCTGATAGTGCGCATCCCGGTCCCCTTGCCGGCAGCGTTCAATGATTTCTCCATGAATATGCACTCTCGCAGCCTCCAAGCCCATGGTCTCAAGCATTAAAGACAGCACGTGGTGCGAAAGGTTGCATCACTTTAAGGCATCCAAATTGACCTTGGCGGGCTGGAAATCCGGGGCAATTTTGAGGGCTTCTTCGAAGAATTTCTTAGCATTCACCTTGTCGGCCTGGTCCTTATACACCATTCCCTTCAGGTTCAGCAAAGCCACCCTTACCGGATATTCTTTAGACTTGTTGTCTTTGTCGTTGAACACCACCTTTAACGTATCTGCATCCGGTTTTGCTATAAGGATGTCTGCATTGGTGATACTCTCCGGATAACGCTTTAGTTCATACTGAAGGAAGGCCATTTTGTACAACGTGGAACTGTTGTTGGTGAGCAGGAATAGGCTTTCATAACTCTGCAGTGAACGATCCAGTATACTCAGGTTCTCATAACTTACGGCTGACATTTCCAATGCCTGAACATTCTTTGGATTTCGAGCAAGAAGATCCTGGCAAATGAGTACACAAGATGGGTACTTTTGATTTTCGTAGTAAATGTACGCCAACTGAGCGATCAGTGAATCGTTCGCAGGGTCTTCGATGATCATATCATAAAGTGCATCTTTCACGACGTCAAAATCGTTCCAGCGTGAAGCCACAGCTCTCTTGCGCACAAAATGCTCAAGCAACACATTGCTGCTCGTCTGCTCGGGCTTCTTCTCCACCTTATCTTGTGGTTGGCTGGTCGTTTGTGTGGGTGTGTTCTTCTTTGACTGGCCGTTCATAAGACCAATGCCCAGCAGTAGAAATACAGGTACAAATACTAATTTTTTCATGTTCACATTAAGGGTTTAATTCAGATTTTAGGATTCCTTTTTTCTTCGCGATTGATGTGAGGAGTGCAAGTGCTTCTTCCCGGTCGTTTTTGATTTCACC
>JANYHW010000060.1 GCA_025358885.1 Cytophagales bacterium | reverse complement strand
GTAGACACGCACGTTTCAGGGGCGTGTGCCGCAAGGTATGCGGGTTCGAGTCCCGCCTTCGGCACTTACAATAACCCAACTAGTATATAGCTGGGTTATTAAAAGTGCCGAAGGCGGGACTCGAACCCGCATACCTTGCGGCACACGCCCCTGAAACGTGCGTGTCTACCAATTTCACCACTTCGGCAATTCCTCTTCCCTCTCCCAATGAGAGAAGGCCAGGGGGAGGTCTTGTGCCCGGGACTGGACTCGAACCAGCATACCTTACGGCATACGCCCCTCAAACGTACGTGTCTACCAATTTCACCACCCGGGCAGATCTGTTTTGCAGGGGCGCCAAAGGTAAAAAGCTTTTCATTACCGGCCAACCGCTATGGCTATTCATCTTTCAGCTGGGTGACTTTTCCCTTCCACATCTTATTAAAAGCGTATATTTATTTCACAAAATCTGCTTCGTTCTTTATGAAACTTCCCATGATAAAAGCGACACTCGTCCTTTTTGCGTTGATGGGCCCGGCCATGATGCTCCGCGCACAACAAAGTGTGGTGATCGGCTCTACATCTCCCACTGCGATCCCTACCCCAGATCCAAACGCGGTGCTGTGGCTGATCGGCGACGGCAAGCAGGGCCTCATTGTCCCTCTCGTCACCAATACGACGGCCGTTTCGACACCGGCAAAAGGGATGGTGGTCTACAACAGCGCCGACAATACACTCTATTACAATAATGGCACCTGGGTTGCCGTGGGCACCGGAACGGGAGGCTCAGCCACCTTGCTCAAAATTTCAGGAAACACAGTTTCTATCGACCCTGCCGGCACCGCCTCTATCGCGCTTGCGTCAGCAGTACCCACCACAGGTGGACAATTATTAATGTGGGATGGAACGAAATGGACTTCATCAACTGGCACAGCGCCAACGGCAGGCCAATATCTAAAATGGAATGCCGTCACCTCCAGTTGGGAGCCTGGAACTCTGACCGGCGCGGGGGACATGCTTAAGTCAACCTATGATACCAATGCCAATAACATCGTCGACAACAGTGAAAAGATTGCAGGTCTCACGTGGCCGGCAAATGCGTCAGGCTCCCTGCAAAACAACGGCTCGGGAACACTCTCGTGGGCACCGTTCTCCATTGCAGGGGTGAGTGCAAGTGGCGACTTGACAGGAACCTTTCCCGGCCCGACCATAGCCAACAATGCGGTGACCACGGGAAAAATTTTGGATGGCACAATTACAGCGAATGACTTGGCCGCAAATATCAATATTGGAACAACTGGCAATATGAATGCAGCAAACATCACTGCGTCGGTAAGTTTTTCAGGAAATGGCTCCGGTATCACTAACCTGGGGGCATCAAATATTTCATCCGGAACATTGCCGGTGGCCCGGGGAGGCACAGGGGTAACGACTGCGCCTGCATCTGGCCAACTGCTCATCGGCAATGGTGCAGGATACACCCAATCTACACTTAGCTCAGGGACAGGCATTAGTGTTACTAGTGCAGCTGGCGCCATAACCGTGAGCACTTCGGGAAATTTTGGAGCTCAAAATCTTACGACAACCGGTTCGCTTAGTTCCGGGACCACAACCCTTGGAACTACTTCGACCGGGGCTCTTACAACCACAGGCAGCACCGTGAATGGTGACGAAGCTGTCACTGGCTTTGTAACATTGGGATCAAGCTCACCCGCTGTGCAATTTATTGAATTAACCGGGACCACCTCCGGTGTTGTGGACGGTAATGTGGTCATCGCATTGCCGGTTGACCAGTCGAAGATTGTCTTTATGAGCGTCTTTGTACTGGATGTGGCGAGCGAACTAATTCCCCCCATGTATTTGCGAACGGGGTTTCCAACCTACGCATTTACCTATTTCGTAACGGGGACCAGTCTGTTCATTATCAACGTGGATTCCGCGCCATTCTCATCACCCAATATCAGAAACCGGCCCGTTCGAGTTACCCTTTGCTATAAACCTTGATGGTCATGCTGATGCATAGCGTGATGAAACCGATACATAGAATCCTGGGAGGGCCACTGTCGTGAAACAATCCTGCAGATTTCTATTGTGTATTCTGCTCATGGTCGCCGGCCAATTTGCCTCGGCTCAAACTACAATTTCCAGCGGGACTTCGATCGTGGCCAATCCAAGAACAACCATTGTTACCAATGCAAGCATTAACAACCAGAGCAGCCTCGCAGATTTCAGCAACATTGATCTTGTCATTACAGGTCCCTCGGCATCGTCTCTTACCACAACAAGTCCGATCACCCTCCGTGGTCTGGGCATTCGAGGCTTGGGCAACTGGACACTCAGCGGGTCGTGGACGATCAGCACGTCTTTGAAACTGGTGAGGGGACTAATTATTGTGCCTCCAACCGCATCGCTCACCTATACAGGTGCAAATGATATCGCCACAGGCTCAATTGATTCCTACATTGAAGGGCAACTTTTCATGCAGGGTACGGGCTCGCGTACCTACCCGATTGGCAATATCGACGGATATTTCCCTGTGATCTTCGACAAGGTGACTGATGCCACCACTCTCCTGGGTTTCGAAGTTATTAAAGGCGATCCAAACTTAGCCAGTCAAAAGCCCATCGATGTTTCCGACATCTTTGTTGACCATTATTGGCAGTTTATAGTGAGGGCCGGCAACTTTTCAGGAAGCCCTCTGAAAGTCAGTACACTGGGGACGGACACCTTCCTTCAGACCGGGACCCCGGGTGCGCCCGTTGTACTGGAATTAGACACTGACGGCAACCTTACCAATATTGGCGGACAATACATTTCACCGTTTGTAAATGTGCGCAACAATATTTCCTCCAAAGGAAAAATATATTCGCTGGGAAAATCAGAAAAAGTGGAAGTAAAAGTGGTGAATGTTATTACGCCAACCGACGATGATACACGAAATAATGTATTACAGATTTCTGATATAGAATTATTCCCCGAGAACAAAGTCTCGCTGCTTGACCGATACGGTGTCCCCGTAAAGACGTGGACTAACTTCAAGAATTTTGCCACGACGAGTCCAAGCCAGGAAGGATTTGACTTTGCCACCCTAGGCATTGGCAACTATGTATGTGTGGTGGAGTACACCAGCAATGGAGTGAAACAAAAGGTGTCGCAAATGGTGACGGTCTTAAAATGAAGGAATGAAGAGATTTTTACTGTCCGTAAGTTTTTTCCTCTTTTGTGCAGGCATTTCCTCTGCGCAGGATATTCCATTATTCAGCCAGAAGCTCACCAACTCATTCATGTATAATCCTGCGATGGCAGGTCAATCCTTTGGCTCACTGACATTGTCGCACCGGGCGAACTACTCCAATGTAGAAGGTTCCCCGGTCGATAATTATGCAAGTTTTCAGACACCAATCGCCGGCGGAAGGTTTGGCGTGGGGGTTAATGCCTTCCAGGAAAAAGTCAATGTGCTAAACAACACCTACTTTTCCGGAGCGTTCGCCTATCACGTGCAGATTACTCCTTTCAGTAAACTCTCCATGGGTGTGAGTACGGAATACAATATGATGAAGTTGACCGATCTCACGCTGGTGACCGATGATGTGGTGCTGCAGAGATATAATACGGGTGTTACAAAACCAGATTTTTCCTTTGGAATGGTGTACGAAAGCCGGCTCTTCAAGGCTGGTCTTGCGGCAAATCGCCTCTCGACTGCGGTATTCCAGAGCAAGGACGCACGTTCAATATCCAATTATTACTCGGCCTATGCACAGGGTACCCTGCCTGTGCGGGGCGGAACGGATTTGTTTGAGCCTTATGTCTCGATCAGAAAGTTTTCAGAGAGCAACCAGACCATCGACCTTGGTGCCTATTATACCTATAACGAAAAGATTATTGCCGGTGCGGCGGTGCGCAATGGGGCGGTCTTCAGCGGATCGCTGGGATTCAAGCTAACGAAAGGGATGCTGGTGGGTTATTCACGCGAGATGATTCTTGGGAGTGTAGGGGGATTTACCGGCTCATCAAATGAATTAACCCTGCGCCTTGATTTCGCCGTGAAGGAAACGCCAAAAAAATATAATTCGGATTACAAGAATTCGATGTCCTACCGTAGAAAGACGCTTAACACATCTGGGGTAAAGAAGACTGCAGGTGGCCGTACATCCAAGCAACTCTCTAAGGCGCAAAAACGCGTGGCTGCATTCTCTCCCAATAAGCGTTATCAGAATGTATCCAAGTTATCCGGTGGCCAAAAATCCTCGGCCAAGAAATCGTACACAAAATCACGGAGACCCTCAAGCAGCAGGAAAAAACCCAAAAGGAAGTAGCCTTAGTTCTTGATGATAACGGCTATCGGAAAGTCATTTCCATTGATATAGCCCGTTGGGTATTGTGCCAGACCTCCATACTGTTTCGTCAACTCCGGCACCCGCTCCTCCATGAATAGTTTGAGTTCGTTCACGGTCACTTTATTGTCGCCGTTGTCATTCTTTCCATCAAGGGCTTCCAGGAGTGCATAGGTAAATACACCGTGCTTCAATACATCAAATTCGGTTGCAAACTGTTTGCTGCCCGAGGAGGCAATCCATACCACGCCTGAACTGCGTGCCAATTGCACGATGGCCTTTTCATCACTTGCCACGGCACGCACATTCATCCCCTTCAAGGCTCCGCCTGAATGACATGCATCCATGAGGACAATCTGCTTGGTGGATTTGATCTGAGTAAGATAGGTGCGGAGTTCCGAGCCAGAAAGACCTCTTTTCTGAAGTTGTTCGGGGTCGCCATAAAGTTTAGTGATATCTGTGGGCACAAAATAGAATGGGCTGTCACCGTCTTTGTCTTTATGTTCCTCATCCAGGCTGCCGTGACCAGCATAAAAAAATACAAAGACATCTTCCGGCTTTGCCTTATCAATAATGGACTTGAATCCTTTGATAATGTTTTCCTTTGTTGCCTGCTCATTATAGATTTCCACTTTTTCTATGGACTTAAAAATTCTTTCGTTAGAGCTTGATGTAAGTTTGTCTACGAATGCCTTTGCGTCGGGCTGTGCGTAGTTCAGGTTATAGGCGGAATTCATGTAGGTGTTTATTCCCACGGCCAGGATATGAAGGGATGAGGTCGCCATCAGTTCGCCAACATATTCAATGTGGATGACTTCCGGTCGCGATTCAATTTTCTGATAATTCAAGACGATGACCTTGTATTCATTGTCATCGTTGGTAACATCCACGGTGTACGTCTTTGTTACCTTTTCACCTTCTCCTTTTGTCTGTACTTCATGGTCGGTGATCACCAATTTATCATTGTGATAAATATTCACCTCTTTCACTCCACCCCCACCGTCAGTGATTTCGACATTCAAGGGAAGGGTTTGTTTGGTTGTGACGAGTTTGGCATCCTTAAATTTCACCTGGCTGCTGCTGATCAGACCATAAGGGTCAAATAGTCCTGCCGATGGGCGATGCAGGCGGCCAAGGTCAAAAATGCGTTCACCCTCTTCCTTGAGTATTTCCTCCACACGCTTCCCCTGCAGCATGCTTTTTTCCATTTGCTTGGGGCGGAAAAGTATTTCAAAATACTGTTCCGCTGTATAGAAATCCGCGAGCGTGCGAATGCCCCGATTGATGTGCCACCCAAAATACTGACTGCCAGAAGACGTGCAGTTAAAATATCCCTTGGGTGTCCAACATACCCATTCGAAATCATCGGTGAGGAAGAGGGTGGCAAATGGCAACACCGTTTCTCCCAGGTTCTTGTAGACTTCTTCAATGCCTTTGTATGTCTTGTCACCATTGGCTTTCAGGAAAGCAATCACATCCTCCCAGGCTTTCTTGCTTGGTTCCTTTGTGAGGGAATCGATAGGGAGCGCCGAAAAGTACCTTGCCCAATTTTCGTCGGGGAATGCGGTGCGCAGACTCGGTGCTGCTCCTGATTCCGACAACTTCCAAATAATAATCAACTGGTCTTCTCCTCCGGAAACCATGTAGCGGCCATCGGCACTCAAGGCGACAGCATGCACTTCACCGGAGTGACCAACGAATTCCTTCATGAGCAATCCACTGCGGTCGTACATCTTCAAAGAATAGTCACTGGCCACCACCACATTGCCATCCGATGTCGTTTGATAATCCAGGATGCGACCATCAACAGCCGGCTCATTTTGTATCACCTTGTTCTTGGGTAGGCTGAGCATAGATTCATTAACCGGGCGTATGCCTGCATTCGGGTCCTTTGGCGGCGGAGTGTACTTGGCCGGGTTCCGGTTGACGGTGAAATTTCCAAGGTTAAAACTTGCTTTGAAATCATTTGCCTTGTTCTCCTTCGAAATAAATAATTCCATGCCGGAACCAAATGCCAGGTCGTGAATGGCTGATCCCTTTCCCTTTATTTTTCGTATTGTCTTGCCGTTGATGGGGTTCCACAAAAAGATCTCATTATTGTTTCCGCCGGCAGATGCCACGATGTAACTGCCATCACCTGCAGGTGAGAAAGCCGCACTAAATACAGCATTGTCATGCCCATTAAAGTCGGTGAATTTATTTCCAGCTGGTAGTCCATAGCTGACACCGTGGCCGGTCACATCCAGGGCCACGAGGATTTTTGAATCATAAGAGAAAGCAATCGCATTGATAACATGGTTGCTCTCAAACTCCTTTTCGATGGAACCGTCAAGGCGCCAGACAAAGAATTCGTTGGTGATACTGCTCGAGGCAAGAAAGGTTCCATCTGGCGCATAAGACAACTTATTGATCTCTCCTTTGTGCTTCTTCCAAATGCGAGGAGATGCTTTGATTACTCCTTTTTCAATACCCGCCAATCCATACACAAACAAATCAGTTTTGCCCTCCACGGCGACGGCCAGGTCAAGCGTTTTGGAATTCATAGACAGAGATTTAACCGGCCCTCCTACAGGTATGGACAACATCATCGTCAGGGATGTTACCGGGTCCACCCTCCATACTTTGACCGAACCATCATCCGAGCCGCTTACAAGCATGTTGCCTGTACTTGAAAACTCAAGACTGTTGATCACATTGGTATGACCAACAGCAACACTAACCTGTGTGCCCTTTTGAAGGTCAATGATTACAATATAATTTTCCTTTTCTGTGGCTACCGGGTAACCTGCTACCGCCAACAGTTTCCCATTGGGTGATATGGCTGAAGCGTAGAGCATCCCTTCAGGTCCGTCGCCTATCTGGGATTCAAATTTCTTTAGGACTTCTGCGTTGGATGCGTTCCATATGCGTACGGTTTTATCATCCGACACGCTGATGAGTTGCTCACCGGAAGGTGAGAACAGCAGGTTTTCAACTTTGGCTGAATGGCCCAGCGCATTGACAACAATACGCGGGACGCCCGTTTGAGCAAATATTAATGATGGAATAAGTAGTGATGCCAGTAAAGATAGGGCGATCCTGATTTTCATATTCCTTAATCCTCTCGGAAGGATAAAGGTACCACATTTGGAAGGAAAATTCTTGAGGAATCAAGCCATCTGGTGATGTTCGCGGTAGGCTTCTTTTTTAAGGACAGACGCAACGAAATAGAAGAAAAGGCTGTAAAAAACAACTACGGCGATTAGGCTAAAGTGTACCATGGCTTGCTGGTTTATGGTGTAAATGTCGGAGGCTGCGCTGGATTGCGCCGTTCGTTCTCCCTGTGGAGCCGTCCCAGGTAATATTTTCCCATCTTTTTAACTATTTCTTCCTATTGGTATAGCTGGCCTGTATTTTGCCGACGATTATGTCAACCCGTCGCTCATAAATTCTATGTTTCGTTATACCCCATCCTTACGTATCGCCATCATACTCTTATTTTGTGTCAGCGCGTCGGCGCAAACTCCATCAAAACCTTCCCACGATTGGTTCCTGCTCGATCCGGAAACTGATCAGCTTCAGGGAACCAGCGTTGAGCGGGCTTACAACACCCTTCTGAAAGGTCAACCATCACGTCAGGTCGTCGTGGCCGTGGTGGATACCGGTGTGGATATTGAGCATGAAGACCTGAAAAATGTCATCTGGACCAACCCAGGAGAAATTCCAGGGAATGGCATAGACGACGACAAGAACGGTTACATCGACGACGTTCACGGATGGAACTTTATCGGGGGTAAGAATGGCAACGTCACTGAAGACACTGGGGAAATTACGCGCGAATATGCCCGCTTGTCCAAAATGTTTGCCAATGTGGCGGATGATAAAGTAAGCAAGAAACAGAAAAGCGAATTCGAGAGCTACAAGAAAATCAAGGACAAGTTCGAAAAACAGCGCGACCAGCATCAAAAAGAGTACGACCTGTATCGGTCCATGTACAGCAACCTGAAGATGAGTGTGGATACCCTCAAGGCAACACTGCATACCGACACCCTCACCCTTGCGGAACTTGATTCTTTCAAGTCCACCAACCCGACGCTGGCTTTCGCAAAAGGATTTACGACCCATATAATGAAACAGATGGGAGACGATGGCAACATTGACGAGGCGTTGACAGAACTTGAGGAAGGCGTGACGCGTTACAAAGTCATTGTAGAATTCAACTACAATCCTGACTATGATTCACGTCTAATTGTCGGGGATAACTATGATAAAATCAACGAAAGATATTATGGCAACAATGATGTAACAGGGCCAGATCCTGAGCACGGAACACACGTGTCGGGTATCATTGGCGCAGACCGCAGCAATGACATTGGCATCAAAGGCATCGCCGACAATGTCCGCATCATGTCCGTTCGGACTGTGCCACCCAACGGTGATGAGCGCGACAAGGATGTGGCCAATGCGATCCGGTACGCTGTAGACAATGGTGCCAAAATTATCAACATGAGTTTTGGCAAGTCCTACTCCCCAGGTAAAGAGGCTGTGGATGAAGCGGTGAGTTATGCTGAAAAAAAAGGTGTCCTCCTTATTCACGCGGCGGGCAATGACGGTCAGGACATCGATACACAGAGGGATTTTCCTTCCCGGTACACTCTCGATGGGAAGGAGGCAACAAACTGGCTGGAGGTTGGCGCCTCAGCATGGGGAAGCGATGAATCCTTTGTGGCAGGATTTTCCAACTATGGGAAAAAGGGTGTGGACTTCTTTGCTCCTGGGGTAGAGATCTACTCGACGGTTGGGAAAAATAAATACAAGAATGAAAGTGGAACCAGCATGTCAAGTCCAGCCACGGCAGGCGTAGCCGCACTCCTGATGTCGTATTTTCCTGAATTCACTCCAACCCAAATCCGCGACATTCTCAAAAAGTCCACACGAAAATTTGAAGGAATGAAAGTGCGCAGACCCGGTGGCGGAAAAATCGATTTCAATGACCTGAGCAATACCGGAGGTTTGGTGAATGCCTACGAGGCGGTAAAGCTTGCCATGTCGATGCAATTGAAGAAGTTGGAAAACTAATCAGGCAATCGTTGCGAATGCGTATTTATTATTCCGAAAGTATGCTTTTAGGGGAATGCTATTTCTTTTTGAATTTCTTGAAAGGGTCATAGGCGATTACCATTTTACCATCTTTGTTTTTACGTGCCCTGAGGAAAACGCTGGGTCCGACCTTGGCATCCACTCCCACATTTTCAGGCTTGTAGTCCTTGTCACGTTTCTTGAGGTTGCTCAAAGGGACCTGAATACTTAGGTCTGTACTGTCGGTCAGGGAATACCTTCCTTGAATAAAGAGCGTCAACACACTGGATTGAATCTCCATTCGGCTGATGTCCAGGGAAGGGCCGGTGATTCGAAATTGACTGCTAATCTCTGCAAATTCAACTTCCGTGAAATCCCGTTTCTTGAATAAGAAATTACTCATGTTTTGCAATGGTTCAAAGTCTTTCAACATTCCATCCTTGATCTTCAGGTCCACCGTTCCGTCAAGCGAGGGCATAAGAATATGAAAGGTCTCGTCCAAGTTGGCATTGAGTTCAATGGAGGTGGAAATCTTGCCTTTGAGGTTATCCGATTTGATGGAGGTCTGTGAGAAATTATTGAAAGAAATGAGGAATTTTTCAATGTCTGCATTTTTGACATCCGCCTTGATCATCACCGGGTTAATTGGCTGATCGAGCTCACTCATTCGGATGGACACCTTGACGTCCCCATCAGCCACTTTCATCCGGAATGGATCTGCTTTGAATTTGTGATCAAGTAGGGTTATTTTTCCTGAGACTCCTGTGGCGCGGAATGGACCTTGAACCACCTCATCCACCTTTAGGTCAAACACAAATTCTACCTTGTTATCCAGCACATCGATAAGATCTGAAATCTTCTTTCGGCTCTGCGGTGATGGTTTGGATTTTTTCTTGGCCTTTTTGCTCACCAGCGTGGCAAGATCGATCTTTGGAGAATACACTGCCAGCTGAACAAAACCTTTCTTCTCCGGAAGAAAAAAGAAAGGGATGAAACCAGCGACGAAGCCTTTGATCTTCACTGCATTTCCATTAACCCTCAAATCAATTTGATCAAAGCTCATTTGTTTTTCCGTGAATCGTATTTTCACGTTGGCCTGATCCACCTTCTTGTTCTGCGATACCAGCTCCATAGCTCCATTCGTCAGGGTAACATCTCCCTTGAGTTTGCCAGCATAGACGGTTGTCTCCGGATTCAGGTATTCCATGAGTCTACCCTGGTAATGGACATTGGCCAAAAATTGTCCTGAAAGAAATCTTTGTCGGGTTGTATCTGATTCATTATTGAGATCCGGAAGATTCAAACTGGTGCGGGATATGAGCAAAAGTGATGGGTCCTTCAGATTAGTGATGCTCAACCTAGCCTGGGTAGGAACGCCAGCCAGCTTGCCGATTAGTGTATCCAGTACAACTCTTGAATTGAAATCATCGCGATCTCTGGAAGCGTCTACGTGATTCGTAAAGCAACCGGCCAGGGTCAGTTCCTTGAGCGAGATCTTGCCACTGGAGAATTGATTGCCCGAGGTAGAGAAGCTAATGTCAATCTCCGGCTCGGCTCCTCCGGCCAGGCTGCCGATGAGGCTGACATCCAGTTTCAAAGGTGTATCAAACATGAACTTTGATAGCTTTTCCTTCAATGCCCTGGTAACCAAGGTGAGACCTTCTCCGTAGTTTATGGCGTCAGAATGAATAAACAAAGACATTGCTCCGGGTGCTTTGAAATCAAACTGTCCTTTGAGCTCAACTTTTGACTTTGAAAACTGAAGGACCGATGGATGCACAATCATTTTCTGCTGGTCGGGGATGAATTCCAGATTAAGGGCCGCATTGGTGGGCGCGTCCGGGAGATAGCCCCCTTTGTCCTGGTTAAAGGTCAGCCCGCCGAACCACATTTTTCCCATCAGTGAAATCAGCCTGGATGAATCCGTTGTGTTGATGGTTGTTGCGGTCTTATCAAACCTGATGTCAAATGATTTTCGTTTGAGGGAGTCCACAAAAGTGAAACGCGTATTCTCAAACAGGATGTTTCCAAGACTTAGGGAAAGGGAGCCATTGCTTTTCTTCGCGGTAGAATCACCCTTGGCCTTTTTAAATACCTCCGTGTTGGAATAATTGTCCTTCGTGCGAAAAATAAAGATGGAGCCATTCTTAATAGAGATGGAATTGAGGTTTAACGTGCCCTTTAACAAATGACCCAGTTTGATGTGCACAAAAATCTTATCTGCATGAAAGAAATCTTTGTGGTAGATATCATAGTCCAGACCACGCAGATAAATATCCGAGATGGCTATTGAAAATCGGGGGAATTGTTCAAAAAAGGTGAAGTCAAGTCTCCCGATATGAAATTCGCCATTGACACCGCCGCTCAATTCCCGGTTCAGGGTTTCAAGAATCCCGGGTTTGTTGATTTGCAATGTTATATACCCGATAGCAATGACCAGTAGAATAAATCCGATCAGGTAAAGAGGCCAACGTAAGAATTTGAACATAAGGCAGGTTTTGATCAGTAAAATAGATCAAAAAGGAATGAATAAAAAACAAGTGATCAGACCGGGCTAAATTTCTGAAGAAATGAAATGGGCTGATTAGTTGCTGTGTAGGTCGATCACTCTTTTCAAATACGCCGAAGGCACCACTCCCGACTGTCTCCAAACAACCTTTCCACTTTTGAATAACATGAGTGTAGGAACATTCCTGACCTGATA
>JANYHW010000038.1 GCA_025358885.1 Cytophagales bacterium | reverse complement strand
GTGTTGTTTTTCTTGGCGCGGCACGCACTTCCAAAACTCAGCACGCCAAAGAGGTTCCCTTTAATATGCTCCTTCCCCAGCTTCTGATTGCGTTGCCCATTATTTTTATCGGCATCGGTTCGTTCCTGCTTATGCCCGCGTTACAACCCATTGCTGAAATGTACTTGCCATCTGATTCCCACATTCCAACTGATCTTTTAGGCCCCGTTTTACAACCTTTAAGCATTGCCCTGGGTGGATTTGTGTTGTTGGTCTTGCTTGTGTGGTTTATAAGAAGGACCCAACAACAAAAGAACATCATTGCCAGAGGCCCCACATGGGGATGCGGATATGGAGTGCTTACTCCTGCGCATCAATATACTTCGACAACATTTGCCGACAACCTTAATCGTATGGCAGGCTTTTTCTCCGGAGTGAAGACCCACTATCATCCCATAAAGAAAGAAGATGTCTTCCCGGTTGAACAAAGGAAATACGAAACCCACCAGGAAGATGAATTGGAGAAATTCCTTATCCTGAATCCTTCGCATTACTTTTTGGAGATCATGCTGAAATTCACTGTGCTGCGAAGTGGGAAGATCCAGCACTACATCCTGTATGGGTTGGGATTTATTTTAATCATGGCCCTCTTGACAGTAACTAACGTCATATGATCCCATTCATTCTCATATTGCTTACCTCCCTCCTCTTCCCTGGCATCGTTGTGAAGACAAAAGCACTTGCCAGCGGCCGCAAAGGTCCGGGCCTGTGGCAGCCTATGCACGATATTTTCAGACTGTTGCGTAAAGGGAATGTATATAGCCATACCACAAGCATCATATTTCAAATTGCGCCGGTAATCTATTTCTCCACCATATTCTTCGGACTGTTCTTCATTCCCTTCGGCACCTCCGGTGGACTCATCTCCTTTCAAGGTGATCTGATCGTATTTATCTATTTGTTTGGATTGGGAAAATTTTTTCTGATACTAAATGGTTTGGATGCCGGCAGCGGATTTGAAGGCATGGGTGCCAACCGCGAAGCATTATATTCCATGCTCGCCGAACCCGCCTTCATCATTCTGTTTGGAACATTTTCCCTTATGGCCGGTTACGACTCCTTCTACGGAATCTATTCCCACTGGCACGTCACGACAGGAAGTTCACTCGTGCTTTCGGTGCTGGCGGCCTACGTCCTGGTGCAGATTGCTATGATCGAAAACAGCCGCCTGCCCGTCGATGATCCAAAGACTCACCTTGAGTTGACCATGATCCATGAAGTCATATTACTCGATAATAGCGGCTTCGACCTTGGACTCACGCAACTCGCTAATGCCTTCAAGTTCGGAATTTACGGGGCGCTCATCGCCAACTTCATTTTACCGGAGCATCAGACCATTGTTATACGCGCGTTGATCTTCGTCCTCGTGATCCTGGTGTTTGCCATTGTTGTAGGGTTACTGGAGTCATTCAGGGCGAGGTTTAAAATCGAGAAGAACCCGCAATTCATACTTACGCTTTCTTCTATTGCTACCATTGCCTTTCTCGTGGCGCTCATCATCACCAACAAGCTTTTATGATCAGCCTCCTAATCATATCCTTTGGAATAACACTCATTTACCTCTCCATTGCGGAGCGGATGAGGACGTACAACACCCTCATTGCCCTACAGGGCCTCATGCTCTTCTTCATTACCTATATAGAGCTCAAGAATATTGACGTGGTCCACCTCCTGCTAATCCTGCTCGAAACGTTGATCGTGAAAGTGATCGTACTTCCCTACTTCATTCACAGGCTGTTGATCCGTAAGAATGGAGACAAGCCCGTCGCGCTGGTGGTGCCCGGATTTGTGTCGTTGACCGTTGTCACCTTCATCTTCTTCATGAGCTTCCTGGTCTCCTATCTGCTCCACGACGATCAGATTCAGGTCAAATATTTTACGGGTGCTATGGCCGCGATTTTCACAGGACTATACCTTATCATTGTCCACAAGCAGGTTTTCACGCACATGATGGGATACCTCACGATTGAGAACGGAATCTTCCTTCTGTCTCTCGCCATTGGTAATGAAATGCCCCTGACGGTTAACCTCGCCGTGCTGCTCGATGTATTCTCTTCGGTCCTTATCCTGGGACTCTTCATCAACCGGCTGGAGATGTTCAGCTCTTTGGATGTTGACCAATTAAAAGACTTGAAGGATTCGTGATATGGTAACGACCTACTTTATTGCCGCAGGCATTGCCATTCTTATTATCCTGACCTTTCAAAGGCCGCTGGTCAGTCATGGAATGGTAATGGTTTTCATAGGCTTCCTGGCGGCTATGTCTATAAACGAAGCGCAAAGTTTTGAGAACCCAGACGGCTATTTTTTCAAGGCGGATGCATTGGGTGTCATCTTCCTGTTCGTTACTCTGATCATTAGTTTCTTCGCCGCGATCCACTACATCATCTATGCGCAAAAGCGAAGTCAGGCGCCTAGCGTCATTGCCATTCACAACGCATCTTTTGTCGTATTTGTCACCGCCATCAGCGGCACCTTTCTTTCGACACACATTGGGATGCTGTGGGCGTTCCTGGAAGCTTCAACGCTAAGTGGAGCAGCATTGATCTATCACGACCGCGACAAGCTTTCGCTCGAAGCCACCTGGAAATATCTTTTTGTTAGTTCTATCGGCGTAACTCTTGGGTTTGCCGGAATCATGTTCCTTAGTATCGCTGCCCATAACACACCAAACTACATCAGTGAATTGGTAAGTGTGGCTCCCGAGATGAACATTGGCTGGATCAAGACCTCTTTCATTTTCGTGCTCACGGGCTTTAGCGTAAAAATGGGTATCGTTCCACTCTTCACCATCGATATTGATGCCAAGGACAGTTCGCCCTCACCCATTGGTGCCATGTTCTCAGGACCGTTGATGAGTATGGGCTTCATCGCCATCTATCGCTTCTATCAAATCTATGCACACACCAGCATCCTTGCCTGGATGAATAGTGTCCTGCTCATTACGGGTGTGCTAAGCCTTTTCCTCGCTGCTGTATTCATACTCAAAACAAACAACTTCAAGCGCATCCTGGCCTATTCCAGCATGGAGCACGCCGGTTTGATCCTGATTGCCTTCTCGACCGGAGTCAATGGATACCTTGTTGCTATTCTGCACCTCACTCTTCATGCGTTTGCAAAAGCCGGGCTCTTCTTTCAGATCGGGCAGGTGCACCGGACTTACCAAAGTAAAATTGAAGAAGAATGTGGCAACTATTTCAAAGTGAGTCCTGTGGGCAGCATCGCTCTATTGGCAGGGTTGCTGGCCATCGTTGCCATGCCCCCATCCGGTTTATTCATGACTGAATTTCTATTGTTCAAATCCCTGATGATTTCCGGTGAGTGGTGGATTGTATTTGTCGTGATGTTTCTCCTTTGCTTTTTTGTCTACGCCATTGTCAGGAAATTTTTCACCCTGATCTTCATTAACAATCCCAATGCAAAAGTAATAGAGCACGTCAGCCCACTGGAGTCCCTTCCCCCGCTCATCCTGGTCAGTATTGTGCTGGTCTTTGGGGTAATGAGTCCCGATTTTCTGATTCGAATGATTACAGACGCAATCCAGGTATTGCCCAAATAAAAATACTTATGAACCGAACCTTAAATGCCAGGTGATATGATCGTCGAAGATTTAAGAATACTCCGGCAGTTGGGCAAACAATTTATCCCGGATGTAACAAAACCCCAGTTACCGGGTCCCTTCAAAGGCCGGCCAGAGATCAGCACCGAAAAGGTGGATGAAGCGGCGTTGACTGCCCTTTGCCCAACGGGCGCCATCGGACGATCTCCCGTAAGTCTGGACATGGGAAAATGTGTGATGTGCGGAGAATGTGAGTTTGCCTTTCCGAATAAAATCAAATTCACGACCGATTACAAGATTGCTACTAATGTGCGGGAGCTATTGATTGTGAAGGAAGGCGACACCGGTCCTATTGTCCTGGATGAAACCTCCGTAAGGGAGGAAATTCGTTCGCTGTTCGGTCGTTCCCTGAAGCTCAGAGAAGTTTCAGCTGCCGGTTCAAATGCAGATGAACAGGAATTGAATGCCTGTGGCAACCCAAACTTTGATATGGGAAGGTTTGGGATAGAGTTTCTCGCGTCTCCACGGCATTGCGATGGTGTAGTAATTTCAGGACCTATTTCTGAAAACATGGCAGGACCACTTCAGATCTGTTGGGATGCTGTGCCGTCTCCCAAACTACTTATCCTGGCTGGAACGGATGCCATCAGCGGAGGAATCTTCACGGGGAGCCAGGCACTCAACCGGAGCTTCCTGGACAAATACCCGGTAGACTTATATGTGCCCGGTAATCCCCCTCATCCACTCACCTTTGTGAATGGGGTTCTTAAGTTGGTGCGGGGGAAGAAGAAATCCTAACCGAATAGCCTCAAAACCGCCAACCGTTCATAAAAATTGCAACCCTTGAATAGTGACTTAACCCAATGAATACCCTCTAAACGATTTGATTATGAAAACACTCGAAATTCCAAAAGACGGGCTTGAAGGCCTGAAACAAAACTGGTCAACCGATGCACTTTCCGGTTTCCTGGTCTTTCTTCTCGCCTTGCCACTCAGCCTCGGCATAGCCAAAGCCAGCGGGTTCCCTGCTGCCATGGGCGTGCTCACGGCAATGATCGGGGGCCTGGTGGTCAGCATTTTCCAGGGTGGCCGACTCACTATAAAAGGCCCGGCAGCCGGACTCATTACCGTCTGTGCCGGTGCTGTCACTGACCTCGGTAACCTGAATATGGAGGGTGTGACAGCAGTTCAATTGGCCTGCGGTGCCGTGGTAGTAATGTCCATTATCCAATTCGTGTTCGGTATTCTGAAGTTTGGCTCATTCAGCGACTTCTTCCCTCATTCGGCAGTCCATGGTATGTTGGCCGCCATCGGCATACTGATTTTCGCAAAACAATTCCCCATTTTGATTGGTGTGCCCGCTGACCTTACCAAAGGCCTTAGTCCCATCCAATTGTACACGCATATTCCTACGTTTATTGCAAATGCATCTCCCCAAATTGCTTTGATTGGATTATTGAGCCTTGTCATTATTTTCGGTTTACCCATGCTGGGAGGAATTTTCAAGAAGATTCCAGCCCCCATGGTTGTCCTGGTAATTATGATTCCCTTTGCCATTTTTATGGACTTCAAGACCAATCACGCAAGCTCACTGGTGACGATTGGTGACTTCTGGAAGGACGTCAAGTTTAATGCAAGCTTTGCTGCCATCGGCACAGGGGTATTTTGGAAATATGTCTTCATGTTTCTTTTTGTAAACAGCCTGGAGTCGCTGCTGACCGTCAAAGCTATTGATGGACTAGACCCATGGAAGAGGCAATCCAATTATAACACTGACCTTCGTGCATTGGCCGTTGGCAACGGTTTTTCTGGCCTGCTGGGCGGTCTGCCAATGATCTCTGAAGTAGCCCGTAGTTCAGCCAATGTTAACAATGGAGCCAAAACAAGATGGGCCAACTTCTTCCATGGATTATTTCTTTTGTTGTCGATGTTGGTGCTCATTCCGGTAATCGAAATGATTCCGACCGCTGCGTTGGCGGCTATGCTGATTGCTGTTGCCTATAGACTTGCTTCACCCAAAGAATTTATCGGAACCTATAAGATTGGATCAGAGCAGCTGGTTATCTTTCTTGTGACAATCTTTGTCACCGTGGCTGAAGATCTTTTGCTTGGTGTATTTGCCGGCATCCTCACCAAGTTCATCTTCCATATCATCAATGGTGCGCCCATTGGGCAACTCTTCAAGGCAAATTATTCTGTCAACGAGGCTGACAATCACTACGTGATCAACGTGAAGGGAGTTGCCACATTCTCGAACTTCCTGGGTTATAAGAAATTGTGGGGCACCCTTAAGCCTGGAAAGAATATTGTGTTTGACTTTGAGCAGGCCAAGTTTGTAGACCATTCGTTCATGGATCAACTCCACCATTTTGAAGATACCTATCATCAATCAGGTGGAAATGTTTCCATTGCCAACCTTGATCATCTCAATCCACTTTCGGGTCACCCCCTGGCCGCCCGCAAGGTTATGAAGGAGGCCGCGGACAAGATCGAAATCCGTCTTACGTCAAGGCAAATTGCGCTTCGCAAATTTGCCTCCTCGAATGAGTATGATTTCAATCCCCAGCATGTGAGGGTGGCTGCCAAGTACAAAGAATTCCCAATCCAGCAGGGAAACAAAATTCGTTTTGAAGAGAATGTGCTTTCGAAATATGCCGATATCGGAAAGGTTGAGGTTGCTGACATGACTTTGGTGCAAGGTGCAAGACAGGCGAGTATGGAGACCCACGTTACCGTTGTGCATATTTCCGAAACTGATCTCCCCATTCCGGATTTTGCATTGGAACCTGAAAGTTTTGGTACGAAATTCTCGGAATTGATGGGTGGTAAGGATATTGACTTTGCAGAGTTTCCAAACTTCTCCAGAAAGTACTATCTCCGGGGTCAATCTGAATCCGACATCCGCGCCTTTTTTACCGAGCCAGTCGTGCGCTTCCTGGAAGACAGGGAAGAAATTCACATCGAGTGCCATAAGCACAGATTGTTGCTGTACAAGAAACTTGATTTACTTGAACCTACAGAAATTGAATTCCTGGAAAAATTTGCTGAGGACTTTGTGGCGGCGCTGAAAAGCGGTGTTCGTCAGCCAGTAGGTTCATGACTTAACCGGGCCGGCCAAGTGCCGGCCCTTTTTTCTAACACTATCTTATCATAACATGAAAAAATCATTTCTGGTAACAATGCTTGTGATTGCTTATTTCGGGGTTGCCAATGCCCAGGAGCCTGTGAAAGCGGATCCTCCCAAGGAAATCGATGAGCTCCGACTAAAACTCAATGAGTCCGGCAGTCATTACCTGAAAGCTACCTTCCTGAACCAGATCTGGTTTAGGTTTAACGACAGCAACCCTGGAACACAGGTGCTCGGCGAACCTGCCCCACAGACATTTGATATCGGATTGCGGAGAACGAGGTTGCAATTGTACGGTCAGCTTACGGACCACGTTTTCTTCTACTTCCAGTTTGGTCAGAACAACTTCAATTTCCAAACGCAGAATGCCGGCAACCGTAAACTGGAGGTTTTCTTTCATGATGCCCTCGCCGAATACAAGATCAATAAGTCCAACGAAAAACTTGTTTTGGGTGGTGGTCTCACCATTGCCAACGGGTTATCACGTTTCAGTCAACCCAGCATTGGCACAATCATGAGCATGGACGTCCCCGTGTTTGCGCAGGCAACGGTCGACCAGACGGATGAGTTCTCACGTAAGCTGAGCATCTATGCACGCGGCCAGCTCGGTAAGTTTGATTATCGATTGGTGCTTAGTGATCCATTTCCCATCACCACCAATGGTACCATTACAACGCCGATCACCGTCGTTAACAGTCCGAATGCAACCTTTGCCCAAATCGGTCATCACAAGCAATACCAGGGATTCTTTATGTGGAACTTCTTCGACAAGGAATCCCATGTAACTCCCTATATGACCGGTACATACCTTGGCAAGAAAAAGGTATTTAACATTGAAGGAGGATTCATCACCCAAGCCAATGCCCTGTGGACAGGCGATGGGGTGACCAACACTTTTCACAATATGAACCTGTGGTCCATTGCCCTCTTCTATGATAGCCCCTTGAATAAGGAAAAAGGCACTGCCATCAATGCCTATCTGGGATATTTTGACACCGATTATGGCCCGGGCTACCTGCGATATAATAATGCCATGAACCCGGGTACATCGGTGGTTGGACCCTATCCAGCCGGATCAACCGGTAATGCGTTTCCCATGTTTGGCACAGGACAGCAAATCTATGCCCAGGTGGGCTACCTGATGAAGAAAGACTTGTTTGGTGAAGGCAACGGCACCTTGATGCCATATGCCACCGTACAGAGCGCTAAACTGGATAGACTAGACAAACAGATGAATGTCTATGATGTCGGCGTAAACTGGCTCATCAAAGGTCACACCAGTAAAATTACCCTGGACTATCAAAGCCGGCCCGTGTACGGGCAGCAGGGTACAGATATCGTCCGTTCCGACCGCAAAGGACAATTGGTAATGCAGTACCAGATATTTTTCTAAGCCTTCGATCTTATATATAAAAAAAGCCACCTGGATCGTCAGGTGGCTTTTCTATTATTACTATATCACTCACCGATCCTGTGGCGCAGGTATTTTGATGATTTGTCGCAATATACCATCCGAAAGTCTGTAGATCCATCCATGAAGGGTTGGCCTCACTTCCTCCTCCCATGCCCTGGTGACAATGGTGGTCTTGGCAAGGTTTTCCACCTGGGCCATTACGTTAAGCTCGCTTAACCGGTCGGCGCGGGCACGCATGTCTTCCATCGCGTCTAATTCGATGCGATACTTCCGATGGGTCACTCTTATGTTTTCAAGCCATTGATTAACGGTGCCCAGGTCACTTTCCCCCATCGACGCTTTGACGCCGCCACAACCATAGTGACCGCACACAATGATGTGCTTCACCTTCAGGACCTGTACAGCGTATTGCAGCACGCTCAACAAGTTGATATCGTTGCCAACAACAAGATTGGCAATGTTGCGGTGGACAAATATCTCCCCCGGGGCCGTATTGGTTATTTCATTGGCCGGTACCCGGCTGTCTGAACATCCAATCCAGAGAAATTCAGGAGTTTGTATTTCCGCCAGGCGTGAAAAGTATTCGGGGTCGCGGTCAATTTGTTCGGCAGCCCACGCTTTGTTGTGGAGAAGTAGTTTTTCGTAGGGTTTCATTTGATAAGGTCTTTTGGGGTTCCATTTCTTCTGAGGGGGCCATTGTCTTTTATGAGCAATGGGTTCATCGCAGCATTTGCCTTCTTTATCTCGAGCATGATATTCCTCGATGGCGCACTTTTCGCAAAGTCTTCGATGGTCTCAATAATATCCGTGTCCAGGAACTGGCTTTTGGATCCGTCGATGATAAGCATAGAGTCATTGGGGATTTTTTCCAGTGCGTTGCGCAAGGAGGACTTGTGCACAAAGGAGACATCTTTAATGAACTTCAGCAGGTATTTATCTTTTTCGTTCACCAGGATAATAGCAGAGTGAAAATTAGTCTTGAGTACAAAAAATACAGACGCAAGAATCCCAACGAAAATGCCAACCAGCAGGTTAGAAAGCAGGATAGTCAGGATCGTAATCACAAATGGCAAAAACTGCACAATTCCTTTCACGAACATGTCGCGATACAACAATGGCGGAGTAAGTTTATAACCGACAACCAGGAGGATTCCGGCCAGTGACGCCAATGGTATTTTCTCCAGGACACCCGGAATGGTCAGCACGACAAACGCCAATAACAGTCCGTGAAGCACGGCAGAAGTTTTACTGCGGGCGCCTGCATCCACATTCGCGGAACTCCTTACAATAACCGAGGTTACGGGGAGTCCACCCAGCAATCCTGAGACCATGTTGGCGATACCCTGGGCTTTGAGTTCATGATTCAACGGGGTAATTCGCTTGAGTGGGTCAAGTTTGTCAATGGCCTCGATGCTTAACAAAGTCTCCAGGCTGGCAATCACGGCCAGCGTTGCGCCGATAGTATAAAGCCTCGTGTCCCATAATCGACTTATATCCGGTAGCATAAAGAATTGCCCGATGTCCCTGATCCCCTTAAAATCAGGCAGGTCAACCAGGTGGGTCTGCTTGATTTCCAATAATGGCACGTATTCCTGAAAAAGGAAGTTGATTGAAATACCGAGAACGACCACCAACAAAGGAGCCGGGAAATAATTAATCCCCCTGAACTTCTTTGAGGCGGGGTGCGACCAGAAGAAAAGCACCGCCAGGGAAATGCCACAAATGATAATGGCTCCTGGACTTATGTGCTGCAGCCCATACAGGATTTCAGTGAATGTGTTTGCACCATCCGATTGGGAAAAAATTTCATCACCTTCGAAGTCCGCATCATAGCCGATGGCATGTGGTATTTGTTTCAATATAAGGATGAGGCCAATGGCAGCCAGCATGCCTTTAATTACTGCAATGGGAAAGAAATGGCCCACGGTGCCTGCCCTCAGATAGCCCATCGCAACCTGGATCATTCCAGCAATAACTACACAGGTGAGAAACATTGAAAACGAACCGAGTTCGATTATCGATGCCAGTACAATGGTTGTGAGGCCGGCGGCTGGGCCACTTACACTTAAGGGTGACCGGCTTAGGAAACCCGCCACGACACCTCCCACTACTCCGGCGACCAAGCCGGAAAATAAAGGTGCTCCGGAGGCCAATGCAATGCCAAGGCACAGTGGCAACGCCACCAAAAAGACTACAAGTGATGAACGCACATCATGCGCCAAATGATCAATAGGACGAAATGAGATTTTCTCCTCCATAACAAAGGTTGTTTAAATGTTAAAAGAAACAGGACTGTAAGAAAAAAGACTTACGCCTGTGGAGGAGGTACTGGAATGGACTGGATGGGCTCCGTTAACTGGAATAAAGGGGAAGGCAATGAAGAAGGTGTCGAGATTTGAACCCCGGTCAGGTGAGCCACGGAGTTGCAAAAAAGATCGTCTTCGTCTTCTGCCTCCCTGGATTCATCTTCCTCAACGGGAGACGAAGATTCCGGCAAGTCAGAAGAATAACAAATGATGGCCCTATCCTTGAAAAGGAATTGTATCTCAAGCACTTGACACAGTGTGAGGATGGCAATCAAATAAAATACAAATCTTCTGACTTTCATTCTGAAGCACAAAGATAAGGGAAATTGCAAATGATGGAAATCAGCGACACACTCCCACCCATTTTGATTTACCTTTGCGTCCAATGGACTATAAAGAAATTTTCTCAGTCACCCTTATCCTGTTTTCCGTGATCGATATCCTGGGCGCCATCCCGGTGATTATCCAGATCCGGCAAAGAGAGGGTCGTATTCATGCAGAGACAGCCACAGTGATCTCCGCGATTCTCATGGTTGGGTTTCTCTTCATTGGTCAGATTATCCTCAACCTGTTTGGTTTGGATGTGGCCTCGTTTGCTCTCGCGGGGGCGATCATCATATTCATCATCGCAATGGAAATGATTCTTGGAATTACCCTGATCAAAGACGATCCGGATGCTAAGGGAACGGGATCCATTGTACCACTTGCTTTTCCAATCATCGCAGGGGCCGGAACCCTCAGTACCATTCTTTCCCTACGAGCCGTCTACGAAGAATGGAATATCCTGGTGGGCATTACCCTGAACCTGGTGATCGTATATATCGTGCTCAGGGCAAGCACCTGGCTTGAACTCAAGATTGGTAAGCCTGGATTTGCCGTGCTGCGAAGGGTATTTGGCGTCATCCTACTGGCCATTGCTGTGAAAATTGTTAAGAACAATTTCACCACCACATGATTCGTATCTATACCGATGGCGCCGCTCAAGGTAATCCAGGTCCAGGCGGGTACGGGACGATCCTGAAATTCGGTAGCCACACTAAAGAACTGAGTGAGGGTTACAGGTTAACCACCAATAACCGGATGGAGCTGATGGCCGTCATTGCCGGGCTGGAAGCCATCACCAAACATGGAATTCCTATTACCATCTACTCGGATTCTAAATATGTAGTCGAGGCAGTAAAGCAGGGCTGGGTTTGGGGCTGGGAAAAGAAAGATTTCAAGAAGAAGGCCAACGCGGATCTGTGGAAACATTACATCGGCCTGCATAAAAAACTCCGACCGGAATTTGTCTGGATCAAGGGTCATGCAGGGCACCCGGAAAATGAGCGCTGCGATCAATTGGCAGTTGCTGCTGCCCAGGACTTTAACCTGAGCACCGATGAGGAATACGAAAAAAGCAAAGAAAAAAATGACCTCTTTGATTAGCGGATAGTACGTTCGTGTAATTCAATTCCTTGTGCCTTCAATTCCTTCAGGACGGGCTCATAAATCTCCTTACTCAAGGGGATGCGGACTCCCCTTTCCTTGATCTTATCCTGCATCAGGAGGGTCGCAGCGATCGCCAATGGAAGTCCTACCGTTTTTGCCATCGCTGTATATGTGGAGTTTTCACCCATCGCCACAAAGGAAGCCTGGACCTCATGCTCTTTTCCGCCTTCCAGAAAAAGAAAGCGATGCCACATCACAATCATGTCACGATCTTCGGGATCAAGTTTCCATCGCTTGTTCAAAATATGTTCGAGAAGTTGCGCCGGTGTGCCGCCTTTTAGACCTATGGGCGTATTGTCGAATAGTCCGGACCAGTTTAGCCTCTGAAGGTCAGGACCATCCAGGGGAAGGTGAAGCCGATGTGAAATTTTTTCTTCCACAGACCAGTCCGTATGATAATCCAGGAATGCATTGATAAAATCCTGGTGGGTCATGTGCGCAACATCTTCCATTCGAAAAGTGTCGTCCGTACAACCCAATTGCACAAAAATATCCCATGCACTGCAAAAGCCCTTGTTGCGGAGCGTGCCGCGTACCATCGTCTTTATTTTTTGAAGTCCATATGCCTCGCGGTATTGAAGTGAGTCCCTATTAACGTATCCTTCATATTCACCGCCGTCGGGAATCGTGACAGGTGTTATTCTTCTGAAGAGTTGCTGATACGGAACGTACTTGAATTCTCCGCTCTGCAGAAATTTCGCCATGCCTTGACCCGCCATGATCACATTCCGGGGATTCCACGTAAACTTATAGCGCCAGGGATTCTCAGGATCAGTGTCAGGGGCGATCAGGCCCCCGGTAAACGACTCAAAGGAAATTAATTCACCACCCTGATGGCGAATTCGGTCCATCACTTGCATGGCGCTCATATGATCTATCCCTGGATCCAGTCCGCATTCATTAAGAAACAGCAAACCGTTCTTCTTTGCGTCATCATCCAACGATCTCATTTCGTCTGAGACATAGCTGGCAGTAATGAGGTGTTTTTTGAATTGAAGACATTTTTTCGCCACCAACGGATGCAGCACAGCGGGCAGCACTGAAATGACGACGTCACAATTTTTGATGATGTCCGATGAAGATCCAAGTTGAATATCAAATTCAATGGCAGCACCTTTTGATGAATTCCCGACACGCTTGCGGGCCGCTTCAATGGAAAGGTCCCCTACGGTCACTATCCAATCATGCCGCTCTGCCTGTAGGAGCAAATGATCAATTAATGCCGAAGAAGACCGGCCGGCACCGAGCACCAAAATGCTTCGCATCGCGTTAATATTTTTATAAAGTTATCCTGAATTTTTGATTCATTTTCCATTGTCGGCGGAATGGTTTAACTTTCTCCTCCCACCTTTAGAAAAATCGCGCATATGAAAGGATTAACGTTGTTCGATCATCTGGAAGACCTTGATTCAGAATCCAAGTACCTCGTACACAAAGCAAAAGAAGCCACGCACCTGTCGCATGCACCTTATTCAAAATTCCATGTAGGTGCCGCCTTGCTGCTTGAAGATGGGTCTCTGGTAATGGGGGCCAATCAGGAAAACGCATCCTATCCCCTGTGCATGTGCGCCGAGCGGGTGGCACTGTACTCCGCCGCGGTTCAGTTCCCCGGAAAAAAAATTATGAAGCTCGCGGTGGTCGCGCACAAAAAGAACCATAAGGAATTATCGGGTGCCACAGCCTGCGGTGCATGCCGCCAGGTGCTGGTTGAATATGAACAACGTCAGAAGAGTCCGATTGAGCTTGTGATGATGGACGAGGGCAAATGGATGAAATGTCCTTCTGCAGCCAGCCTCCTGCCGATGAGCTTCCACTCTTCACATCTCCTTGATTAGTCAAGTTCATGGAAGAAAAAAGCGTCGGATTTCAATGCAAGGCACGTTATTTCAAGCTGGGACAATTGAATGCCCATACCAGGCAAGTGTGGATTGTGCTCCATGGATACGGACAGCTCGCCCAATATTTCGTAAAGAAATTTGAACCACTCTCCACGCACGAAATTTGCATAATCGCTCCGGAGGGACTATCGCGATTCTATTTGTCTGAATTGACTGATGCGGGACGCACGGACAATAAAGTTGGCGCGACATGGATGACCAGGGAAAACAGGTTGATGGATATTGATAACTACATTGAATATCTCGATGCTGTCTTCAAAGAAGAACTTGAGCCTTACCCCAAGGTCCCGGTCACGTTGCTCGGCTTTTCTCAAGGCTGTGCCACCGTGTGCCGGTGGGCTTACCTGGGGAACATACATTTTGAAAGACTCATCCTTTGGGCCGGCTTGTTTCCACCTGACATGGATTTTATTGCTGGCCGCAAAGTGCTGTCCCCAAAAGAGACAATTATGGTCGCCGGCGACAAGGACCCATTTGTGACACGCGCGCGACTGGAGGAGTTTGATCAATTGGCCAATTTACTGGGGATTGAACCAGAGAAAATCATGTTTGACGGAAAACATGAAATAAATGAAGAGGTGCTAACCCGATTGATTTGAACCTGACAGGTATTCCTTTACGAATCCCAGGCCATAGCCCATCAATTGAACCACGGCCGAGGGGACGCTGAGCAGACCAACCCAAAGAGATCCTGTCACCCGCCAGCCATCAAGAAATATGGCGATCAAATAAATGGCCAGAAGCCATGCTGCGACCAAAGCCAGTTGCTGACTTAGCAAAGCAATCAGCGGAATACCAGCCAGGCCACACAAAAAGAAAAATGGAAACCAATGCGTCAACTTAATTTCTCCGGGGTGCACTTTCCCAACACGGACTCTGCCTCTTCCAAAACCCTGGACCTGATTAAAAAACTGGCGGAGCGTTGACCTTCGCTTATGGTACACAAAAGCCTCGGGTATCAGGGCCACGCGAAACCCCGCCTTCTTCATACGAATGCTTAGCTCGATATCTTCTGCGAGCCTGTCGAAAGTAAATCCGCCGATCTTGTTCAGTACTGCACGGCTGATACCCATATTAAAACTGCGCGGCTGAAAATTTTCTGACCTGCTTTTTGCTCCGCGGATTCCACCGGTCGTCAAAAAGGAGGACATGGTGTGCGCCATGGCCTGCTGTAGGGGTGTGAAATTCTCATGCCCCTTGTCCGGGCCGCCCCAGGCATCAGCAGGAAGATTCGTAAGAAAATTTTCTACCGATGAAAAGTAATCTTGTGGTAAAATGCAATCGGAGTCAAATACCACCAGGTAATTTCCCCGGGCATGTGTAAATCCAAAGTTGCGGCTTGAACCAGGACCAGTATTTTCCTTCACCAGGTATTTCAATGGAATGACTGATTCATACCTGGTGCAAATCTCCTTCGAGGAAATGGTGGAGCCATCTTCCACAACAATCACCTCAAAATTTTGAAAAGTCTGATTCACCAGGCTCCGAAGTAACTCGTCCAATTCTTCAGGACGATTGTATACGGGTATGACTACAGAATATTTGGGCGACTCCGGCATGCATGACAAAAGTAACAAATGGGAGTCGTTCCATTCCTCCAGATAATCATGAGCCTGAAGGGGCGCAATCAAATAATAGATTCTAACCCTCTTTTTATACCTTTCTCAAAAACAATTTATCATGAAAGCTCACCTTATCCTTCCGCTACTGATATATTTCTCCGCCTCCGCCCAGCAACTGGATTATCAAAAAGATGTGACAAGTCCCGAAGCCATCACGGCGGCACTTTATTCAGTGATTTCGGGGGATGCAGGTCAACCACGCGATTGGGACAGGTTCCGCAACCTGTTCAAGCCCGAGTCCAGAATGATTCCCACCCGAAAGAGTGATGGTGGTGAACTCACCGTGAAGTCCCTTACTGCCGAAGAGTATATTACACTTTTTACATCAAGGGCATCCACAGGGTTCTTTGAGCGCGAACTTCACCGTGAGTCAGAATCATACGGAACCTTAACTCATGTTTTCAGCACCTACGAGACAAGAGAAAAAAAGGAAGGAACCGCGACTAATCGCGGCGTGAACAGTATCCAATTGTTCAACGATGGCAAACGCTATTACATTATCACCGTCTTCTGGTGTGCCGAAAGTCTCGGCTTTCCGTTGCCTGAAAAATATTTAAAGCCTTAAGCGTAAAAAAAGGGCCCATCACCTCAACCTAAACCCGAAAAACAATAAGGTGAGGGCCCTGTACGTATACTCAAAAGGAATACCCCTGGCGACTCCTGAAAGGACCCTTCCTTTCAGGCGAATCATTCTTCGCTCAAATTTCTTTACCCCTTTAGATGATTGACGCGTCACACCGACAATGAGCAAGGCTAAAAGCGCAGCGTATCCCTGTACAATGGCAATGATATAATTGGTGACATTGATCTCATCACAGAGAGTCTTGATCTGCTCCGCACGGGTAATTTCATTTTTTGCCTCCGATAGATGGACCATAGAACTTGTGCTCAACACAATAGCGCAGAGTTCGGGAACAGCGTATTCCCCTGATGCTGTAGAAATTCCTGAGAAGATCGAAATCAAAAGAGTGAAGACAAAAAGCAATTTTTTCATTTTTTGCCGCTTTGGGTCGTTTTGTCTGACCGATGAGAGAATTGACAGGCAAGATCAAGAATGGTCTTAACCTCCTGCTCCGACCAATGATTCGAGTTCATCAATAATTTGACTTCGCGGTCCGAATAGCATGGTTTCTCCAAACCACCGACTCCGGCATCATTCCCCGAGGGGATCGATTGTGTCGCTGCCATGACCGCCATAGCCGCGAACATCACTCCAAAAGCCAATTTGATATATCTTTTCATACCCACATCCATTTGCATACAGGATTGATGAAATCCGGGGGGTGGGGTAACCTCTTGTGGGTAATAAATTTTAGTCAATATTCATGGATACTGTCTGAATTACCGGAATAGGTGTCTGGATTCCCTACTTAGCGCATGAAAGAAAATCACAAACCCAGTTACTTACTTTTTACCGACAATTTTTCCACTACCCGCCTTTCGTTCCCTTCAAAAAACTATCTTTCGGACCGATGGAGAATTTTGTTGTTTCGGCCCGAAAATACCGCCCTCTGGACTTTGAAGAAGTCGTCGGGCAAGACCACATTACCACTACACTGAAAAATGCCATAGACAGCAACAAGCTGGCGCAGGCTCTCCTGTTTTGTGGCCCGCGGGGTGTTGGCAAGACTACCTGTGCACGTATTGTGGCACGGATGATTAATGGCTTCGAGGAAAAAGCCGAGGTCAACTCCCTTAACATTTTTGAACTGGATGCCGCATCCAACAACACCGTGGAAGACATCCGAAACCTGATCGACCAGGTGCGCTATCCTCCTCAATACGGTAAGTTCAAGGTCTACATCATCGATGAAGTCCACATGCTTTCCAATTCGGCCTTCAATGCATTTCTGAAGACGCTCGAGGAACCACCTTCTTATGCCATTTTCATCCTGGCCACTACAGAAAAGCACAAAGTCATCCCCACCATCCTGTCACGGTGCCAGATATTCGATTTCAACAGAATCCAGATATCAGATATCGCCAGGCAACTCAAGAAGATTGCGGACCGCGAAGGAATTGAGGCAGAAGAAGCGGCGTTGCACCTCATCGCCCAGAAAGCCGATGGCGCCCTCCGCGACGCGCTATCAATATTCGACTTGATGGTGACTTTCTCTTCGGGGAAAGGCGTGACATTTCAGAATGTTATCAACAACCTTCACATCCTGGACTACGAATATTATTTCAATGTGGTGGATGGGCTCCTTGCTGAAAACCCTACGGTTCCACTTCTGCTTTTTGACGAGGTCCTGCACAAAGGCTTTGATGGACAGAACTTTATTGTCGGTCTCAGCGAACACTTACGCAATCTGATGGTGGCCCAGGATGAGCGCACCGTTCAGTTGATGGAAGTGCCTGAAAATATCAAGAAGAAATATAAAATTCAATCACAGGCTGCCCCATACACTTTGTTGCTCTCATGGCTTAGTATTGCGAACCAGGCCGACATCAATTACAAGCTGAGCAAGAACCAGCGATTGCTCATCGAATTGGCTTTGATGAAAATGGCCCACCTGCACTCAGCCATCCGGGGGCCTGTTGGGTTGGCTACCGAAATATCTGCACCTGCCGCTCCGGCAGCATTAAAAAAAAAATTGAATTAACGGACGAGCACGTGGCCGAAAAGGCTGACAAACTCATCGGGGAGATTATGCCAGAAGTCAAATCTCCCACCACGCCAGCCTTGATACCCGATCCTGCTGCCTTGCTATCATCGTCAAAAACAACAAGGCCCAAAACCACTCTCAATCTTAACGGGTTATTTAAGTCGACAGTCCAACCGGCCCAGGAGGAAAAGGCAGTACAAGTGGAAGCGCTCGCTGATGAGCGAGTCACCCGGGAGAATCTGATAAAGGTCTGGGCTGAATATGCCGAGCAACGCAAGGAGCAGGCAGCGGAATACCAGTTTCTCAAACGTGAAATTATTTTTGACTATCCCGCTATTCTAATTACCCTTACAAACCCCGTTGAAGAAACTTTGTTGGAAAACTTCCGGCGTGATTTCATCCAGTTTCTGCGCGATCGCCTCAAGAACTCACAATTGACTATTCAGGGTGTTCTGCAAGCCTCTTCAGATAAAAAGGTGATCTACACCTCCAAGGATAAGTTCGATCACCTGGCTGAAAAGAACCCTTATCTCCGAGACCTTAAAGACCGCCTTAGTTTGGATTGGGATTTCTAATCTTTCCCCCATTATGTATTTGAAACCTTATATTTGACGCTCATTTTTCATCATGACCATCTCATACAACTGGCTTAAGGAGTACATCAACCTGCCGGAATCCCCAGAAGGAATTGCAAAAATCTTAACGGATACGGGGCTGGAGGTGGAAAGTGTCCACCATTACGAAAGCGTGAAAGGTGGACTCAAGGGCCTTGTCATTGGCGAGGTTCTCACCTGTATCAAGCATGCCAACGCCGACAAACTTTCCGTCACCACGGTGGACGTTGGTCGGTCATCCCCATTGCACATCGTGTGTGGGGCTCCCAATGTGGCCGTTGGCCAAAAAGTAGTTGTGGCGATGCCAGGCACGACAATCCATCCTTTTAAGGGTGAGCCATTCGCCATCAAAGATGCCAAAATCCGCGGTGAGCAAAGTGAAGGAATGATCTGTGCGGAGGATGAAATCGGGCTAGGTGATAGTCACGCCGGAATAATTGTTCTAAACACAGACCTTCCTAATGGTACCCCCGCTGCCGCATATTATAAAATCGAATCTGACCATATTTTTGAAATCGGACTAACACCGAACCGGGCTGAAGCCGCTTCCCACATAGGGGTAGCGAGGGATGTCAAGGCAGTAAAAGAAAGGGAAATAAGATGGCCTAAGGTCGAAGCTTTCAAAGTTGACAACCAACTTCTTCCTGTCAAGGTGGAGGTTGAAAACGCTGAAGCGTGTCCGAGATATTCTGCTATTACCCTTTCGGGGATAAAGGTGGAAGAATCACCTGCATGGCTTAAAAACCGACTTCAGTCTGTTGGTCTTACTCCCATCAACAACGTGGTGGATATCACCAATTTTGTTTGCCATGAACTAGGGCAACCCCTGCATGCATTCGATGCCGATGCCATCAAAGGACGAAAAGTGCTGGTAAAGACCTTGAAAGCCGGCACCAAATTCGTGACCCTTGACAACAAAGAGCGGACATTATATGCCAATGACTTGATGATCTGCAATGCGGAGGAAGGGATGTGCATTGCCGGAGTATTTGGAGGAATTCGTTCAGGCATTTCAGCCTCTACCAGGAACATCTTTCTTGAAAGCGCCACTTTCTCGCCCGAATACGTGCGAAGGACCAGCAACCAACACCAGCTAAAGACGGATGCATCTTTCCGCTTCTCCCGTGGCACCGACCCGGATATCACCGTCTATGCATTGAAACGTGCCGCCTTGATGATCAAGGAACTTGCCGGCGGCGCTATTTCGTCCGATATCGTGGATGTATACCCTGTCAAGGCGGAGAACAAAAGGATTGTTGTCAAAGACAAGAACGTAAACCGGCTTATCGGAAAAATCATTCCGCGAACAGAGATCTTTCACATCCTCAAGCAACTCGAAATTGAGGTGTTGGATAAAACAGATACATCTTATGCCGTTTCGGTGCCTCCTTACCGGGTAGATGTCATACAAGAGGCAGATGTGGTGGAGGAAATTCTGCGGATTTACGGTTTCAACAATATTGAATTAAGGGAAGATGCGGGCACCGACTATGTAGCCCATTTTCCCGAAAAAGATATTAATAAATTCAAGCGCACCCTGGGAGAAGCGCTTGTCGCTAATGGTTTTTTTGAGATTCTGACGAATTCTCTTACTAACCTTGCCTATCAACAAAAGCATTCTCTCACATTTTCCGGAAAGCCGGTGGAGATGCTTAACAAATTAAGCGAAGAGCAGGGCATCCTGAGGCAAACCATGCTGTTTACCGGTCTCGAGGCATGTGCCTTTAATTTTAATCGCAAGCAGAAAGAGCTCAAGTTCTATGAATTTGGCAAGATCTACTGGCAAGACCAGGGGAAGTACCTGGAGGAGGAGCGTCTTGCCCTGTATATGGCTGGCAACTTCGAGGCAGAGACATGGCAAGGAAAGCCAAGACCCATAAGTTACCATGACCTGGCACAACATCTATCCCACATCCTGGAGAAGTGTGCGTTCACCGACACCTCACACGAGCTATTGGATGATCCCCTGTTTGACTATGGACTTACCATAAAGGGTAAGGCGAAAGAAGTAGGACGCATTGGCAAAGTGAAATCAGCCCTGGCAAAAGATTTTGGCATCCGGCACGAAATTTTTTATGCTGACCTGAGCACAGATTTGCTTTTCCAATCTGCAAATCCTAAGTTCGATGTACAAGAAGTCACAAAGTTCCCTGAAGTAAAGCGTGATCTCTCGTTGATATTGGACAAGCAGGTGCGATTTGAAGAGATTCGTGCTATGGTCATGGGGACAGATAAAAAATTGATCAAAAGCGTGACCGCCTTTGATGTATATGAGGGAGAGAATATCCCAGCCGAAAAGAAAGCGTATGCGTTGGGATTTACCCTTCAGGACGAAACAAAAACCTTGACTGACGAGGAGATTGACAAAACAATGAATAAATTAATGGCTGAGTTTGAGCAGAGACTCGGCGCGATAATCAGAAAATAGAATACCCCTAAATCACTACAAGGCCCACCCTTACACAAGACACCATGGAACAAGAAGTCCTCAAAACCAACCTCAACGGCCTGGAGCGCAAGTTGGTCGTTCTCCTGAATGAGCACAAAAACCTGAAACACGAAGTAACAGGCCTGAAATCTGAGAATTCAGAGTTAAAACAGCACCTGCGTCAACGCGACGAACAGCTGGGAGGTTTTAAGAATCAGATTAAAATCACTAAGATTGTGGATAATATTCACCCGGAAGACGGAAGTGTTTCGGAGTTGAGGAAGACAGTGGATGACTACATCCGTGAGATAGACAAATGCATCGCTCACTTAAGTCGATAAGCAAAGCGTAAATGGACGAACTTTCAATAAAGATCAAAATAGCCGACCGCGAATACCCCATGAAGGTTAAGCGCCACGAAGAAGAACGGGTGCGCGCAGCAGGCAAACTGATCAACGAAAAGTTGAAGTCATACCGTGAGCAATTCGGCCTTGACGATAAACAAGATTTGCTGGCCATGACGGCCTTTGACTGCCTGGTACAAAAACTGGCTGCCGAAGAAGATACGCATGCCGTTGACACCTCAGTGGTTGAAAAGATAAACCACTTGAATCAGCTCGTTTCGCAAGCTATCCTGTAATTCCTCCTCTCTCCCAATTCTTCTGTTAGCGGCAACGGCCGTTCGGGGTATTTTTTAACGCTAACGAAAAGCTTATATGGAAATTCTAACCATTGCCATGATCAGCACTGTTCTGACCATTGCCTTTAGTTTTCTGATTGGATCCTTGCTCTACAAGCGAAAGGTCAAAAGAAACAAACAAGTAAATGAAGACCGCGCTCAACTGATTATCAAAGAAGCGGAGATGCAGGCTGAAAACATCAAGAAAGACAGAATTCTTGAGGCAAAAGAAAAACTCCTCAAAATGAAACAGGAGTTTGAGGACGAGGCCAACCGCAAGAAGAACCAGATCATTTCCAACGAACAGAAAATCAAACAGCGCGAGGCCCAGCTTTCCAAGGAACTGGAACAAACCAAACGAAAGGAGGCCGACCTGGACGAAGAAAGGCAAAGCCTCGCCCAGCAGCACGAACTAGTGAGGAAACGCAAG
Source organism: Cytophagales bacterium (assembly GCA_025358885.1). Taxonomy (GTDB): domain Bacteria; phylum Bacteroidota; class Bacteroidia; order Cytophagales; family Cyclobacteriaceae; genus ELB16-189. Next base: position 3,988 of record JANYHW010000038.1, on the reverse strand, counting down.
GAAGAACTGGACCGCTTCAACCAGCAAAAGGTCCAGGTGCTCGAAAGCATTTCTAAACTTTCCGCAGACCAGGCCCGCGATCAACTGGTGGAGTCGATGAAGGAAGAAGCACAGGCGAAGGCCAACTCTTTCATTAAAGACATCATGGAGCAGGCCAAACTCACCGCCACCAAGGATGCAAAAAAACTGGTGGTGGAAACCATCCAGCGGACAGCCACAGAACATGCCGTGGAGAACTCCGTGTCTATATTTAACATTGAAAGCGATGATATAAAAGGAAAAATCATCGGCCGCGAAGGAAGAAACATACGCGCACTGGAAGCCGCAACCGGTGTAGAGTTTATTGTGGATGACACCCCGGAAGCCATCATCATCTCAGGATTTGATCCGGTGCGCAGGGAGATTGCACGCTTATCGCTCCACCGCCTCGTTCAGGATGGCCGCATCCACCCGGCTCGCATCGAAGAGATTGTGGCCAAAACAACAAAGAATATTGACGATGAGGTAGTTGAAATTGGCGAACGCACCGTCATGGACCTCGGCATTAATGGCCTGGCACCTGAGCTGATCAAAATGATCGGACGTATGCGATTCCGTTCATCCTATGGACAGAACCTCTTGCAGCACTCACGCGAAGTGGCAAACCTTTGTGCGATCATGGCTACCGAACTTGGTTTGAATGTGAAACAAGCCAAGCGCGCCGGGCTGCTCCACGATATCGGCAAAGTGTGGCCTGAAGAATTGGAAAAACCCCACGCCATCGTCGGCATGGAGCTGGCACAGAAGTACAAGGAGCACCCGATTGTGTGCAACGCCATCGGAGCGCACCATGATGAAATTGAAATGACGAGTATCATTTCGCCGATTGTGCAGGCGTGCGATGCCATCAGCGGGGCGCGGCCAGGTGCAAGACGTGAAGTGATCGAGCAATACACCCGCCGGTTGAAAGAACTTGAACAAGTGGGTCTGAGCTTCGAAGGCGTTGACAAATGTTTCGCTATCCAGGCAGGTCGTGAATTGCGTGTGATTGTCGATGCGGAAAAGGCAACCGATGAGCGCGCCGGACAATTGAGTTTTGAAATCTCGCAGAAGATCGAGCGCGATATGCAGTATCCTGGACAGATCAAGGTCACCGTGATCCGCGAGATGCGGTCGGTAGCTTACGCCAAGTAGCGTATTTAGTTTTTTAGCAAAGGACTACACCAGAAAAAAAATGGAATAGGTGCAAAAATCTCTATCCGGATTTCATAGTAAAAAAAGGCACAAACGATTGTTCCTAACCAAAACCTGAAATTCTTACATGCCATCCGTTGACCTCTTTTTGTTGGCTACCTTTCGAGAAAATAATTACAACGATTGTCAACATCGCGCCTCGCCGTAAAAATCATCTTCTTCCTCAATGGGTTCGTGCACGCCAACTATTTTTCCAGGCTTCCGCGGATTCAGGATCAATTCCAAATCAATGACGGGGTGGTGGGGTTGGTGCTTCTCTCCTCCTCCATTGGTGCCTTGGGGGCTATGCCCTTCACAGGCTGGTTGATTATCCGCAATGGAAGCAGACGAATAACCATCTTCTCTGCATTTTTCTATTGCTCCCTGATACCGTTGATTCCGTGGATGCCCAATCTTTGGTCACTCATTGGTTTGTTTTTCCTGCTGGGCGTTTCCTCCGGGATGCTGGACGTAGCCATGAATTCACAGGCGGTGATGGTAGAAAAGCAATTGGGCAAACCCATTATGACCTCCTTCCATGCGTTGTTCAGCATTGGTATGATGGCTGGCGCGGTAGGCGGTTCATTGTTCACGAAATTAACCTCCGGATTATTCATACACTTTGTTACCGTCAGCTCACTGAGTCTTCTTGTTGTCTTTGTTGCGCGCTACTACCTGATCCATGATAAGCCCCAAATCAAAGACAAGGAAGGACCTGCCTTCCGGCTACCCAATGCGGCAATGGTTAGTATAGGAATCATCGCTTTCTGCAGCATGCTTGGCGAAGGTGCCATGGCCGACTGGAGCACCAATTACATGGAAAACATAGCGCATGCTGATCCTGCAATAGCACCCCTGGGGTTGTCTGCCTTCGCACTAGCCATGACAATTGGACGTGTGTTTGGAGACAGTGCGCGTGTCCGTTTCGGCGACAAATCGTTGATGGTTGTCTGTGGGTTAGTAGCCACAGCGGGGCTCACGGTGGCCATCATCTTTGTTCATCCTTTTGCGGTTATTGCAGGGCTCTTTATTGTGGGCATCGGACTTTCGGCCATCGTTCCCATTGCCTACAGCATAGCTGGCCATTCGAAGGACCTGCCACCCGGGGTAGGCCTGGCCATGGTGACAACCGTTGGATATTCCGGATTCCTGTTTGGACCACCTATAATAGGGCTCCTGGCTGATGTATTAACCCTGAGATTGGCATTGTTGCTTGCCGTATTCTTATTTTTAGTCATGACGGGATTAAGTGTCCGGTACAAATCATGATCAATGAATATCCAACGGGAAGAGTCAGACAGTAAGGGCTCGTTCTACATAGAGGAAGATGGCAGGCGTCTGGCATTCATGACGTATTCGAAAGCCGGACCGTCGCTAATCATCATTGATCATACCGAGGTATCGGAAGCATTGAAAGGGAAGAACGCCGGCAAACAACTGGTGGCCGCCGCAGTGGAACATGCCAGGAAAAATAACCTGAAAATATTGCCGCTTTGTCCATTTGCGCGTTCGGTTTTTGATCGAGTCAAAGACTATGCCGATGTGCTGAGTTGATATGCCCCTGATTACCTCCTCGGCGTACAAAGCCCCTTTCTACCTTTTCAACGGCCATGTTGAAACCATCGTCCCAAGTGCTTTTCGAAGAATTAAGAATACAACCTATGTACGCGAACGACTGGAGCTGCTTGACGGGGATTTTCTTGATCTCGATTGGCTACGGGGTGGGTCGAGGAAACTGATGATTGTAAGCCACGGGCTGGAGGGCAGCAGCGAAAGGCATTACAGCAAAGGCATGGCGAAGTATTTCTTTCACCGGGGTTGGGATTCGCTGGCCTGGAACTGTCGTAGCTGCAGCGGGGAAATGAATCGTCTTCCTCGATTCTACCATCATGGGGCAACAGAAGATTTGAAGGCCGTGGTTGAACACGCCGTTCATGGTCACCAATATGACTCTATTGTGCTGGTGGGAATCAGCATGGGCGGAAGTTTAACCCTGAAATACCTTGGAGAAAACAAGGGAGTATTGCCGATAGCCATTCACGGCGCCGCTGCTTTCTCCGTGCCATGCCACCTGGGCGCCAGGGAGCTCGACCGGCCAGCGAAGCGATTTTACCTCAACCGCTTTCTAAGAAAGCTTTCCAGGAAAATCAAAGAGAAGTCTGAGCGCTTCCCCGACCTTATCTCTTACCGCAAATTTGACTCCATTGGTACCTTTAAGGAATTCGACGATCGATACACGGCACCCCTGCACGGATTTAAAGATGCCATAGATTTCTACGAAAGGGCTGCTTCCCTTCCGTACATACCTAAAATCATGGTGCCCGTTCTCATTGTGAACGCACTCAACGACCCGTTTTTGCCCCCGGAATGCTACCCTTATGAAATTGCCAGAACTCTTGAGAATGTTTTTCCGGAAACGCCGGAACGCGGCGGACATACTGGCTTTTCCCTCAGCTTCAAAGAAGAAAACTGGATGGAAGTTCGGGCGTTTGAATTCTTAGCTGGAGCCCTGGTTCAACCTCAATAAGATTAAATAAGATTAAATAAGATCAGTGATGATTAATGTGCTGCGCTAGTTCAGCAGCATGTCCACCCTTTTCATGGTTTCTTCGTGACCCTGACCATTCTTGATGTTAGAGCGCACGGTGGCGATCAGGTCGCCAATGGTATTGCTCGAGTAGCCGAATTTCGTAGCAAATAGCTCACACAATTTTTGCTCCTCGGGATGGATGGCATTATCAATACTCATCATGTGAACCAGGTCATACAATTGATG
>JANYHW010000234.1 GCA_025358885.1 Cytophagales bacterium | reverse complement strand
GTAGAGAGTTATACCGGACAGCAGTGATTAAGAATTAAAAATTGTTGAGTATTCTTAATCCTTAATCCTTAATTCTTATTTCCCTACTTCAACTTCTTCAACTCTCCCTCATAAAATGCCATGTTCTGTTTTTGGTTGTCGGGGACATTTTTGAGAGCGATCTCCCAAAACTTGATCCCATTCTTCTTGTCACCAAGTGCCGTATATCCCCTGGCCAACCCAACGTTTGTTGTGAACTTGTCCTCGTGATGCATCTTTGCATTGTACTGGAAGACCTCCATTGCTTTTTCTTTTTGTCCGGCAGCCAACAGACCTCGTCCGTACTGATGAATTGCCTGAACGGACGTGTTCGGAATCTTGATAGCCTTGTCCATCATCACGTCAGCATCAGCCGTGCGACCCATGGCACGGAGTACATTGGCTTTGGTACTGAGTGCGTTGAAATCTTCTGTACCCCCAAGGTTGGGGTTCATGGCGTTGTCGGCCCACACCAGGGCTTCATCCAGATTGATTTTATTGGTGGCGCAGAAGGCGGCAGCCGCAGAAAAATTTCGAGGATCGAAGCCTGTTGAAGATCGCAACTCATCGCGCATTTTGGATGCATACAAATCACTTACATTGGGTACTTCTATTTTGAAAGGTATTTTCTTGTTCTCCCATTGAAGGAAGGCAATAGTTGAGTTTGTCTTGCGATCATCAAAGCCATAGGTCAGGTTTTCCGTATAGGCTCCGTCCTGTGGAGATACATCAACGCGCAGGGCATCCTCATTCTGATCATAGAAAAAACTACCCCAGCTCGAAGTGTTCTTTGAGAAGATCCATGTCCAGGGACCATCTTTGGCCACACCCAGGAATAGCCCATAACTTCCTGCCTTCAAGTCCTTGCCTTCAATTTTAACATCATGTGAAAATCTGATCACGGTATTCTCATTGGCACCGGCCCTCCAGGGAGCTGCCTTTGCAGGACCAAAGCCCTGGTCAATATACCCGTAGTGTACTAGTTCGCCCCAGATGTGACCTTTGCGGTCCTCACCGTTTGGCCCATGAACATCCGGACTGCTGTAGGTGATACTCACCTCCACCGGTCCAATCCATTGTGCTACCCGGGATTTTTGATTGTCGCCGCTGGGAGGCTGCGAAAGTGCCTGACCCATGGCATAGGAGCTAAGGCAGACCAGAATGACTAGTGTGAATAGTTTTTTCATGTGTGTGTGTTTGGTTCGACTGTTTAACGGCATTCATTGAAAATAGGATGCAACCCAAAGCGGGTGATTTATCCCAATGATGCCATTTGTGTATAGCCTTCGCGCCTTTGCGGGTACATTCCGAAGGAAGATCGTGAAGGCCGATGAGTTAGGCGCAAAGTGCGCGAGGGTCAGAGTTTCTTCCTCGTTGACATGGGGACAATCACATGCAATGATGCTGGCAGCATTTTCACCGTGAATCGTTCGATCGCCGGATGAGATTCACCATCGATGTGATAAGGAATTTTGTCTGAAAATTCCGCTTCAAAACTTGTGGCACTGATTATTTCTACAAAAGCAGACTGATCGATGCGTCCTGTAAACATCTTTGCCGTGAAACCCATCGCCTGACTAACCGGGACTTTACGAATAAAACAGATTTCCATTTTCCCATCGCACACCGAGGCTGACGGCGCTATCAGGGCATTGTTTCCAAATTGTGAGGAATTCGCCGCGGCAATCATGAATGACTTGCGTACATACACTTCATTGTCAATGCTGGCCTTCACCTCAAATTCTTTGAAATGGTGGAACTCCTGGAGTATCAACTTTGCATAGCCCAACAGTCCGCGCTTTCCATTTTTTCCGAATTTTCCGGCCACGTGGGCATCAAAGCCGATCCCTGAGACATTGACCGAAACCTTGTCATTGACAAGGATCGTGTCCATGGTGACTATTTTATAATTATCCAACAGGCGGAGGGCAAGGTGTGTCCTCAGGGGAATTTGAAGATGTCGGGCAAGACCATTCCCTGAACCTTTTGGAAGGATGCCCAGCGCCACTGAAGTATTCACTAGACCCTGGGCCACCTCATTGACTGTCCCATCGCCCCCCATAACAAACACCCGGGTGAAACCCTGGGTCACTGCCCGGAGAGCAAGTTCGGTAGCGTGACCCTTGTGATTTGTATACTCGATGGTGCCTTCAAGGTTGTATTGTGCACAGGCTTCAATGATCCTCCCTTCAACGGAGGATTGAAAACCCGTGCCTGAGTACTTGTTGATGATGAAGAATACCTTGTTTTTCAACGCCTGATTTACTACCAAAGATAGAATTCGTGTATATTTCTTGGAGACCAAAAAGGGAAATCGTTCATGCCAGACCGGACAGCCTTTACACCACGTAAAATTAAATTCAGGGCCTGGGATGCCGGATCGCAGTTATTGATACGCTTCGACAGCATTGAGTGCCACCAGGGTGAATTGAAAAAGAAAGGCCACATCTTATTGCAATATACCGGCATAGTCGACAAAAATGGGGAAGAGATTTATGAGTTGGATGTCCTGCTTGTCTCTGATCAGAAATTTGTAGTGTGCTGGGATGAAGAAAAGAACAGGTGGGTTTACTATCCTATCGATCATTCGGATGACCGCCAGGCCTTTCAGGCTTCTCAAGGAAGTGTGATGGTGCGTCTCGGCAGTCTATTTGAGCTGGGCTGAAATTTATTTACCCAGTTTTTCGTGAATGTACTTTACGGCCTGACCGATGGTTTGCATTTTCTCTGCGTCATCATCGGGAATTTTGATATCGAAAGTTTGTTCAAATTCCATAACCAGTTCTGCATAATCAAGAGAATCAATCCCAAGGTCTTTTACAAAGCTGGCATCAGGGGTAATTTCCGATTCAGGGATTCCAAGCTTGTCGGTGAGTATCGAGGTAATCTTCTTTTGGATGTCTGGCATGTAGGCTTCTGATAATGGCTTAAAGTTAGATGTTAAATGGTGAAAATCAACCTGCTGGAGGTTATTGACCACTTGGTGAGGGCCATTTTTCCCGGTAGAAGTATCAGTCAACAGGCAATAGCCCTCAGAATCTCAGCATGAACTCCGTTCCTTCTCCCAACGTCGATTTTACCGAAATCCTGCCCTCATGGACCCGCATTATTTGGCGGGAAAGGCTTAACCCGATTCCTGAGCCGGTCTTCTTTGTTGAGAAGAAGGGGATGAATATTTTCTCGAGTGCCTCCGGATCAATGCCCGGTCCATTGTCCCGAACGCTGATAATTGGTCTGCCCTTCTCACTGGTGTAGGCTTTCAACTCAATCTTCTTTTCCGTTTGCTCATCAAATGCCTGTATTGCATTCTTGATGAGGTTGATCAACACCTGCTCGATCATGTTCTTGTCGGCCAATGCTGTAAGTTGTGGTGGATCTGTCTGGACCGAGATCTCAATGCCCCGATCGCTGAGCTCTTTTTTGTGCAATACGGCCATCTCCTCAAGGAGAGGTTGGATGGCAATCTCACTGAGTCGCGGCTGGGGCACCTGCGTCAGGTTGCGGAACTCTTTAACAAAGCGGATCAACCCGGCACTTCTGCGGCTAATCGTTTGCAAAGAGAGGTGCATGTCCTCGAGTTCTTCCTTCTTCAGTTGATACGTAGCACGCTGGAGCAACTGCAGCAGTTCTTCCTCGACAGTCCCTGCCAATGATGAAATAGGTGTTACCGAATTCATAATTTCATGAGTGAGCACGCGCACAAGATTTTGCCATGCCTCCATTTCCTTCTCTTCCAGTTCGCTCTGGATGTTGCTCATGGAGATTAGTTTGATCTCTTCACCTCGCAACGTCAGCTCGATGGCAAACACGGAAAGCTGGACCGTATCATCACCAATTTTCAAATGAATCAATTCCCTGCCACCTGTCTTTAGTTTTTGAAATGCTTCAACGAGGGTGGGACTGGCAGCATTGAGTTCACTAATATTTTGGATCTGGTTGACCCGCAGGAGCCGCCTCGCAGCACTGTTGATGATTTGGACCGAACCATCTTTCTTGAAGGTGAGCAATCCGATACCCACATGCTGTACAATGTTTCGGAAAAACTGGTAGTCAGAATCACGTTCCCGTCTGGCCGCGCGTGAAGCGTTGTAAGCTTCATTCATCTTCCCACAATGATTTTTCACCGCATCGTCTTCTGAATGGGTCTTGAAGGATTGGGTATTCTCTTCAAAGAATATGGTGGTCAAGTCTGGTGCGGCAGTGTTTACTTCCTGGGTGACGTGAGCAAACCTGATAAATTGAAAGACGATGGCAAACAATAGCGGAATCAAAACGAAGACGGAAGAGCCTTTGGCCAGAAGCCAGCTAAACAGGCAAAGCGTTCCTGCCAATATCATCAGCCGTGTCATCAGGGGGGAGCGCCAATTGATATCCATGGTAAGTTATCCTGAATGTTTGGCCATGTTATGCAAACTGCTTATCGTAAAGAACAGGATTCAAAGGAGTGTCGATGACCTCGCCGACCAGGGCTCCAGGGCACCACACTTCCCAATCCAGCGTCTGGTTTTCGTGCTCCGGTTCCTTAAGTCTCATTTCTTTGTCCATATAGATTACCGTGATGACTTTACGCATGTGTCCACTCCTATTCGGACCGGCCCTGTGATACAACCATCCAGCATGGAAGCTCACTTCGCCAAGGTCAAAGGGTTCGACGACATGCCTGAATCCTTCAGTGGCCAGGACGTCATTCAGCAACTGTTGACTTTCGTCACCGATCTTCATGTCGCGGCCTTTTACGAGCCGGTTACTTTGGGCGCTGAATTCCAGAGGACCCCAATCCAACGGGGTGGACTGAAGTGGCGCCCACAGGGTTATGCTTTTTTCTGATGCCAGTGGCCAATAATATTGATCTGCATGCCAGGGTGTGAAACCACCATAAGGTTCCTTGTACAAGGCCTGGTCGTGGTACATCCTTACGCCATCGACTTCCATGAGTTCAGCTGCAATACGGGCCAGTCTTTTGCTGAAAACAATTTCTTTCACGGCCTCAGAGGTAGTCCACAAGTTCATGATCTGGAGAAAGGCCTTTCCATAAGTATCCCTTTTTTCAAGCGGGAGGAGTTGCGTATTTCGTTTTGTCACCTCAGAAGATATGGCAGTGTCCATGTACGTAAGCACTTCCGGAGGCAAAACCTTTTTCAACTTGATAAACCCGTTTTGGCGATAGAAGTCAATCTGGTCCTTCATCAACTCAAATGGTTTATTCAACAATTCCTGGATATGTTTAGGCATCACGGCCATTTTACTAACGGCTTATAACCCATACTTCTCCATCCTGCGATACAACGACGCCCGGGTAAGCCCGAGCTCATCGGCAGCCTTGGAGATATTCCCATTGTGCAGGTGCAGGGCCCTTACTACGGCGGCCTTCTCCACCTCATCGAGATTGAGCGTATCCGGTGACGAGGAAGGATCCGACTTCCTGCTGAACAGGAAATCACTTTCTTGTAAAGTTGTAGAGTCCGCCATAATCACGGCTCGTTCAATGGAATGCTGAAGCTCACGGACGTTACCGGGCCAGGCATACTTCTTAAGCTTTGTAATGGCTTCAGGTGCAATGGATAAGACTTCTTTGCGGTATTTCTTTGAATAATAATCCAGGAAGTGGTTGGCGAGCATAGGAATATCATCCACCCGTTCTCCGAGAGGAGGGATGCGCACCTCAACGGTGTTGATGCGGTACAAAAGATCCTGCCGGAACTTTCCTTCTTTCACCATTTGCTCAATAGGCATGTTGGTAGCGCAGATGAGGCGAATGTCCACATCGATGGCGTTATTGGAGCCCACACGCGTTACCTTCCTTGACTGAAGAGCACTCAGGAGTTTGCTTTGAAGACTCATGCTGAGGTTTCCGATTTCGTCGAGGAAAAGCGTGCCCTCGTTGGCCAGTTCGAAACGGCCGGGCCGATCTTCGCGCGCATCGGTGAAGGCTCCTTTCTTATGACCGAATAGTTCGCTTTCAAAGAGCGTTTCCGTGATAGCGCCCATATCTACAGCAACAAACGAGTTGTCGCTGCGCAAGGATTTCTGGTGTATGGCGCGGGCGACGAGTTCTTTTCCGGTTCCGTTTTCTCCGAGGATGAGTACGTTGGCATCCGTCTTGGCTACGCGATCGATCAGCGTATACACCTCCTTCATGGCGGTGCTGCTGCCAACAATGTCTCTGAAGGGCTGACTGATCTGCTCTTCCAGCATTTGCTTTGCCTTGCGCAGTTTGTCGACTTCGTTATAGGATTTTTTAAGTTTTATTGCTGTCGATATTGTGGCAATCAGTTTTTCATTCTGCCAGGGTTTGAGGATGAAGTCAGTGGCGCCATCTTTGAGTGCGCGCACGGCCATCTCCACATCGCCAAAAGCGGTGATCATAATGACGACGGCCTGGGGATCGCGTTCCTTGATTTTGCCGAGCCATTCAAACCCTTCCTTCCCGCTGGTGGTGTCCTTGCTGAAGTTCATATCAAGCAAGATCACATCATAGGTATCATTGTTGAGGAGAAATGGAATTTTGTTCGGGTTCTTCTCGATGATGACCTGGTAATTATACTTTTTGAGCAGCATTTTTGCCGCGAGGAGGACGTCCTCGTCGTCATCGATCATTAAGATTTTTCCTTCGTTCACAAGAGTTCAGTTTAGGATGGTTATGGATGTATGAGGAAAAACTGTGCCAATGCACCCACTGTCCGCAAATGGGGTTTTCAGGGGCAAAAGTGACCCATTATGTACAAATATGTTCATATTCGTACACATGTCAAAACTTGCTGAAGCGCTGTTTTTTGTTCCTTGTCTCGTTTTTAGTAGATTGTTACAACGAATTACAACGAGCGTTACAACGAGATTTTGACACTGCTTTTCAACTCAAATTAACGCATCATGAACCCTCTCCCCTTATGTGGCTACGATTTCTCTTAGTTTCTGTGCTTTTCATTGCAATTTCAGGGAATTGTCAAAAAATCAGTTTTCTGGTTGGCCCACAACTAGCATTTCCAAACGGAGATTTCAAACTAGCCGCTGGGACAGGGTTTGGTGCATCCTTTAGATTTGATTGTAGATTCTCTGAACGATTTTACGGGATAGCTTCCATTGATGGGATTTCGTTTGCTGAAAAATCCAATGTCGTATCCACGATCAATGTGAGATCAAAATTTGGAATCGAGGCCCTTCAAGTGGGTGGAAGGTTTAGTTTAATTAACAATGGGTCAAATAAACTTTATTTTAGTGGTGAACTTGGTATGAACAATATGTTTTTTAAACTTTCGACCGATGTAGCTAGCTCAACTTCCACGGAGATTGATTTTTGTTACCGTATAAGCCTTGGGTATATCATGAAACGTTGGGACTTAAACGGCTCACAACAATTCATCACAAGCGGTTCAAATTCACTGAACTATTTCTCCTTACGATTGGGGTATTTCCTAAAATTTAAACAATAGTGGAAAAATATACTTATTAATGAAATGGCTCTCAAATCAGGATCCATTTTTTGTAACCTTTCTAGTCCAATTTGGCGGAAGCCATTGTGATGTGGGTGGAAGGAGCACAGGATCAA
>JANYHW010000162.1 GCA_025358885.1 Cytophagales bacterium | reverse complement strand
TAAAGACAAGAAATCATTTTATATCACAACCAATGAAGTCCATCCCGGTGAAAAGCATTTTTATAAAATACCGGCAACAGGAGGGAAAGGGGAAAAACTAACCTCATTCACCGGAGCCAACGAAGTTTCCGTGTCCCCTGATGAAAAATGGCTGGCCATCCGGTCTTCGTACAGCAATAAGCCCTGGGAGTTATACCTGCAGGAGAATAAAGCCGGGTCCAAGGCGGAGCAGATCACCAGCTCATTGACTGCAGAATTCAAGTCGTACTCCTGGCGTGATCCGGAGGTCACAACATTTTCCGCACGTGATGGCGCCCAGGTATATACCCGTCTTTACCGCCCTGCTACTCCCAATGGGGCAGCCGTAATCTTTGTCCATGGCGCCGGCTATTTGCAGAACGCACACAAATGGTGGAGCAATTATTTCCGTGAATACATGTTTCACAATTTGTTGACCGACCGGGGCTTCACCGTACTCGATCTCGATTATCGCGGAAGCGCTGGATATGGCCGTGATTGGCGTACAGGTATCTATCGCTTTATGGGTGGAAAAGATCTTACCGATCATGTGGATGGAGCTAAGTGGCTTGCTGAAAAGTATGGTATCGATCCCAGACGCATTGGCATTTATGGCGGATCGTATGGTGGTTTCATTACCCTGATGGGCATGTTTACCACTCCAGATGTATTTGCAGCGGGTGCAGCCCTCCGCCCCGTGACAGACTGGGCGCACTATAATCATGGCTACACTTCCAATATACTGAATGAACCAACCACCGATAGTATTGCCTATGCAAAGAGTTCTCCCTTGTACTATGCCAATGGCCTGAAAGGTCATCTTCTTATCTGTCATGGCATGATTGACACGAACGTTCACTTTGAGGATGCCGTTCGGGTCTCTCAGCGATTGATTGAGTTGGGAAAAGACAACTGGGAGTTGGCAGCCTATCCTATGGAGGATCACGGGTTTGTGGAACCAAGTAGTTGGACTGACGAGTATAAGAGGATTCTCAAGTTATTCGAACAACACTTGAAGTAATCCGCATGCAGCCGGTCTGGGGATGATGGTGGAATAATAAAAAATGCATTATTTCAAAACAATCCCGACCTTAATGCAATGCAAGATGTCTACCTCATCCGCCTAAACTTCAATGAAGAAAGTGTCTGGGTAGTGACCCTGGGCCTTATCGTGTTTGGCCTTATTTCCGGGCTGATCATTGCCACATTTTGGTTATGGACAGCGACCGCCACCCAAATCGCATAGCGTTGCAACGACTCTGGTATTATTTTCTGCGCGCTTACGTACGGATTGGTTTGCAGTTCTATTTCAGAAAGGTAATTGTTGAAGGGACAGAAAATATTAATCCAGGTCCCGTCATCTTCGCAGCCAATCACCAAAATGCCTTCATGGATGCTCTCCTGATTGTTTGCTTTAATTCCAGGTACACCTTTTCCCTGACCCGGGCGGACATTTTTAAAAAGCCGGTTGCCCGGTGGTTCCTTACCACCCTCAACATGATTCCCATCTACCGCATACGTGATGGGAGACAGTCATTGGTCGAAAACCAAACTACATTTGAGGCATGCTGCAGAATCTTCATGAAGAATGAGGCCGTAATAATTTTCCCTGAAGGGAATCACGGCGGCCAGCGGCGTCTACGGTCACTCAGCAAAGGTTTTGCAAGAATCGCTTTCGAGTCGCTTCGTCAACAGCCTGAATTGAAGATCTCCATTGTACCCGTGGGCTTGAACTATTCCCGTCACCCTGATTTCAGAAGCAAAGTACGCGTCATCTTTGGAAAGGCCTTCCTGGCAAACGATTACTATGACATCCATGATACTGCCGGCGCCAACCGGTTACGAAATGATCTGGCGGAAAGGTTAAAGAGTTTGATCACCCATGTAGAGGATGCTTCCCGCTATGATGAAATTATTCGGGAACTTGAGAATACGAAACCGGATTATCTTCTTCCACAGGACGTGAATGCACGGATTGCCACCATCGTGCAAGGTGTACAACCAGGTGTTTCTCCTGCAGTGGTGAATAACAAAGGGGGTAGAAGTCTTTTGTATTATCTTCATAGGATTTTGAATTTCCCTCCTCTGTTCATATGGCATTACATCAAAAGCAGCATCAAAGACCCGGTGTTCATTGCCTCGATGAAATTTGGGATTGGAATTTTTTTATTTCCTGCCTACTATTTTCTCATTGCTATTCTTCTGATCATTTGGGCGGGGGCATGGGTTGCCTTGGGCTGGTTGATCATTTGCTTCCTTTCAAATTTGATGCTCCGTGATTGAACCCTCCGCAATCCGTGACAAAAAAATATTAGCCGTGGATTTGACGGAATTACGAACAGGTAAGCTATTCCCGTTCACATAAATTGTTTCATCTTCAATGAAATTAGTACTTACTTTTGGCCCTTCATTTCAAAAACAACTATGAGAAACCTTATCGTCATCTTCGGAGCAGCCTGCCTCGTCTTGACCGCCTGCAGTAAGAAAGAATCTCTTCATGAAACATTTGCCCGGGTCAACCAGGAAGTACTCCAGAATGCACAGGGATATGCCACATTGAAAGAGGCTACCTCTACGATCGGGCATCGGTTAACAGGATCCGAGAATGGCCACAAAGCGGAAGAATACACGTACAGCAAATTCAAGGAGTATGGTTTTGAGGATGTGAAGTTCCAGGAATTCGAAGTGGAAGCCTGGTCGCGAGGTGACATTGCCGTGACCATTGACGGCGCCACCGTCCCTGCAGTAACCTTGGGCCATTCACCCATTCATTCAGATGTGGAGGGTGAGATGGTTGACATGGGCAACGGTCTTGAAGCAGACTATGAAGACAACCCAAATGCTGTAAAAGATAAAATCGCCTTTATGTATATCGGCTTACTGGAAGGGACCCCAAAAGGCACTCACAATCTCCACCGCAGCGAAAAGACAGCCATTGCGTTAAGCCATGGTGCAAAAGGCGTGATCATATTTAACCAGGTTGACAAAGGTGTGTTGCTCACCGGCACTGCATCCGTAACGGGAGAGTTGATCCCGATTCCTGCCGTCTGCATTGGAAAAGAAAACGGTAAGGCTTTGAAAGAAACTTTGAAGAACAAGAAGAATGTGAAGGCACACATCGTCATGACGAATCATTCCGACATGATTAAGGCCAGAAATGTCATCGCCACATTACCTGGTTCCGAGCTTCCCCAGGAGCGGATCATCATCGGTGGGCACCTGGATTCCTGGGACCTTGCCACCGGGGCGATTGACAATGGCATCGGTTCTTTTTCCATCCTCGACATGGCACGGGCTTTCAAAGCGAATAAACTTGCCCCGAAGCGCACGATTCAATTTGTTATGTTCATGGGTGAGGAGCAAGGGCTGCTGGGCTCACGCTACATGGTGGACCAGGCTGTGAAAGACGGTTCAATTGAGAGCGTAAAGTATATGATGAACTGCGATATGAGTGGCAACCCCGTTGGGATCAATGCTGGTGGCAAGATCAGTGACACGACTTTCTACAAAACCCTCGGCGCAGAGATTCAGAAAATTGATACCCTCTATAAAAATAAAGTGAGTAACGGTTCAGGATTGCACAGCGATCATCAGCCATTCATGCTGGAAGGTGTTCCCATCCTGTCCATGCAGAGCAACCTTGATCGCTCCATCTATGGATGTTACCATTCGGATTGTGACGATTTCAACCTTGTAAATGAAAATCACCTGAAAAATACGGCGCGGTTTGGGACCATGATTCTGTATGGACTGGCCAATGCAGACAAACTACCCGCTCAAAAGATGGACAGCGAAACCACAAAGCAATTCATGATTGACAACAACTTGAAAGAGCCTTTGATTATAGCCGGCGACTGGAAGTGGGAGAAATAAAAGGCAACGCAGACTATTTGTATTTGCTCATTTGAGCGCGGGACAAAATCTGACTTAGCTTGAATTTCTTGCAGGAGTCAGTAAAATGAAGGGATTCAGTGGGTTGCCAGGTGTTGCATGGCCCAAGCCCGTCGGCTTGATAGCGACACATATAGGCAGAATCACCATCGGAGTCCTTTGTCTTTATCTGATAGAACTTTGAGCTGTCACACTCACCACAGGCACTCAGAACCCATATTACCAGCAAGAAATAGTGAATTGGTTTCATAGTCATTACCAATCGTACATACGAAATTCAACGATTGGTAAGCTATGTTAGTGCGCTTACCCGACAAAACATCTTATATGAAAGTCCAACGGTCTGGTGGGTCGACGAACGTAAGGTGAGGTTTCCTTTTTTTACATGTCCGAGGCGGGTTTCTTCACCATGATCATTTCAATGCCTTTGTCCTTGATCATTTTGTTAATAGCATCTACCTTTTGGTTGATGACACTCCGCAAGTTCATCAGTTCGGCATCGATTTTTTTTGTGAGGTCCTGACGGACAGCTTCTCCTTGTTGCGTAGGTCGGAAATCCGCCTGGCCCTGCTCTCTCAGCAGGTGGGCAAGGCGGTTATTTAGTTTGATGCCATAGTTGAGAGGATCTTGAACACTCCGGTTTTTAGTCTGATGAATGTTGCTTTCAATTCCGGTAAGTTCTTCTTCAAATTTTTTGATGGTCTCATTCAGCTCCTTGTATTGGGTATCCGTGCCCACTTTGTTTTTTACGTATCCCAGGTCCTCCTTGATCTTACGAATGTCAACTACACCCTGGTTCGCTTCACTCACTTTGTCTCGCACTTTCACCAAAAACTCAAACTGTGCCCGGAAATCTTCAGGCGTCGTGGAAATCCGGGGATCTTTCAAGATCTCAAATTCCTGTTCCGTAGATTGTCCATTGACTGTAAGGCGAACTTTGTATTTGCCAGGAACTGCCCTAGGTCCCTGGTTTGATGCATCGTAGTAGACCATCCCCGGGAAGGACTTGAATCCAGGGTAGCGCATATTCCAGACGAACCTGTTCCCGCCGGATTTTACGATCAGAAGCTCTGCGGCATCCTTTGCCTTGTTTGAATAGGATTTGATTAGTTCTCCACTCGACTCAAGAAACTCCAGCTTTGCTTCAAGCTTATCGTCGGCATTCTTAACAAAGAAATGCACCATTACTCCGCCTGGATGATTCTGTCCTTCCAACTTACTATTGTCCTCTTGATAGCCACCACGGCTTGCAAGCCTATAACCAGGCATAGGCTTAAACAGAATGGATTCTTTTGCGGACATTTCTGCAGCGAGTTGATGCAGCGGAGTCAGGTCATCGACTAACCAAAAGCTGCGGCCATGGGTTGCGGCAATCAGGTTGTCGTTTTTGATGGTGAGGTCATGAATAGGTACTGGTGGAAGATTCAATTGAAACTTGGACCAGCTGGCACCGTCGTCAAAGGAAATCCATATACCTTTTTCAGTTCCGGCATACAACAATCCCCTGCGCTTCGGATCGGCTCGTACGACGCGAACAAATTCTTCCTTGGGGATACCATTGGTGATCAGGGTCCATGTTTTTCCAAAGTCAACGGTTTTATAGATGTAGGGTGTGTTGTCCCCAAACTTGTATGAAGTCGCTGCGAGATACGCACCCCCTTTTACGAATGGATTGACATCAATGGCATTCATCATGTTGTATTTTGGCGAGCCGATGGGTGTAACATTGTTCCAGTTCTTGCCCGCATCGGTGGTTACGTGCACAAGGCCATCGTCGGAGCCTACCCAGATTTCGTCCTTGGTATACGGTGATTCTGTGATCACAAACAAATTGGCATAATATTCTGCACCCGTATTGTCCTGGGTAATGGGACCGCCTGAAGAATGAATGGTTTCGGGTTCATTTCGTGTAAGGTCAGGGCTGATTTCTTCCCAACTCTCCCCTCCGTTATACGTCGCATGGAGGTGATTCGAACCTGCATACAATTTTTTAGGATCGTGCGGGCTGAAACAAATGGGATAGTTCCAGTTAAAACGGTATTTCATCACGTCTGCTCCTGAACCAGCTGGCAAGTCGGGCCACACATTGGTACTTCGCTCCTGACCCGTTGCAAGATTCTGCATACTCATGTATCCCTTGAAATCACTTCCATAAATGACATCAGGATTTAGCGGATCAGGTGCCAGGTGCGCGCTTTCACCGATCGATAAGGCAACCCAATCGCGTTCGCCGACTGAACCTCCATCCGTTCGGTGGGGTATTCGTATGCTGGTATTGTCTTGTTGAGCGCCGTAGATTCTATATGGAAATTGATTGTCTGTAGTGACGCGATAAAATTGTGCTGTGGGCTGGTTGTGATAGGTGTTCCAGTTCTCACCTCCGTCGACTGATACCTGTGCCCCACCGTCATCTGCTATGATCATTCGTTGGTTATTGGTTGGATCAATCCACAGATCGTGGTGGTCGCCATGGGGAGCATCCTTCAAAACAAATGATTTACCTCCATCTTTTGAAACTCCATAACTTACGTTCATCACCCAGACCTTGTCTTCATTTTGGGTATCGGCATAAATCCGGCAATAATACCACGCACGTTGCAGCAGTGCCCTGTCCTGGTTGATTCGCGACCACGTTCTGCCTGCATCATCGGAACGAAAAACACCGCCATCAAGGTTTTCAATAATCGCCCAAACCCGGTCGGAGTTCAAAGGAGAAACAGTAACGCCAATAATACCATTGATGCCTTTGGGCATGCCGGGCTTATCAGAAAGATTTTCCCAGGTATCGCCGCCATCGGTACTCTTCCAAAGTTTTGAATCGGGGCCACCGCTATCCATGCGATAACCATTGCGCTTCATGTTCCAGGTGCTGGCATACAATATCCGGGGATTGTTCGGATCAAAAACCAAATCGGCCGCGCCAGCTGTTTCATTGACATAAAGAATTTTTTTCCATGTTTGTCCTCCATCCGTGCTTCTGAATACTCCTCGCATTTCATTGGGCTTCCATAAGTTTCCGATTGCTGCCACATAGACGATATCCGGATTCTTAGGATGAATGCGTATGCGGGAGATATGCTTGGAGTCCGCGAGGCCGATGTGTTTCCAGGATTGGCCGGCATCCGTCGATTTCCATACACCCCAACCAGAAGATACATTGCTGCGCAATGTTTGCTCACCTTCCCCCACGTATATGACATTTGGATCACTTTCAGCTACGGCCACCGCGCCGATCGTCCCGCCAAAATATTTGTCCGTTAAGTTTCCCCATGTTCTGCCTGCATCAATGGATTTCCACACACCACCACCCACGCCTCCGAAATAATACACATTCGGATTTCCAGCTATCCCTGTCACCGTGCACGACCGACCTCCCCTGAAGGGACCAAGTTCACGCCAGCGGATACCACTGTATAAAGATTGGTCAAAAGTGATGGTAGATCCTTGCACAGGAGCCTGAGTCTTCTTCTGGGCCACGAGTGAAGCACTTGAAAGGATGAGGACAATGGATAAGATTGATTTCATCATGGGGTGAATTTGATCTAACAGATTTACGAAAAAATATGCTGCAGTGAAGGGTTTTTATGCAGACGGCCGTTAAATATCGCTAACTAAAAACTGAAAATAATTTTTGCGCAAAAGTTTCTTCCCATACCATAAATACCAAAGTGTCCGTTAGCAGAGATTTGATAATATTCAAAATACTTCAAGCGGCTCATGTTGGATTGATAGGCTGTGTTGAGAATATTGTTTACCTGAAACTGAAATTGCCAGCTGGTCTTTTTCTTTCTGTCGGATGATACTCCTGCAGCCAAATCCAGCAAGGTATACCCCGGAGTGTAGGTTTCGGTATTGTATAATGCTTGATAGTGGTATTGAGCAGCGTTGAAATCCATCTCCGCCTTGAGATTGATTCCCGAAATCCATTTTGATTTTAGATCATATTCCTGGCTGATGCTGCTGACCCATCGCGCTGGCGGAATGAAGGGCAAATATTCACCCATCGTCTCCTTGCCTTTGAACGTCGCGCTTCGATTGAAGCCATAGCAAAGGGCCAATTGATTATTGAACACAAAGCCAGGCACCAACCGGGGCGTCCAGGAAAAGGTAACTTCAGTGCCGTAGAGCTGAGCTGAAGCCTGTTGATACTGAATGGTCTTATTGCCCTGCGCATCGGTGATCGGATTTCCCTGCGCATCGATGACCTGGTTTAGGTAGATGAAGTTTTCAATTTGCTTATTGAACAAGCTTAAGGATGCTGATACCTCATCAAAATCGGCAAAGACGCCTACATCCTCCTGCCAACTAAACTCCGGAACAAAATTCGGGTTCCCAATGTACACGATGTGTGCGCCGGCATCGAGACCATTGGCGGCTATCTCCGATATACTGGGTGCGCGGTATCCTCGTGAAAGATTAAACTTGAAATTAAATACCCTGTTCAACTGATAAGTTGTTCCCAGGCTCATCGAAATTCCGTTGAAAGATTGTTTGATGGCGTGAAATTGCTGTTTGGCCCCCACGGTGTCTGGCACAAATACTTGTTTGTCGAATCCGTTGACATTCGCGCGGGCATAAAAATCCCGGGTCCTGATATTTCTGATATCATAGCGGGCCCCACCCACGACCGTCCATTCGCCATATTTCCATTTCGCAACTCCAAATGCACCAACGTCAGTCAGATCATAATCCGGAACCGGGAAGTTTGTTGCATCCAATATTTTGTTGTTTTGAAACATCCCATTCAGTCCAACAGAAGTTTCAATGTGAGAGAATTCAGGTGCATTGTATCGGAAACTATAGTTAAAGGTATTGAGCCTCAGGTATGTGCCAGCCTGTTGAGGTTCTGTAGGATGATTGAATTCCCGGCGAATATTTTGTGTTAGTGCCAGCAAAAAACCGATATCACCTCTTCCCACCTGGTAGCTGTTATTAACATAGAGCCGGTAGTATTGGATTCGTTGGTGAAGGGGACTTAAGAAATATGAATTCAGCTCTGCCCCTGAAACAATGGGTCTGCTTCGAATGACATCCTGATCTCCCTCAAACACCTGTCGGGTGAAATTTCTAGTGGTAGAGTCACGACTGCCATCCGGGATGCCTTGTTGATTGTCGTAAAGTGAAAGATTGAAGTGGGTGAATCCTTTGGCGGATTTATAGCCCACCAAGGCCGAGACATTTTTTTCCTGAAAGCCGGTGTTGTAGACGGAGCCATCGATTTTGTTTGTGTAGTTTTTTGCAACACGATATGCTCCGCGAAGGGCCCAAAGCCAATGGGTTGTGCCCGAAGAAATCCTAAACCCATTTCCAATCAATCCATTATTACTCTGATATTCGGACAACCACCGACCCTCGATGGCTCCTTCGGTTTCTTTGGGTACAAAAGGCAAAAGACTTACCACTCCCGCGAGCGCATCCGAGCCGTACACCAGGCTGGCCGGGCCTTTGATCACTTCGGCGCGTTCGATGTTGTAGTTATCAACTTCCAATCCATGTTCTCCTCCCCACTGTTGACCCTCCTGCCTGACGCCATCATATAAAGTCAAGACACGATTATATCCCATTCCACGGATAAACGGTTTGGATATGTTAGGCCCTGTTTTCAGGGTGAAAAGCCCGGGTGTAGTTTTAGCCAGCATGTCCATGATGTTGCTTTCATTCCCCCGTTCAATCATCTTGATGTTGACTGAATTTATCGATATGGGGTTCTCTTTGATCAAGGTGTTCCTGGATATAGCAGTGACCACTATTTCATCCAGGAGCTTATGATTGGGGACCAGGAAAATTTCAAGGATGGCAGAGGAATGCCTGGTGATCAAAGTGTCACTTTGGTAACCCAGGTAAGAAAGTATCAACTTGTCGCTTTCATCTACATCAATCTGAAACTTCCCATTTGAATCCGTGGTGATGCTCCGGTATGAATGGAGACAATATATTGAACACCCCACAAGCACTTGTTTTGTTTCGAGGTCTTTCACAATACCAGAGACAGCATATTGGCTCATGCCCTGATAGGGCATCAATATTGAAATGACGATAATCACAATGGCTTTCATACATGCATTGACCCAAAGGTTGAGTCAGGTGATTTGAAGAAAAGGAAAAAGACATCCGGTTAAGACCGGACTGAGGAGAAAGCTGGTTTGCTTTCAGCGGAGGGAAAAGGGCGGTGCCCGGTCTTTCGTGTATGAAACTGTCAGCCCTTCCGCACAAACAACTGGAAGGGCAGGATGACTGATGGTATGAGG
Organism: Cytophagales bacterium; assembly: GCA_025358885.1. Taxonomy (GTDB): domain Bacteria; phylum Bacteroidota; class Bacteroidia; order Cytophagales; family Cyclobacteriaceae; genus ELB16-189. The sequence continues at coordinate 11,469 of JANYHW010000162.1, read as the reverse complement.
AAGTTGTACCTGCAGGACAACTGCATTGTCGAAGGCATGGTTAAAGACATCTATGGAGCAAACCTTGCAGTGCTCACCGTGCTTTTGTATGCCGGCTTGTCCGGATTTTAATGGAGTTGAAACTGACTTTACCTGGTGGACATCATGGTTCTTATGAAAGAAATTCACAACCACCTGGGCAAACAGCAGGGATCCAATGAGGAAGGCCGTGGAAAAAATATGAAGTGCCCTGGATTTCAAGATGCTGCAAATATAAGATGGTATCAGTTATTAAGTACAGGATCTTTAGTTTCAGTGATCAAAGCAGGAACATTCTTGTCCTTGACAAGGCGATTATAAGTACCCACATCTTTGTTCAGCAATTCTGTAAGGGTCCTTTTGTGTTTCGACCATTCCCCCTGCAAATCATTCAGGCGGTCTGAGTATCCGCCGGGTACATGCGGGTCGTGGGTATCCAATCCACTGCGAACCTTGAAAACATTCGAATTAAATTTTCCGGGCCAATTCAATGCATCCTGGAATCCTTTGGCGCGTGTTTCGGCAATGCGCGATTCCCAGGCATCGATCTTTTTGATCAACTCCTCACCGGCTTTCATAAGTTCTTTGAAAGCATCATTTGATTTGAACGCGTCATTCAACGACTGAACTTGCCTGCGAACTTTTCTCAGGCTATTCACAGAGCCATGGGCATCGCGGATAATGTCCTCCGCTTTAATTATAAGTTGCTGCTGGGCATTCCAATCTGCGGTAGTCGCGTTCACTTTTGGATCGTTGAGTATATCGAATTCTACTTCCGAACTCTCGCCCTTGAAGCGCACCCTTGCCTTATAGTGTCCGGGTGCCACGCGATGCCCCCGGTAGTCAGCGGCATACACAAACACTCCCTGTATATCCGGCAATGGTTCGGTTCTGAAATCCCATGCAAATCGATTGATTCCTGCATTGGATGGAATTGTGACACGTTCAGCAGGTCCACCTACATATGATTTAAATCCTGTATCCTTTTGATTGGTCATCTTCCTGATCACCGTACCCGAGGCATCCATAATTTCAAGTGTCACCTTGGCCGTATCTGCCTTTTCACTTAAATAATAATCAAGCCCTACTCCTTCCGCTGGATTCTTTCCGCAAGCCTGATCATACAGCAGGAAGAATCCTGAAGATGAAAAGATCCTTACCGTGGGTTTGGGCTGATACAACTTTGTAATAGTGTTTCCGAATGCACCCTTCGATTGCTGAAAAGGGGACAAATCGTCAAATACCCAGAAGGAACGACCGGCTGTAGAAGCCACGAGGTCGTTGTTGCGAATGATGAGGTCAGTAATCGGTACCACCGGAAAATTTAACTGCAGTTTATCAAACGTACGACCTCCATTAAAGGAGATATAGAATCCACGCTCAGCGCCTGCATAGACAATATCTTTTACTTTGACGTCTTCCCGCATGACCTTGATGAAGTCATCCACCTGCACGCCGGCACCAATTTTCGTCCAGGTCTTGCCGTAATCGGTTGACTTGTATGTCATGTTTGAAAAGTCATTGAACTTGTACCGGGAAGCGGCGATGTACACGGTGCCTTTGTCGGTGGGGGATACTTCAATAGAATGAATCATACATTCAGGCAAACCTGCTGGTGTAATATTGCTCCAGGTCTTGCCTTCATCCCTGGTCACATGAACCAAACCGCAATCACTACCGGTATAAATTGTGCCCTTCTCCAAAGTGGATTCAATCACATAGTAGATTGTATTATAGTTCTCGCCACCAGCTCCTTCATTTGTGATCGGGCCACCACTGTTATCCTGTTTGGTTGAATCGTTGCGCGTCAAATCCGGACTGATCGGGGTCCAATTCATCCCTCCGTTGGTTGTCTTGAACAATACATTTCCAGCATGGTACATGGTTTTGGGATCATGTGGCGAGTTGATGAGCGGTGAATTCCAATTGAACCGGTACTTCATATTCTTCGGCGCGACTCCTTCGTTCACGGAAGGATACTCCATGATGTCTTTGATTTCTCTTGTGCGCAAGTCTTGAACACTGATCTGCCCCTGGTAACATCCGCCGTAGAGCAACATAGGATTGTTTGGATCGTCAAACGCAATGGCGGCACTTTCGCATCCGGGGCCATCAAACCAATCTTTGATGGTGATTCCATAGCTGTTGGTCCGGCTGGGGATGGCCACTGAAAGGTTGTCCTGCTGGCCACCGTAAACCCAGAACGGCATGCGATTATCAGCATTGACCCGGTAAAACTGGGCCGTAGGTTGATTGCTAAAGGTTGACCACGCTTTGCCGTAGTTGAATGACACGCATCCCCCACCGTCCTCTGCCAGCGCAAGGTTTTTGTTATTCTTCGGATTGATCCACAAGTCATGATTGTCACCATGAAAATCCTTTAGGTCCTCGAATGTCTTTCCACCATCGATTGATCGGAGGATGGGTGCGTTCAAAGCATACACAATGTCCGCGTTGGTGGGATCGGCAAAAACCTCCATGTAATACCATGAACGGGCAGTGATCACCGGATCACTTGACATCTGGACCCATTTCTTGCCGCCATCGTCAGACCGGTAAAGTCCATCCGTGGGTTTCGCAGCTTCGACAATGGCAAATACCCGGTTGGGGTTTGCACGCGAAACTGATACTCCAATTTTTCCCATCTCTTTTGGAAGCCCTTCAACGATCTTTGTCCATGTCTCACCGGCATCAACAGATTTCCACACGGCAGATCCCGGTCCACTTTCTACTTTCCATGGATAGCGTCTATGCTTCCATGTCGCCGCATAAACGACTCTTGGGTTAGTCATGTCCATGCTAAGACTGGACACCCCTGTATTTTCATCTACAAAAAGAGTCTTCTTCCAGGTTGTGCCACCATCTGTCGACTTGTAAACTCCGCGATCAGGGCTTGCACCATGCGCTGGACCCTGGGCACCAACCAATACCATATCCGGGTTTCGCGGGTCAACAACCACATCGGCAATATGACGTGTTTTTTCCAGTCCAATATTTTTCCAGGTCTTTCCGGCATCAATGGATTTATAAACTCCATCTCCATACGAAGTCATTACACCACGGATGGCATGCTCTCCTGTGCCTGCATAAATCACATTGGGGTCCGACTCGCTTACGGCAATGTCGCCGATGGTTCCAACGGTAAAATATCCGTCAGAAATATTCTTCCAACTGTATCCTGCATCTTCTGTCTTCCATACACCACCACCCGTATACCCGGCATAATAGATATTGGGATCCTGTATTACTCCTGAAATGGTGTTGGCTCGCCCTCCACGGAAGGGTCCGATATTCCGCCAGGCAAGCCCTTTGAAATTGTCCGCAATCACCGACTGGGACGATGATGTTTCCGTTTTGGTTTTCTGTGAGAATACTCCTGTCGTAAGCAGGACAAGAAAGAGTGATGGAAAACTTTTATTCATATAAAATCTATAAGGGTATAAATAAAACACATAGGCACAGAACTCACCCTTCCAGATTTTCATTGGCGATGATGGTTCCGCATTCTTTAATTGTTTATGATCAAATCTTTTGTCTCCGTCATGATCGCCGGAAGGTTCTTGTCTTTAAACTGCTTGTTGTAGTGTGAAATATCCTTGTTGACAATTTCATTCATCTGCAGCTTATACTTTTGCCAATCCGCCTGGATATCCTTGAAACGATCACGGGCCCCTTGCGTCACGCGGGGATCATGCTCATCAAGTGTTGTTCGGAGCTGAAAGAATTCTGAATTGAGCCTGTTGGGAAAATTGATCACATCCTGAAAATTCTTCGATCTTGTTTCAATAAGGTTTGATTCCCATTTGTCAATCTTCTTGATCAGTTCCTTGCCTGTTTCAACGATGTCTTTAACATCCTTGTCATTCTTCATAACATCATTATAGGTTTCCACCTGCTTCTTCACCTTACGCATATTGTTGATGGACTTGTTAAGTTCCTCCAAATTGTTCTCAGCCTGGTTTAACAATTCCTGTTGGGCTGCCCAATCTGCGCCGGTGACCTTCAAGTTGGAATCGGCGAGAATTTCAAATTCGGTTTCAGACGTTTCTCCTTTGAAAGTCATGCGCGCCTTATATTTTCCGGGTGCCACACGGTGTCCGCGATAGTCTCCATATATATAAACCCCGGTGACATCCGTCAGGTTTTCGCCTCTGAAGTCCCACGCAAAGCGGTTCACTCCGGCTTCCGAAGGAATAACAATCGGCGAAGGAGGGCCACCCGGGTAAGGCTTGAACGACTCGTCCTTTTTTCCAGAAAATTTCCGGATTGATTTACCGGTCAGGTCCATAATCTCAAGCGTGAATTTATTGGTATCGGCCTTTTGGTTGAGGTAATAATCGAAAACGACGCCCTCGGAAGGATTCTGTCCTATCCCCGGTATTTCAATTCCGTTGGCAGCAAGAAATGCCGGAGGGCCATTCAAACGATAGGTCGGCTTTGGTTGAAAGAGTTTGACTATACTGCCAAATTCTCCCTTTGATTGTTGGATGGCGCCAAGGTCATCGAGAATCCAAAAGGCCCGTCCAGCTGTAGCAGCGACCAAATCATTGTTCTTTATGATCAGATCAGTGACAGGAACAACGGGCAGGTTAAGCTGCAGCTTGTACCACTGAGAACCTCCATTAAATGAAATGTAGAATCCGCGTTCCGCACCGGCATATAGCAGGTCTTTAATTTTCTTGTCTTCCCGAATGGCTTTGATGAAGTCATCCGTATCAACACCATTTCCAATCTTAGTCCATGACTTTCCATAGTCTGTCGATTTATATGTCATGTTGGAATAATCACTGAATTTATACCTGGACGCTGATATGTAAACGGTACCTTTTTCATGCGGAGAAACTTCGATGGAGTGAATGAGACATTCCGGCAAACCTGCTGGAGTGACATTCTGCCAATTCTTGCCACCATCTTTGGTAAGGTGGACGAGTCCGCAATCACTGCCTGTGTAGATGACGCCTTTTTCAAGAGCTGACTCTATCACATAGTAAATTGTATTGTAATTCTCCCCACCGGCCCCTTCGTTGGTTATTGGACCTCCGCTGGTATCCTGTTTCGTCGTGTCGTTACGGGTAAGGTCAGGGCTAATGACCTCCCAGCTAAGACCACCATTTGTTGTTTTGAACAACACATTGCCACCATGATACATGGTTTTGTAATCGTGGGGCGAGTTGATAAGAGGAGCATTCCAGTTGAAGCGGTATTTCATGTCCTTAGGCGCCCAGGCAAGGTTGGTGGCAGGATACTCCTGGATGTCCTTTGTCTCTCCCGTTTTGATATCCAAAACATTCACTTGACCCTGATAGCAGCCGCCATAAAAGAACTGTGGATCATCAAGGTTATCAAAGGCGATATAGGCACTTTCGCAGCCTGGTCCATTTGTCCAATCTTTTTCAGTAATTCCTGCTCCGCCTGTCCTGCTTTGGATCATCACAGAACTGTTGTCCTGCTGACCCCCGTAAACCCAGAATGGAAAACGATTGTCCACATTGACCCTGTAAAACTGAGCCGTCGCCTGGTTTGCAATAGAAGACCAGGACCTTCCGCTGTTGAAACTGATTTCACCACCACCATCGTCAGCCAATGCGAGATTCCTGTTTTCTTTCGGATTGATCCACAGATCGTGTGTATCTCCATGACCGACCTGAACATTTTGAAATGTTTTCCCACCGTCGATTGAACGCATCACAGGCGCATTGAGCACATACACCACATCCCCATTCAGTGGATCGGCGAATACTTCCATGTAATACCAGGAACGGGCGGTGATGGTTTGATCGCTGGTCATCTGGTTCCATTTCTTTCCTCCATCGTCAGAGCGATAAAGACCTGCTTTCGATTTCTCCGCTTCGATGATTGCGTAGACTCTATTCGGGTTTGCCCTGGAAACAGACACTCCGATTTTTCCCATTTCCTTTGGAAGGCCTTCCACTATTTTAGTCCAGGTTTCTCCTGTATCAGTTGACTTCCAGATTGCACAACCCGGACCGCCGCTTTCTACCTTCCATGGATAGCGTCTGTGCTGCCATGTGGCCGCATACAATATTCTCGGATTAGTCATATCCATGCTGAGCGAGGACACACCCGTATTGTCATCGACAAACAGGGTTCTTTTCCACGTTACACCTCCATCTATACTTTTGTAGATTCCTCGATCTCCACCAGAACCGTGCACCGGGCCCTGGGCTGCTACCAAAACAACGTCAGCGTTGGTTGGGTGAATAGCGATGTCTGAAATGTGTCGTGATTTTTCGAGACCGATGTTTTTCCAGGTCTTCCCTCCGTCCGTAGATTTGTAAACTCCATCTCCGAACGAGGTCATCACACCGCGGACAGCATGCTCGCCTGTTCCGACATAAATGACATTGGGATCGTATTCACTCACGGCAATGTCACCGATGGAACCTACTTTGAAGTATCCATCGGAAATATTTTTCCAGGTGATCCCGGCGTCTTCTGTTTTGGCAACACCACCACCGGTGTAGCCTACGAAATACAAGTTGTCATTGCCGATCACTCCTGAAATTGCATTTGCACGCCCTCCCCTGAAAGGACCAATGTTTCTCCACCTCAGACCCTTGAAATTGTTTGCATCAAATTTTGCGGTGCTTTCCTTGTCGGCTTTGGATTTGGATTTTTGGGCGAGGGCTGGGAGCGAGAAAAATAATCCTCCCAGGAGAATGAGGAACAGCTGCTTCATGATGGTGTTTCAGGTTTGGGTCTTACAATTTACCCAAAAACCAAAAATTACCTAGGCGATTTCGGATGATCGGCTCAATCCTGAGAAGTGGTGGTTAGCGATTGCCAAGTTGTCTGAGGGCCGCCACAAATTGGGTTCGGATCGAAGGCTGAAGATGGTGCAGTTGCTTCCGAACGATCCAATGTCCATTCACAATCGTACCCAAATGGTTATTGACATCCCCTGAGTAGGTGATCGTAGAAAGAAGGTTCTGAAGTGAAGCCGTTTCTACCAGGGGTGATGATGCATCAATCACGACCGCATCAAATGCTTGCCCGATACCAAAATGGTCCGCCACGTCAATGCCCATAGCTTTTCTCCCTGTTGCAATCTCTTCGTTGATCAGGTATTTGGCGGCATCTCCTTTGAACGTGTTCCTCTTATGGGTAATCAGTCGCTGGCGATAGTCGATCATGCGGAATTCCTCCCAGGGGTTTAGTCCGATGTGGCTATCTGTGCCAATTGACCATCGACCGCCCAATTCATAGAATTCCTTCATCCTGAAAATTCCATCGCCAAGATTTCCTTCCGTGGAGGGGCATAATACAACATTTGCTTTTGCTTCAATTACCCCTTTCAATTCATGATCATCGAGGTGTGTGGAGTGCACGAGATGGAACATTTCATTCATCTGAAGGTTCTCCATCAGCCACTGCATCGGGCGCTGCCCGCAAAACGCCAGGCAATCCATTACTTCTTTTTGTTGCTCGGCTACGTGAATATGGAATGGCAACCCTTGCGGGCCAAGTTCATAGGCCCTGACAACATCCTGAAATGCAACGGCGCGCAGGGAATGAACGCTGAATCCCAGGCTTGCATCCTTGTAGTGTTCAATGACTGCTTTGGAGGCCTCTAACAGTCTCAGGTAGTCGTCCGTAGTCTTGGAAATGAATCTGCGCTGACGGGGTTGTGGATCAAGTCCAAAGCCACCCTTCTGATAAAATACAGGAACGAGAGTGATTTTAATTCCCGCAGTCTTTGCGGCAGATATCATTCGTTCACCAATCTCTGCGAGATTGTTATATTCTTTGCCCTCCTGGTCGTGATGCAGATAATGAAACTCGCCGACGTGGGTATATCCATGACGCAGCATTTCTGCATACAGCATGGTGGCAATGGCTTCCACTTCTTCGGGCCCGACTGTCAGGGCACATTTGTACATCTCTTCCCGCCACGACCAAAAATCATCTTCTTTATGGGCAGGATGATTTTCCGCCAGGCCTGCCATCGCATATTGAAAGGCATGAGAATGCGTGTTTTGAAATCCGGGAAGAGCATAGCCGGCAATGGCTTCGACGGCTGAGCCATCGGGATGTGGTTGATTCGACAAGTATCGAATGATGCCATCCTGGTCAACACCGACGTATGCTGGAGAAAGCCAGTCTTCGCGCTGAAGAAGGCCTTTGAAACTGAAATGTTTTAATGCCCGGGCTGCTTTCGTACTATCTGTGCTCATTTCCGCAGACTTTAGTGAAAATTCAATCGGACTAATACTCTACACCCATCAAAGTTGATCAATAATTTTTTCAAAGGTTGTCTTTAACAAAGTTTGAATTGCCGCTGCCCGCTCATCATCATACCCGGTCTCTCCATCATCCATATAATTCACCTTAGTCATCTCCAGTTGAAGAGCATGCTGATGTTCTGCTGGTCTTCCAAAATGCCTGGTAATGTACCCTCCTTTGAAAGGATGATTGTGATTAATGGAGTAACGACTGTGGTCCAACACGCCAAGCACGGATTCAATAAGGCCGGGCGAAGCGGAGGTCCCATCGACATCGCCCAGAATGAGGTCAGGAAATTTTTCATTTTGGATCGTGGGCACCACCTGGCGGATGGAATGGCAATCCCAGAGTAAGACCTTTCCATGTCTTTCTTTCAGGTCATTGAGGAGTTCCTGGATCTTTTGATGATATGGATTGAAATACAACTCAATTCTTCGTTGTATCTCCACGGTGTCAACATTTTTTCGATTATCCCGGTAAAGATTTTCTCCAACAAAGGTTGTTGTAGGGCAAAGTGCTGTGATCATCCGGCCGTCGGTATACAATGGTTTGCTCTGAGGGTCACGGTTGAGATCGATCAACCAGCGACTGTAGTGGGCAGCAATGAGGGTCATGCCCATTTCAGGGGCAAAATCATACAGTCGGTCCACAAACCAGTCGGTGTCATCGGGGGAGTGAATCAGTGCCGGATTGTATTGATCGACTATGTCTTTCGGAAATGCGGTTCCACAATGTGGAACACTGAGGAGTATGGGAACTTCAGAAGTCTTAGGCGGGATTATTCTGAATACGTCCTTCATTATTTCTTCCGGGCGGCTTCAACTGCGATAGCCTGTGCTCTTTTGACCGCTTCCTCGGCCTGGATGAGGGCTTGTTCAATTTGACGCTGTTGTCTTACGGCAGTCTCTTCGCACTGAATCATTTGCGTTCGCATTTTCTCCGCTAAGTCTCTTTGCCTCCCTGCTTCAATTCCTTGTGTAAGTCCATAAATTAATAATATCAGGCAACTAATGGCCAATAACCCATAGACCATCGCTGCGATCCTGGCCCGTTTTCTCGCCATCATCTTGTAAGTCCCTAGTTCCTCTTCGGCACTCATTTTCTCTTGGTAGTTTTTTGACATTCTTCCAATAGCTTCCTGGCCATCGCTGCTTCCCCAGCAGCCTGTACCATTTGCATCTGGGCATTCCTTGCTTGTTCCTCCGCCACTTTCTGACACTGCACCAGTTGCTGCTCCAATTGCTCAATTTTCTCCTGGGCGTCCTGCGCTTCAGTTTGTGATTGAATGGCATAGACAGAAAACAGTAAGGCAACCACACCAAGGATCACGGTGGGCACCCAAACATGTACGCGTCGCTTATGTTCACTCATGGCTTATGATTTTTTCTTTTTCTTCTTCTTTGGATCTTCTCCCGGGGTTACGGCCGGGTCAATGGTTGTGGGCTTTGCATCATTGATTTCCTGGGGCTCAGGTTTCTTCTCCATTGAATTTTTCAATTCCATCAACTCCCGGCGTGATGCATCAAGGTCGCGGCGCAGGTACTCTTCGGCAGTAAAACCTATCCGTGATTTCAATTTAAGTATGCGATTGAAAGATTCATCTATCCTTTCCGGTTTGATTTGCCCACTATCTACCAGTGCACGAATGATACCATGGACTTTATCTACTGTTCTCTCCTCGCTTCCCTGAATATTATTCGAAAAGCAAAGTATGTCCACGCCTGCGTTAATCGCGAGTTTAATTGCTTCCTCAAGTCCGTACTCCTTGGCAACCGCCTGCATTTGCATATCATCCGAGAAGACAACTCCATCGTAATGCATTTGTTTTCTGAGTAGACTGTCAATCATTCTGGATGAGAGTGTGCCTGGATATCCACGCGGGTCCAGGTTTTTATTTACAATGTGCGCACTCATGATTGCGTCCACGGAGCCCGTCCCAATCATCCATTTGTACGGCACCAGTTCAGTTTCAGTCCAGGTCTTTGTGACATCAGCCACGCCAAGGTGTGTATCGGCCAAAGAACTGCCATGACCTGGAAAGTGCTTGAGCACAGTGATCACTCCATACTTGCGGTGGGGCTTGACAAACTCCTCCGCAAACATGGACACAGAATCCGGATTCTTTCCATATGATCTCCCCACTTTATAAATTACCGTGTTTTCGGAGGTGACTGAAAGGTCCACGACGGGCGCAAAATTAACATTGAAGCCAAGGCCAGCGAGTGTGGCTGCGGTAGACTCAGCATAGAACCTCACCGAATCGAATGTGGACGCCTTCCCCATCTCCATGGCGGTTATGGACCGTGTAAAACCATATTTCTCTTTCAGGCGATTGACCCTTCCTCCCTCCTGGTCGATGGCAACAATCAATGGTATTGATGCCGCCTTCTGGTAGGTCCAAATCATTTTTTTTAAGGCTGTAAATGCAGAACTGCTCTTCGGAATATTTTTTTCAAAGAGGATAACAGCACCAACTTTTCCAGACCGTATTTCTTCCAGCACCAAGGGATCCACTTCGGCCTTAGGAAACCCGATCAGCAACATTTGTCCGATCTTAGCATCCAGCATGTCTTGTTGCTGTGCCTGAAGAGACAGGCTCAACAGGCATCCGAGCACCGTGTATTTAATATTTCTCATAAATTCTTTTCAAGACCACTTCCATCCGCTCTCGAATTTCGGAGGATGAAACAGTAAAGTTATTATTCATCCAGCTAAATATGAGGGTTCGCCCCCTCTTGGTAACCAGGAATCCACTTAGAGTGTGGTGGTTGCTCAAAGAGCCTGTTTTTCCGATGATAAAGGGCTTATCTCCCTTATATTGGTTCTTGATCGTGCCGCTTTCACCCCCGACAGCGAGTACCTGAGACAAGTGATCAGCGGGAACCAGCTTGTAGATCTTTTCCCAAAGCCGAACGATGGAACGGGGTGTAAACAGGTTGTAGCGCGACAATCCGGATCCATCTACCCAAATGGGTTCATCAGGCAGATCGGCGAGAAATTTGTTTTTTATGAATTGAATTCCTTTCTCCGACGATAGGGTATCGCTGATTACCCCTGAACATAGCATTAGCAATTGCTCAGCAATAAAATTGTCGCTGGCCTGCATCATTACTTTATAAAGACTGTCTGCTTTTATGGAGTAAAGTGCTTTTGCGTCCATGGGCTGCTTTAGGGAGATCAATTTCACTTCGCGCTTTAGTGTGTCGC
>JANYHW010000159.1 GCA_025358885.1 Cytophagales bacterium | reverse complement strand
GGATGCGTTTGAGTACGCTGACGGCAGCGGACCAGTCGAACTTGATGCTTTCAACCTTATGCATTTGGTAATGCCCAATGTTTCGTCCTGGGATCCCGCTAACCGCTATTTTTATGATAAACTAATCCAGTTGGAAGAGCTGGACAAACTTATCTCCAAACTCAAAAAAATAGACGGAAGCATCTGTGACTCGCAAGTAAATCAGCTGTACCTGGACTACCACCTAAAGGCATTATACTACCTCGACCGGTATTTTGAGCCAGGCAATGAGAGCCAAACCAGAATCGTAGAAACCTCGATCAGGTTCATTGATGATTACTATAAATTGAGGGCCAAGTCGGTCAATTCTTCTCTGTCATTGCATATTGTTAAGCAGTTTAATCTATTCAATTGGCTTCCGGGGATGTATACAGGCGCCTATTATGGATATGATCTACTGAGGACCATTGCCAAACAAAGGCTGTTAAGCGATTCTGAACTAAAAGTATTTGCACATTATACCCTCCTCTTTGATCCAAATTTTCAGAATCCATTACCTCCCTGCTACAACAAGACCCAGTTCATTAAACTTGGAGAGGAAAGCTTTAAGCAAGAGCTTCTTACACGGTCACATTAGACTGCTATAATAAAAAGAAAGGGCCCCGATAGTTATCGGGACCCTTTCTTTTTATTAAGTTTCTCTTAACTGCTTACGGCCTGTGAAAATCGTACCTCCACTTATATGTACCGGCCGGTGTTTGACATGAAGTAAAATTCACGTTTTGTACGTAGGTCACCTGTACACTAAATGTTTGAGTGCATTGATTATATTTACCCGCAGTTCCCGAGATCGTACCTGCAGTCGACTGACCATCACTTTGGCTCGGCATCGTCAGGGTCTGAGTTGACGGGTTGGTCGAGGGACTGAAGATAATAAAGGCTGTCAACGTCGGTCCACCACACCCTGCCAATCCCCAGAAATTACTGATCACGTATTTATTTGGATTTGTGGCATCCTGGAAGAGCTGGATGTCATCATCACCAGATGACGAGGCGAACACCTCCGTGCCTATCCATGAACCAGTCCATGAACCAGCAATGAACGGGCAATAATCCGTCACCGTCCACGTGAGCTTCATGGCTGGATAGAACTGGTTGCTCTGGAACAAGCCCGCTGCAACGATGTCCGCTGCAAGAATCTTGGAGCCTGATACCAAATTCAAATCCGTATCCATGTTGATACCCAGTTTGTAGATGGTCAACAACGGATTGGTCGATCCGGAAGTCTTGTAACTTGCATCGGATGCCGGCGGCAAGCCCAGCAAGGTAAGCATCTGTGGTAAGGTGATACTTACCGATACCCAGGGGCCCAAATACGTTGCATCAGCCTTAAACTGAGAGAACGGTACATTCATCACCGGGGTACGAACAGCAGCTCCTGTCGCAGAGTACTTACCCGTAACCGCATCTTTCGTAAACGGTACTTTGTATACATAGATGTCCATACTGGCAAGTGAACTCTTGTCTGAGGCCAGATACTCCGCAGAAGTCCAGCGCAGCAACGATCAATCCTGATTTCAGAATCGCACCGACCAGGGACGAAGGTCCGTTATTCATATGGCTATTGGTTGTAGGTTAATGTCGAAGTGGCCAATTCAATTTTGTTGCTTTGGAATGGCTGTAATCTGTGCTTGCACACACCACCATCGACCATTTTCTTTCACGTAGGTGTCAGTGTAAATTGAACCTCCCGCAATATTTACTCCATTCTTGCGGCGTGTCGAGGTGGTCCGGGAACGCACCAGGGCTACATTTCCAAATATTCGAATAAACTCATCTCCCTGCGTGAATGAAGTAAAGCCGCCATCCTGATAATCGTGAGCCCAATCCTTCATGTATTGTACCCGGTTAACGACCTGACCATTACTTTCAATGCACACAAAGTCTTTGTGAATAATCTCGTTGTGCGCCACCGTATCATGTTTGATAAAATTCCTGATGAATTGCGTATTCAACATGCTCAATGCTTCACGGTCTGCGCTGCTATCCATATTTTGTGATGTTGAAAGTTGCGATATCGTCAGAATTGCTAACAGGATAGTCAGGGATCTATTTAAGTGCATGGTAAAACATAGTTAGGTCGAAAAGTACCAGATCTCACCTAATTGCACCCGTATTTTCTACCAACCGCCCGTTGCTACTTGCAAAGGGAGAACTGCAGAGGTCAAAAATACTTTACTTGGCACACCCCTTCGAACTTCTCCTGTGCAAACCGACCGACACAGTTCAATTACCAACCATTAATCCAATAAGTATTCTTCTCTGAAACACCGGCCCGATCACCAATATATTTCCGTACACCGCTCCGACAGATGAAGCAGATATCTCAGAACCATCGTTCATGTAAACCGTCACTTGACTGAACATTCCATTTTCCAAAGGTGAAAGTTTGATAATCTCCGATGGAGACAATGCCGACTCATCCTTTGCATGCGCAAGGAATTTCAACAACTGTGGATGACACCCAACCCACAAGTTACCTTCCGGGTCGACGTCAATGTTGTCCACACCTGTACCTGTTTGGATTTCATTGGCAAACATCAAAGTCCCGGATCGAATATCTCGGTGGTAAACAAATATTTTCCTGTCGCTGGTGGCGGCAAGGTAAATATCCTTTCCGTCAAGACTTACATTGATCCCATTCGCATATCTGATATCCCGAACCGATGTGATGGTCACCTGCTTACCATCATAATATCCCACGTTTCCTGTGCCGATCATAAGGAGATCCTTGATGCTCCGCAACTTGCTCATTTTTTCACTGTGATCATTGGTAAAATAGAACGCTCGCTCCCCCACTCCCACAACATCATTCGGACTAATGATCAGTGGATCAGAAATACTCTCTCTATGAATCAGAGAATCATTCCTGTATTCAAATCTCTCGATGGTATTCTCTCTGCTGCGGTGGTTCACGACAAATAGCATCTTCCTGCCATCCGGTGATTGATGAAAGGAAATCCCATGTGGATGAAAATCTTCCTGAGGAAAATTGTTTGTGACATTCCGGGGAACGGGAATAGAATCCGTGAGATCAAGTGTGTACAGAGCTCCTTTAATATTTTGGCTATGAAGCATTTTGGCCCAGCGGTCATCAGAAGCAAGGAATGCGATCCCTGTATCTGGGTCGATATCAATGTCCTCTACGCCCGCGAGCCCTTCAATGGGAATAATGCTACCTGAAAATGAATTGGTAATGGTCTTGAATGCACCGGAAAGCCAAACCGTATGAAGAATAAATAGGGCAATGAATACGATAACGGTGAGGGTGAAGATTATTTTGCGACGGAGGTTCATTTTAGATCCCGGTTTCAGGCATTGGGAAAATTACAAATTAAAATAACGAATTGAGGTTATGGAACGGCGAATGGTGATAGCGCAAACCAATAATGTTACTTTTATTGATTCCTGCATCTAAAGCTTGGGGTCAGAATTTCCATGCGTAATTACTTCCGAATACTACTGCTTTCTTTGGTGGCCGTTCATACCCATGCCCAGATCAGCGGCACCATCAGTGATGCCCGCTCGAAAAAACCATTGACCGATGTTGAGGTATTCATCCAGGGCAAGACCCTTTCGGCCCTTAGCAATGCCGACGGCGAATTTTCACTTGAAGCTCCCCGGCCCGGGTTTGCCGACCTGGTGTTATACAAGAAAGGTTACCAGCTATTCAAATCCTCCATCCGAATTGAAACGGGCAAGGCTTATACATTGAATCTTTCCATGGAAGTGTCGCGGAAAGAAAAGGGATTAAGTCCATCAACGGAAAACCACACGGCTGAAGTTTTACAGTTTAAAGAATCCCTCTTCGGAAAAGACCACGCGGTTGACTTCACCATCCTCAACGAAAGTGCTTTGAGCTGGGTCAGGAAGGATGAGGTCCTTTACCTGAGAACCCAGGAGCCCATTGCCATCGATAACCGAATGCTTGGATATCAATTGCGCTACTATCTCCAGCAGTGCTCCTTTGCGAACAATTCCATTCAACTGCAAGGTTATTTCACGTTCCTCCCACTGCAGGCCGAAGGCAGTGAACAGGTAATTCAATGGTCGGCGAATCGGCTGAAAATCTACGAGGGTTCCCTTCTTCACCTTCTTAAAGCCATGGCGGCTGGAACTGCCGGCCAGGAAGGTTTTGACTTGCTTAACAAAAACGGAGAATTGTTGAGTCTTACAGCGCTTGTTGCTGCTTCAGTTCCCAACTATCACAAAATACTTTTAGAGGATATCATTACCGTTCGCTACAAAGGCCAATCGACTTCCATTTCTCAACTGATTCCGAAGGGCTCGTTACAAATAAACGACGAAGGAATTTTGCTGATACCCCAAAATCTGGAAGTGTCAGGTCCGATGGCAAATCAAAGTATGCCATCTCTGCTGCCCAGTGACTACGTGCCGGTCATTCCCGAAAAGGAAGACTTCATGAAGTTCTATGAAAAAATATATGTACAGACCGATAAGCCCTATTACTATCCAGGCGAACCGTTATGGTTCAAGGGGTATGTCAATTACTTTTCTCCGGCGTGGCGCGATTCATTGAGTAAGGTGGTGTATGTAGAAATCATTCATCCAGGAAAAAAGGTAATTCTTTCCAGGACGCTGCGTCTTGACAGCGGCGTCTTTTATGGCGACTTCGTTCTGCCGGATACCCTGTCGGCGGGAGGTTACTTCCTCAGGGCCTATACCCAATTGTCCAGAAACTATGGCGACGATAATTTGTTCATGAAGTCTATCCCGGTACTCAACATGACCGACAAGGCAGATCCTGCCCAAGCCATTACTGAGCGCACAGACCCCAGCGGAGTTTCCATCATCACGGACAAACCCAGTTACAAAACGCGTGAAAAGATTACGATGTCTGTTCAACTCAAAGACAAAAATGGTAAGCCACTTGCAGC
Organism: Cytophagales bacterium; assembly: GCA_025358885.1. Classification (GTDB taxonomy): domain Bacteria; phylum Bacteroidota; class Bacteroidia; order Cytophagales; family Cyclobacteriaceae; genus ELB16-189. Next base: position 8,419 of record JANYHW010000159.1, on the reverse strand, counting down.
CAGTCTTTCCATTTCGGTGACGGATGCAGTACAGGTCGTGCCTGTCCCTGAGCCGAAGACCATCCTAAATGATTATCCCATTGACCTATCCCGGATTTTCAATAATGTTGAATTTAAGTACCCCGTAGAATTTGGTTTTGGCTACGCCGGACGTTTTCTCAACGACAAGGGCAGGCCGGAAAAAACCTCGCTATCCATTTTGCGGTTGAGTCCCAGAAGTGTGTTTTTTGCCGATACCAACGAGGAAGGCTACTTCACGCAGACAGGTCTGAATATCTATGACACGGCAACCTTTGCCTTCAAGTCCGACAAAGCCAAAGAGAGACCTTATGGGAAAGTGCAAATATTGCCTCACGAAAATCCTCCCTTGAATTTCAACGGGTCTGCAAACCCGATCAGTATTCTCAAGACGGGAACCGCTCAGCGATTGATATCAGAATATGAAGTTCCGAAAGACACCAAACTATTACAATCTGTTGAGGTAAAGGCAAGTCGGTTACCGAGGGACGAGTCAGACCAGCCAGACTACAGGGTGAAAAGACCCTATGGAAAACCTGATTACACCCTCGAAGCAAAAAACATCAACACGAGTTACGGCAATCTGCTCTATGCCATGCAAGGAAGGTTTCCAGGTCTTGTCGTGCGGCAGGTAGAGGGAGGCTGGCTGGTATATACTCAACGTGCCACTGCCAATTCAATTTCCTCTCCAACCGGAATTCTGGTAACTATCAATGACGTGGCTATGGGTGGCAATGCGGCAGATATACTGTCCTCCATCAATCCAAATACCGTGGAGTCGATAGAAGTGACTACGCGTGTGAATGTGTTGTATGGGTCTGCAGGAGCAAATGGTGTTATCTCCATTCACACCAAGCAAGGCATTCCCGACGACGAGCCGAAGTTGCAAAATTTTCAAATACTGGTGTTGCATGGCTATTCGCGAACACGTTCATTCAGTCATCCACAATATAATGATCCCAACATCGACCGCACCAAAGCCGATTATCGCGCCACGCTTTATTGGAATCCATTTGTCACGACAAAAGCCAATAGTGGAACTGCGAACGTATCCTTCTTCAGCTCCGATCTTCCAGGTAGGTACCGCGTAGTGGTAGAGGGGGTTGATGGCGCCGGTGAACCTGTGAGGGGGGTGTATTATGTTGAAGTGGAGAGTGATTAGTAGTGTTTTGAGGGTCGGCTGTAGCTGCAGCACCCGGTCGGTATACCGATCTAAGGTTAAATAATTCTCTCCGGTTTACAAGATCATCTGAATTAGCATTGATTTTATTCGTCTACGTTCGTAGTCGGTGGCAACACAGACCATAGGCTGAACTGAAAAAGTCCGATATTGTCGGACCGATAATGAATAAATTTACCACTAAACAATAAAACAAAAGACTTTATGAATACAACAAAACAAACATTGTTCGACAAATTTGCTGGAAAATCTGTGATGGAAATCCAGGAATTGCGGTAAATCAGAGGCGGTGTGAATTGTGATACATTAACAACAACTTACACCAGTTCAACCACTGCCATAAGTTGACTTTCCTAAGAAGTAGTGAGCACATTTCTTAATTACCAAATATTCGATGAAACGACTGTTCTTCGTAGTAGTGTTAAATATATACATGGGAGTATGTAGCGCTCAGGACTACTTAGAATACTATTCTCTTGTCAATCAAGCCAGTTATTTTGGAAAGAAGGGGCAATATCTTGCGTCTGATTCCATTTTTTCAATTGCTTTCCGAAAATTTAAGGGGCATAAGCATGACTTTCTAAGCGCAGGCATTATTAGTGCTCACCTTCGAGACACATTGAAATGTGTGACGTTGTTGTCAAAGTCCATTCAGTCTGGGTTGACCTTGGAACAAATTGAAAATAATAAGGAGATCCAGACGCTTTTTGAAAGGAGGTTAATTGATAAAGTTAAGGAGGACTATCCATCAAACAGAGAAAGTTATATAGCCAATTTGGATCAAAGGGAATTGCGGTTTTATAAGAAAATTGAACGAAGAGATCAACGCTACCGAGGAAAGAATGGTGGTGGTTACAAGCAACATTTTTCTAAAGTAGTTAGATTAGATAGTGGAGACTTCAAAATGGTAAAAACCAGGATTCTTAAGCGCGGATGGCCTTATTTAGGTGATGATGGGGCAGTTGAAAAAACCTTGAATATTCTAACCCAGGCCATTAATCATTTTAATCCCGGGCAAAAAGATTTTTTTCTACCTTATTTAAAGCAAGCTGTATTGAGTGGTTTCGCGTACCCTGAACAATATTCTGCATTAGCGGATAGAATCCAGCTTGACCTCTTAAAGCCGCAAATTTATGGGAGCACCTATTATGTGCTTTCGGATGGTATTTTGCGCGTCTATCCCATAAACACAACTTCAATTAATGAAATCAATGGAAGAAGAAGAGAGATTGGTGTGCCAACGTTTGAATACTGCATCGAAAAATACGGTGCAACCTATGATCCCAATTTCACAATGGAGCAGCTAAAAGAGGCAATTGGGATAAAGAAATAACCTCATTAAGAATTGATGATATTGATACTCTCCGAACTGGCGCAAGTGTTCCGCAGGGACACTTGTGACTCTGGCTGTGCGACATCCTAATCCGAATTCCCAACCACCCAGTCAATAAATTAGAGGAACTCCTTCCCAACAATTGGGTAAAATCTGTTTCCTGATTTATCCTTTTTCCTATATCTTTCTACCTGTAAATTATTGAACGATTACAATGAAAAGACAAACATTTCTGACAATAGCGGCAGTGGTTGGTATAGTGCCTGCTGTTTTCATGATTACTACTCCAGCCAAAATGATTGAAAGGATGGGAAGCCCACCAAACGATACAGCCAGTGTGCTTTTACAAATCCTTGGCGTCATGATATTTTCTATTTCAGTCATTCTTTTTCTGGCACGAAAGGATGAAGGTTCTATTGCGCTTCGCGCCATTATTATTGGAAACATAATAATGGATACTGGTTCCATACCATTGGACTGGATGGCATATCAAGGAGGAACCTTTACCCAAATCTCCAGTCTGATTCCCTCTACGACGGTTCATATTATATTTATTGTTGGCTTTATTTATTATCTGAAGAATCTATCAAAAAAATAAAACCAAACACCGGCTGACCGTTGTAAAGTCCTTCCTCGCCTATAGTTGTTGATTTATTTGATTTGCAAAGGCCCAGGAATCCGCGGGCAAACATTTACAGCAGCGTAAACACCGAACTGGCGCAAGTGTTCCGCTGGGACACTTGTGACTCTCATCTTTGCAGTCTTCAGACTGCCCAACTGTCCTTCCTAAAGCAACTCAAATGCCTTAATATCTTGGGTCTTCTGCAGAGTTCATTGCTCTACGGTAAAGATGATCCTCATGCGATAAAAACAATGCAGGTTCACAAGGATCTTAGCGAATGTACTTTAACTGCCGGCCATTTCTTATTTGAATTAATTCAGTGCAAGATCACAGAACCTGCTATCTTGGATAAAATATAGTCTCTACTATGAAAAAAATTGTCAGAGGCGGCCTGTTGTTGCTGTTCATAGCCATGGCGTTGTTCTTTAGCTTGGCGCCATCCTACATAGACAAGTCGAATAATAATGTCAGCACCAAAGGACCCTTTGCAAGAAACTCCTGGTACGACTCCATCCCTTTTATCGCCGACCTGCATTGTGATGAGCTGTTGTGGGACAGGGACTTATTGGAAGAGATAAACTACGGCCATGTCGATGTGCCGCGCATGCAGAAAGCGAACATGGCATTTCAGGCATTCACCATCGTGAGCAAGGTGCCGCGTGCGATGAACATTGAGAAAAATGACGGCAACAGCGACCAGATTGCCTTGCTGAGTTTTGCCCAATTGCGCCCTCCGTCAAATTGGTTTAGCATCAAAAAGAGGGCGCTGAATCAATGTAACATGCTGCATAAATTCGCTTTGCGATCTGAAGGCAACCTCAGGGTCATTCGTTCAAAAGGTGATTTGCAGCAATTCATTTCCGATCGTCAGCAAAATCATGCGCTCACGGCAGGAATGCTGGGACTGGAAGGAGCCCAACCTTTGGAGGGAGATTTAAAGAACCTGGATAACTTTTATGAGGTAGGTGTACGCTACATTGGTCTCGCCCATTTCTATGACAACGAATGGGCTGGTTCCGCACATGGAATGAACAAAGGAGGTCTTACCGACATCGGCCGGTTGCTGGTAAAGAAAATGGACAGCCTTCATATTGTCATCGACCTTGCTCATAGCTCACAACAAACCATCGATGATGTGTTTGCCATGCACGACGGGCCCGTGCTGGTGTCTCACACGGGTGTGAAAGGTGTTTGCAATAACCAGCGCAACCTATCGGATGATCACCTTGCTGAAATCGGAAAGAGAAATGGTCTGGTAGGGATCGGTCTGTGGGAAACTGCAGTCTGTGGAAAGGATGCCGCCGCGACCGCCAAAAGCATACGCTATGCGGTCAACAAGATCGGTGTTGATAAAGTGGCCCTCGGCTCGGACTGGGACGGAGCGATTGAGGCGTCCTTTGATGTAACCGGCCTGCCCAGGATCGTCTCGGCTCTAGAGAATGAAGGCTTCAACCGCACCGAAATCGAAATGATTATGGGTGGAAATGTGAGAGATTTCTTTTTGAGAAACTTGCCTTAGTATTTAATTAACCGCAGAGAAGTTAAAAATGGTTCAACGGGTAATTGACAGTAGTTTGCAGTGATCAAAAAGTTTAACAAGGTCCTCCTTACGATTAAAATCAATTCTTTCCTTTTTAATGTAGACTTTGATTTCATCCTCTTGATTTCGAAAGGTCTTATAGAATCCCTGTTTGTTGGCTATAAAAATTGTCCTACTCGCATCAATGAGGAAATACTTCGTTATTCTATCATAAATCACATCTGCGTCACGGGAAGAAGAATTGGTAGCGGTAGTACCATTTGTCGAGGTGCCATACCCTTCAGCGGTGGGCTTTGGTGGGCGTTTGACCAACTGCTCATTCGCCGTCAGTAGGTTTATTGAGTCGGATGCCAATATCTTAAACAAGCCCTTCCGAACATCATGATAAAAATCTTCAGCTCCGATACTCAAAAATAGTATAGCCGCATCTTTATTGAATGCCATTGTATCTTTCGCATCGTTGATGGATGTAAGCAAGCCCGCGTAGAGATCATAATTAAGCATAGAAGCCTTTACTCTGTTGTTCAATGGAAAGACCAGAAAACCTTCTTGATATTCACTGTTCAATAATCTAAAACTTGTGGGAAGAGCCCTTGAGGCATTTTCGGATGCCTTAATCGTAAATGATCTCGGTTGGGCTTCTGAAGCCACATTACAAAACAGGAAACAAGCAACTAAGGAGATAGCTTTACCGACCTCCAAAAGAGCGTCAAGAGGCGCCTCAGGAACGATCAACCCTCTCCCACTAACCATTAACAATTTATCATTACCCATTGCCTAGTTCTTCCTGATAAAAATAAACTCCCCACCCTCATCTCCTGTCTGTCCGATCTCACCATATTGTGGCACCTGGTTGTTCGGGCTCTTGTCGATCACCTGGCGCCTGATACCGCTGAACAATTCCTCTGCGGCGATGTAAGGCTCCTGGTTTTCATCCAGCTTTTGGATCAGCGCATCAATGAATACACTTTTATCCGGAACCTTTTCCAGTGTCCCGCTGGTCATGGCCTTGCGACTCTTCCTCAGATAAAGGGTCTCGATTGCCGTAGATGCATTTTCGAAAACAGCGCGCGTCTTAAAAATACCACCCGAAAAACACGCATCCGTAAGCAATAGGGTATGACGTGATCCAATCCCCGCGATATAGTCCCGCAAGGTTCCATTCGACATCCAGGAGGATCGCTTGTTGGGTTCCGCATCCGAGGGCAACCAATAGCCTTGCTCCAGTTGTTCATCCCAATAACCATGACCGGCATAGAAAATCAACAGGTTATCATATTTGTCCATCCGGGATTGAAGCTCATCAAACTTTGCGTAGAGGGTATTCCGATCCGGGTTCTCGAGGACCATTATATTCGACTCCTTAAAAGAGTATCTGGTCGTTAATACATCCTTCAGACGTTTCATGTCTTTGGACGGCTGGTCGAGATCGTTGATACTTGGATCTCTGTAATCCTGAATGGCGATGAGAATCGCATGGTATTTGTCACTGTCGACACTTCCACTGAAGCGTTTGTGCTCGATGATCAGTTTTTCCTCCACACTATTCCCGGCATTGTCAGCCACCATCATGACCATGGTCTTCTCCGAGTTAATGGGTACGTTGAGTTCAAGCAAATAACGGTCCGGCTGGTTGGGGTCGACAGCAAGTTTCACCCCATTGACTGAAACGTCTTTGACTCCGCTTAGGTCTGTAACTTCCAGCATCAGTCTGACAGTTGGTTGATGCACCACCGACTTTATGAATCCTGTTGCGGCATCCTTGGTGGCGAGCAACTTCGGGCTGAGCACAGCAATGGACGGAGGCGTGACGTCATAGGTCTTCCAGGGTTGGATATTCAGTGCGGTACAATCATAGAGTAAAATCCCCGTGCTCAAGTCCGCGACGGCCATCCATTTCCCATCAAAAGAAAAATTCACTGAGCTTACCAGTTGGCCAAAGCCATTTAGTTTCTGGATGATTTTTCCAAAATTGTCCAGGATGATCACCTCTCCTTTTGCTCCACCGCTCAGGATATACTGGCCGTCCGGACTGAAGTGCAGGTCAGTTACCCAGTCTTTGTTGGCCTGAAAAGTACCCTTGATAGTGCCGGTGGGCATATCCCAGATTTTGATTGTTTTGTCATAGCTTCCACTCGCCAGCACTTTGTCATCAGGACGAAAGCAAACGGCACGCACCCAGTCTTTGTGACCCGTAAGGCGGTTGGCGATTTGGCCTGTTTCGACATTCCAGAGTATAACATCGTTGTCAGCAGAACCGGCGGCAAGCAATTTACCGTTGGGGGAGAAGTCTAATGAAAGTACTTTTTCACTTCGTCCCTGGAAGTGCGTAATTTTCTCCCGGGTCGCCAGGTCCCAGAGATTAATTCTTCCATCATCACTTCCTGTAGCGAGTATTCCACCAGTTGCGCTGAACGCAATTGCCTTGGCAAGTCCGACCGCACCATTGAGCTTAAAGGACTTCGTCTCCTGAAAATCATACAACAAAAATGTTCCGTCCTCGCTGGATGAGGCAACATAACGGTTGTCATAACTGCAGGCCAATGCGACCACTTTCGTGGGATGGCTAGGCAGGTTCCACGTATCCCGGTTGGTAACATCAAACACGGCGAGCGACCCTTTGTCACCTCCAACGACCAGGCGCTTTGAATTAATGGAGAATGCAAGCGACCGGACTACCTCCTGGTCGGCGAGCTTAAACTTGATTTTTTCTTTCAGCACCGTTTGTGCAAAAACTGTGGACATTGTGGCCCACCCAAGAATAAACAAACAGGTCTTTTTCATATGCACTGACATTTAGAAATCTCTCTTCTTCTTACCTCCGCCGATATAGTACTTGAGCCCTATGGAGCCCTGGGTCCAAACTACTCCGTCCAGGCTGATAGGGGCTTGCACCCCTGCTCCCCATGAAAGTGACTGAATGGTTTTCAGGGCGCTGGCATTGTCCAGGTTGGCTCCATGCACCCCCCACATCACAATCACAGAAAATGGTTGACTTAATTTGATTTCAATACCCAGATCTCCCCCCACACCCAGATCGCTGGAAAATGAGAGATCAAATGCTGGTTGAGTTTGGGTTGGATAATTGCTCGAAGTTGCCTTCTCCTGATGCATGGTGAATGAGTTTGAAAACATGTATGCCGCCTGAAAAAAAGGGATAACCTTCTTCTTATTGGATATGAAATTAATTCTAAACTGAATACCTATCGATGTGCATGACCCTGAGCGGTGAGCGGCATCAGAATTGAAGTGTGTGGAACGGTACAGCAATGCCGCACCAAAGTGCGGAGTAGCCTCCCAGACGCCATTGACCATCACGGTGGTGGCGCTGCTTCTATCAAAGAAGGCATACTTAGATTCACCGCCGGTAGCCGTAGTGGGCCATTTTGAAGTTAGTGCATATGTGTCTCCTCCATTCCCGACATTTCCGAGACCCGCGTACACGCCCAATGAGACTTGTGCCGTTGAAGTTCCGGCCACCAAAATAAGGATACCCACTACCGTGGCGATCCAGCCCGTTTTTACCATGTTCACTGTGGTTTGGAACCCGTCCAAAACCACAACGAATTTAGTTAAAATATTAGCTCCAGGGCTTTTTCGGCATCGCTTTAGAAATCTCTTTTCTTCTTACCAAACCCTACATAGTATTTCAAACCGATGGTACCCTGCATCCAGAATACACCATCAATATTGCTGGGTGACTGGAATGAGGCGCCATAGTTCAAT
>JANYHW010000098.1 GCA_025358885.1 Cytophagales bacterium | reverse complement strand
CAATGGTGGTAATTCCCTGGCTGATGCAGGACGGCATGTGGCGAATCTCAAACATCCCACGGTCATGGTGACTATGGGCATCGATAAATCCCGGAGCGAGTACCAGGCCTTCTGCTGAAAGGATATGCTTGGCAATGGCTTTCGATAAATCACCCACCGCCGCAATAGTATCGGCGAGAATAGCAACGTCCATCACTGAAGCAGATTTGCCAGAACCATCATAAACAGTCGCACCCCGTATGATAGTGTCATATTCCGTCTTGTGACAGGAAGACAATGCCATAAGCAGGGGAATAAGGATGGCTAGTTTCTTCATTGGAATCTGGAACAAAGCATAAAGTATGGAATTTCAAGAGGAGCAACAAAGTGTTCATCCTGAGCAAACGTGTTCTTTTTTGTACTTTTGCGCCCTACTTTTTTATAGGACATGATTGCTGCTAATAATGTGTCGCTTCAGTTTGGCAAGCGAGTACTCTTTGATGAGGTAAACCTCAAATTTACGGGTGAAAACTGCTATGGGGTCATCGGGGCAAACGGTGCCGGTAAGTCCACGTTTCTAAAGATCCTGTCGGGTGACATAGACCCCACTCGCGGCAATGTGACCGTCGAACCTGGCAAACGGATGGCTGTGCTGCGCCAGAACCACTATGAATTTGACGAGGTATCCGTGTTGGATACCGTTATGATGGGCCATGGCAAATTGTGGGAAGTCATGAAAAAGAAAGATGCCATTTACGAAAAGCCGGACTTTTCCGAGGCTGATGGAATCGAAGCTTCGCACCTGGAATCAGAGTTCGCCGAGATGAATGGATGGAACGCACAATCCGATGCCGCGTCACTCCTCAGCGGATTGGGAATTGCCGAAGCCGATCATAACAAACTGTTGAAAGAACTCAGTGGTAACCTGAAAGTGCGCGTCCTCCTGGCCCAGGCAATCTTTGGGAACCCTGACATACTGATCCTTGATGAGCCTACGAACGATCTTGATCTGAAAACCATTACCTGGCTGGAGGACTTTCTGCTGGAATTCAAAAACACCGTGATCGTGGTCTCCCACGACCGTCACTTTCTAGATACGGTTTGTACGCACATAGTCGACATTGACTTCAATGCTGTCAAACTATATACAGGAAACTATTCCTTCTGGTATCAGTCCAGTCAGCTGGCGCTCACCCAACGTTCATCGGCAAACAAGAAAGCGGAAGAGAAGCGGAAAGAGCTACAGGAGTTCATTGCCCGTTTCAGCGCCAATGCCTCCAAGTCACGTCAGGCCACCAGCCGGAGAAAGCTGCTCGAGAAAATCAACGTAGACGATATCCAGGCTTCGACGCGTCGATATCCCGCCATCATTTTTCAACAGGCACGAACGGCAGGTGATCAAATCTTACATATCGAAAATCTCAAGAGCGCCGCAAATGGAAATGCCCTGTTCAAAGACCTCGACATTTTTGTGAACAAGGGCGACAAGATTGCTTTCCTCAGCAAAGACAGTCAAGCCATCTCCTCTCTGTTTCAGATTCTCATCGGTGAACGCAAGGCGGATTCAGGTGGTTATAAGTTCGGTCAGACGATCACACCCGCATACCTGCCGGCTAACAACGAAGCGTATTTCAAGTCAAGTGATAACCTTGTGGACTGGTTGCGGCAGTTTGCTGCCGAGGAAAACAAGGATGAAGTGTATATCCGTGGTTTCCTTGGGAAAATGCTTTTTTCAGGTGAAGAGGTGTTTAAGAAATGCAGCGTGCTTTCCGGTGGTGAAAAAATGCGCTGCATGATCTCGCGGATGATGCTGGCGGGTGCCAACCTTCTCATTCTCGACGAGCCCACCAATCACCTCGACCTGGAATCGATCACGGCATTCAACAATGCATTAAAGGATTTCCCCGGGACTGTTCTTTTCACTTCCCATGACCACGAATTCACGCAGACTGTCGCCACACGAATTGTGGAGATCACACCAAACGGCTTCATCGACAAGTTGATGACCTATGATGAGTATATTGACAGCGAGCGGGTGGCGGAACAGAAAGAGGCGCTGTACGCTTGATGCGTATTCATTGGAGCGTTAACTCTCTATCCTCCCACATCTTACAAAAAGAGGGAAAGTCATTTTCAACTTCGGCTCCCTCCACATCGGCTTGATGACTTCAATCAATGCATCAACCGGATTGCGGCCATGCTGCTGAATGTATTTTTGCACCGATGACCATGTCGTCAGGTAACCCCGAAGCTCTTCCAAACCCCAATGAAAAGAAAAATCGAATGAAGGCGAGGAGATTTCCTCAAAAGGAAAGGGTATAGTCTGATACCGCTCGTCAATTAACTTCCGTTCAGGATCCCAATAGGAACCAATGATGTTTACATAGAAATCCAAAATGTATTCATCTATTGTTGGCTCAATACGAAGCAGGCCATAGCCCCACACCGCCAACACCCCACCCCGCTTTGCCACCCTCTTTGCTTCGCTATAGAAATCCGGAATGTTAAACCAATGAATGGCCTGGGCGACGGTAATCAAATCAAAGGTGGATGGAGGGAACGGAGTTTTTTCAGACTGCGAAACGGAATATAAAATGTTTGCAGCGGGCGGGGCATGATCCAGTTGATTCTTGCTCATATCCGTGGCCATCACTTGTTTGAAATAAGGTGAGAGATCAACAGCAACCTGCCCGTTGCCGGTGGCACAGTCCCAGGCTATCTGTCGCGAGCTGACCTGTGAAAGCAGAAATTCATACAGCTCATGGGGATAGGTGGGCCGAAAGGCAGCATATTGCGAAGCATGCTGTGAGAACCGGTCTTTCATGGGATTACTTTTTCTTCCAGCCGGGGCCACGCACACATCTTCCTGGCTTGGCGCCTGTATGTTCACCGTCTTTGATAACCTGAATTCCATTTACAAAAACATGGTTTACCCCCGTAGCGTACTGATGAGGATTCTCGAAAGTTGCATGATCCTGAATCTTGAGAGGATCAAAGACGGTAATGTCGCCAAAGTTGCCAGGCCGAAGCGCTCCTCTTTTAACTATTTGTAAATGTGATGCAGGCAGTGACGTCATTCTCCTGACGGCCTCCTCCAGGCTCATTACTTTTTCGTCTCGTACATACTTGCCCAGGACCCTGGCAAATGTGCCATATGCCCTTGGATGTGTTCCCTGATCTGTAAATTCTTTTGTCATGGCCATCGCACCGGCATCGGAGCCAACGCTAACATAAGGTTCAGCCAGCATCCTCACCATATTTCCTTCAGAGATAAGAAAATACAATGCACCAATCGATGACCTGTCCGCTGTGATCAGATCAAGCACCGTTTCATCAGCACTTTTTCCGTGAAGACGGGCGACTTCGTTGAGCCGCTTGCCTTTGTACAGCCGCGAAAGGGAATCATTTTCAAAACCCAGCAGCATGACATCTTTTGGATCGGAATTGCGGGTTGGTATTCCATGCCCCATGTCATACAAAATCTTTTTTCGTGCGTCCGGATTACGGATGCGGGCGCGAAGGGATTGCATTCCCCCTTCCTGTGCCCAGTTGGGAATTCGTTCTTTAAGCCCGGTTGCACTTGCATTGTAAGGATAAATATTGGCTGAAATTTTCAGCCCGGATTTCCGGGCACTATCTATCTTGAAGAGAACCGTGTCAATCTTACCCCAATTTCGCTGTTGGTTGATCTTGAGATGATAGATCTCAGCCGGTACCTCTGCTTCCCTTGAAATACGAAATGTTTCATTCAAGGCCAGAAGTATCTCATCGCTTTCGCTTCGCATGTGGGTGATGTACATGCCACCGTATTGGTGGGCCACCCTGCACAATTCGATCAACTCATCTGTGTCAGCAAATGTCGCTGGGGAATAAATGAGGGATGAGCCTACTCCCATCGCACCTTCTTCCATTGCCTGTTTTACGAGGCCTTTCATCTGCAACAGCTCAGGCACAGAAGGTTTGCGATTCTGATATCCAATTACATACGCACGAATGGTGGTGGCACCAACAAACGACGCAAAATTTGGACTCACTCCAATTTTTTGAAGGTGATCAAAATATCCTCCCAGGGTGGTCCACATTTTGTCACTGGGCTCTCTCTTTCTGGGGCCCGGACTCCATCCTTCGCCAAAGACTTCCAGTGTTACCCCCTGTTTCAGATCGCTGACAGCCTTACCATCCTTTAATAACGTGCCATCTGCCCAGCTGAGCATATTGATAAATCCCGGGGATACAGCTAGCCCGGTGGCATCTATTTCAGTTTTTCCATTCGCCGCCGAGAGATCACCCATGGCGGCGATGGTGTCTGCATTCAATGCAACATCCCCGACAAACGGCTTCATCCCCGATCCATCGTAAATCGTGCCGTGCCGAAGGATGACGTTGTACTGCTGAGAGTACGCATAGAACGATGACAAGAAGAATATGAGGATGATGCCTTTACGGAGAGAAGGGAGTACAGAAAGTTCAAGGTTCATTGTTTTAGTCATTTCACCACTGGAAAGGCAGAAATCCTAAGACGTGCTGCACCCATCGGCACCAGAGTAATTTCTTCACTTGGCTCACCGGTAGTAACAGGGCTTTGTGGTAATTCTCCACAGAGTCCGTATTGATCAATCGTCCATCCGGGTATCCTTTTTCCCCTTGTTTTCAACTCGATGGGAACTGCGTCCAGTGTAAATGGAAAATTGTCAGCGGGCCAGGGCTTCTTCGTGAGGGTGAAATTTTTTTCAAGATCCGTGATCGTAACCAGGCCATAATTCCATGGACCGTCTGGTTGAATTTCAAAGGAAGGCCATTTAGACTGATCCGTATTTTCCTGCCACTTGGAATCATACTGGGCAGTTTCCTTGCTGTCGAAGCGAATGTATTTTTCGTTGATTTTCAATGAAAAAGTTAACGGGCCGTAGTTCACACTGACGCTGTTCTTGTTTCCTTTCCACACCCTTTCACTCAGTTTCATTGGAAACTCAAGTGTGATGCGGTCATTGCTTTTCCAGCTGTTATCAATCCTGACGTAGTGTCCCGCGGAGGCGGAGAGGTTCAGGGGCTGATCATTAATTCTTATTTGTGCCGTAGAACACCAGGCCGGTATGCGTACATACAGGGGAAAACGCACAGGCTTTGCCATCTGCAATCTCATTTGCACTTTCTCCTCAAAAGGATAATGTGTTTGTTGCTGGATGGTGACCTCAGTGCCATCGGCAACTTTTGCTTTCACCTCGCTGTCGGAATAAAATACTGCCGCTAAACCATTGTCTGGTGTCGCCATCCACAAATTCTCAGCGTAGTATACCCACCCGCTGGTGTGGTTATGCTGACAACACCGGCTGCTGAATGGGTTCATCATCAGGTATGGACCTGGGTTGTCAATGCCAGGGTTGTGGTTCTTGCTGTCACTGGCTACCATATTGGGGGCCGTGAGATAACGCAGGGACCGGTAATCAGGCATGAAGGACGCGGGAAAAGTATTGAAGGCCACATCTTCACAGTTCTCAGCCCAGAAAGTGTCGCCTGTAATGCGCAACATAATTTCATCCGAGGACATTTGTTCGACCATCCCGCAGGTCTCCACGGCCTGGCGGGGATCGACATAGCCCTTGCGGGAATTTTCATCCGACCCGAACATGCCTCCCGGAACCTGTCCATACATCTCGCGGATAAAATTTTGGTTGTCATAACTTGCTTGCAGATCGGTCGGGTTGCCACTTTGCTGATAATACGTGGCGGGTTCGCGAAAGCATTGGGCGATGTTTACATTGTGCCAGTTGGGCAACCATTTCTTCAGCTTCCAATTGGCGGTGTTGCGATGGATCTTGGACGCAAGGTCAAGCAGGTAAGGCTCTTTGGTATTGTTATACAACCAATAAACACTGTAGAGGTTGTCACCACCCCGGCTGTTTTCCCAATAGTCAGTGAGAAAATCGTTGTCGGGAATGGTGAGTTGCCATTTGAAGTATTTCGTCATGTGGGTGATTACACGCTGGTCGTGACTGTATTCATAGTATGATTGCAATACAAACAGCATCAGCATTTGTGCCCAGAGGTCACGTTTACCGGTGGTTTTGCGGATGACATAAGGACCAAAGTCACCGTTGTCGCGCTGGCTGTTAAGAGTACCGTTGATCCACACCATGGATTCGTCGATCATCTTTTTGTCTTTGAGCACATATCCGATGTTGGCATAGCCTTTTAACCAGTAGGGCATTTCTTCCCATCCCCAGTCGCCGGTGCCATTTTTGTTTAGCCACGCATTGTTCTTCTTTGTGAGCCACGCACTGATGTCGCCAAGTTGTCCGGTTAGGCCATCCCGCTGCAGTTCCAGACTTTTCAAAAGCCACCCCGCTGGTTTAATAGCACCGACAGGAAGCTTGACGAGGTGCTGGGGTTGAAGGGGGGATTGATTGGTTTGATAGAAAGAATTCAGCGTAGTACTTCCGGGCTTTTCAATATCAACAGCTGTCCAGGTTGATTGGCCAAATGTTGAAATAGAGAACAGGATAAAGAGTGAAAGGCCAGGTAGCTTCATGGAGTAGGTCATTTTTGCCACGGATTAGGGACGCAAACCAAAAGTAAACCAAATACGAATGATTCGGCTAGTAATCGGTAAACTGCGAAGTGTGCGGAAAATTATGGCAAAGCAAACGCCACATAAGTATCCCCCGACCTCGTCCCAAGCTTGCCTCCCCCGCAGGCAACCACAATAAATTGCTTGCCGTTAACTTCAAAGACTGCTGGTGTTGCAAACCCCGGAGCGGGCAAGGGGTTTTCCCACAAAAGCTTTCCCGTCTTCTTATTGAAAGCCCTTATTTTTCCGTCACGGGTGGCCGCGATAAATAACAACCCGCCTGCAGTAACGACGGGGCCGCCGTAGTTCTCAGTTCCGGTAATGATGCCTTTCTTCAAGAAGTAAGGATCCTCACCCAGGGGAATCCTCCAGGCAATGTCACCGGTGTTCAGGTTTACCGCATTCAATGTACCCCATGGTGGCTTGATGGCGGGATAGCCTTCTTTGCTGAGAAATTTTCTATAGCCCGTTATGGAGAAGGGAAGGTTCTTGAAAGAATCAATTTTAACGGGCGGGGCAGTGAATTTCCTTTTTTGAAGTGATTTCAAATTGAGGATAAAGGAAGCGATGGCGCCATTTTCTTCTTCCGAGAGGTTCTTGAACGCCGGCATCATGCGCCTGCCCCCAATCAATAATTCAGTCAAGGTTTTTTCCGTGTATTTCTTCTCTACTCCTTTCAAGGTTGGAAAATTTCTTGCCCCTTCCCCGTTTACTCCATGACAAGCCATGCAGGACTGCTTGTAAAGGCGCTCGCCAGCGGTGAGAAACGATTCACCTTTGGGCACCTCCGTCTTCACGTCCACCATCGCAATGGCCCAAGGCATTTCATTGGCATTTATGTACAGCAACCCTGAAGCAGGATCATAAGCGGGCCCACCCCACTCCGCACCACCATCAAGACCGGGAAAAAAGATGGTGCCTTGCCGTGTTGGAGGTGTGAACAAACTACCGGAGGCATATCCCTTGAATCTCTTTGCAATATCCTGATACGAAGAGTCGGGTAACAAGTCATTCAAATCCGCTTCAGTAAAAGTCTGACGTGTAAATGGTTTCGGAAGTGTTGGGTAAGGTTGTGTCGCTGAAAGCTTTTCTCCTTTCAACTCCGAGATGGAAGGCACCGGTCTTTCTTCGATAGGAAATAATGGAATACCCGTGTCTCTGTTCAGCAAGAATACAAATCCCGTTTTGGTGGGTTGTGCCACCGCATCAACAGGCTTACCATCGTGCATTACGGTGACCAATGAAGGCGCTGTGGGAAGATCCTTGTCCCACACATCGTGGTGGATATGTTGAAAGTGCCAGATGTGTTTTCCCGTGTTTGCATCAAGGGCAAGGATACAATTTGCAAAGAGGTCATCACCTTTGCGCATGCCGCCATAAAAATCAAAAGCTGCCGAGCCCGTTGGAGCAAAGACCATTCCTCTTTTGTCATCGAGGCTAAATCCTGCCCATGCGTTGGCACCGCCGATGTGTTTGTATGCCGTTGAATCCTCCCACGACTCAAACCCTTGCTCTCCGGGCTGAGGAATGGTGTGAAAGATCCATCGTTGTTTTCCAGTACGAACATCATAAGCACGAATATGGCCTGGTGCGGCATCGCTGCCTTCTGAAACACGCGACCCCATGATAAGAAGATCTTTGTAGATTATTCCGGGAGATGTCGCTGCTACATAGAGATCTTTTACATCCCGGCCGAGTCCGTCATGCATATCTACTTTTCCGTTGTCACCGAATGTCTTCACCGGAGCACCCGTGGCAGCATCTATGGCGTAGATATATGATCCTGCTGCATATAATATTCTCTTATCGTCTTTCTCTTCCCAATAAGTAACACCCCTGTTGTTGTTCAGGATGAACCTCATGCCTCCTTTGTCATCACCCTTTTCCATCTGGGGATCAAACATCCATTTCTCCTTTCCGGTAGCGGCGTCAATGGCAAGGAGCTTTAACTGTGGAGACGTACCATACAAAATACCATCGACCACGATTGGATTGCATTGAATCTGCGAGTGGTTCACCGTATCAGCATCATGGCTGCTGTACGTCCATACCACCTTGAGCTTGCCTACGTTGGAAGTATCGACCTCCGTGAGTGCACTGTAGTGAATATTCTCTTTGGTCCCACCAGTTACCTCCCAATTCCGGAACGCATCATTCCCACCGCCCGAACAAGCGGACAGCATAGCCGCACCCAGAAAGAGCGCCGCACTGCACGGCAGGTTCAGGTCAAATGGATTTGTGTGAGGATGGTTTGGTTTCATTTTGTATTGTAGCTAAGCGAGAAATCCGAGTAGTAGAGATTCGCCAAACGAAAGTTAATGGGCCAACCGAACAAAAAACAACCGTTTACACAACAAAGCACCCGCAATCCGGAATTTGGGCCTTAAATAGTGACCCTTGCGTGTTTTTCGATCTAAATGAATTTGGTAACTATACCTTGCCATAGACCCTATTCCGCACTCGAATGAACCATAACAATTCCACTTTCGACGAACATGAGGTGCTCCACGAACTTAAGCACTTCTTGCCGGCGCAGTCCCCGTTGAAGGACTTTATCCATCATAATACCCTCCATGCGTTTCAGAATCTCAAGTTTCATGATGCCCTCCGCAGGGCAAGCGAAATACTCGGGTACAAGGTAACCCTGTCCCTGGATGAATTCAGGAGTCTTTACCAGGAAAAACGCATCCGCGAGGATGTGCTGAACCGCGTGATTGCCAAATGGCAAGGCGCTGAAAAGGTTGAAGAGTGGAAAGAAAAAGTGCTGTTTAAGAAGTTCGAGAGCCCTGCCCTGCCACGTATCGGATCACTTCGCTCAAATTGGAAGAGGCACTACCAGATTGACCTGGACTCCATGGTCCACCCGCTGTTGTTCCGTATCCTTTGCAGCTTCATGGACCAGGGGATCAGCATATGGAATTTCCCAGTCGCCAACACAGGCTTCCTCAACTCACTCATGGAGATGGAGAAGTCCAGTTTCACAAGTTTCTTCAAAACAAAGAGGGCTAGAACACTTCTTCTGCAGAATCCTGACATTGCTTCGCTCCTGAAAATTGTGGTGGGTGACGAATCGGTATATAAGCAATACCTCTTCGATCAGCAGTTTGCCCACCAGGGCTGGGCGGGGATTGTGTCTACCGTTGAAGATGTTCCACAAACCTTGTTGGATCGAAAACAAATTACCATCAAAGAGCTTGTAATCTTTGAACTCCTGTTGGAAATTGATGCCCTCGATCTGCAATTTGGTCCAAACTGGTCACCGCTCGGATCCAGTATGACCAACAAGCCCGTTGACCTATTTGACGCCGTTCCGGTCACAGAACTTCAGGAAGCGATCTCCATTTGGCAGGAAACCTTTGAATGGAGTTACTACGATGAGGTGCTTGCGGGACTTCAGAAGAAGACGGAGTTCAAGCCCATTGCCAACAAAACTTTCCAATCCATTTTTTGTATCGACGACCGCGAGTGTTCCCTGAGACGTTACCTCGAGAAAATCGACCCCAGCTGCGAAACCTATGGTACACCCGGTTTCTTTACGGTGGAATTTTACTTCCAACCAGAAGATGGAAAATTCTATACCAAGCTTTGCCCATGGCCCGTCACGCCCAAATATTTAATCAAGGAAGTCGGGAGTACCAGCAAGCGGGAAAAAGATTTGCATCTCTCCAAGCAATCCCACGGACTTTTCAGGGGTTGGCTTATTAGTCAAACCCTTGGTTTCTGGGCAGCCCTCAGATTATTTATTAACATCTTCCGTCCCGCAATGGGACCCGCTACTGCGTCATCATTCAAGCACATGGATAAGTTCTCGAAGCTCACCATCGAGAATCATGACCCCAATGACCGGGAGAACGATTTGCAGGTAGGTTTTAACATTGAAGAGATGGCCAACCGCGCCGAAGCGCTGTTAAAAAGTATCGGTCTGATAAAAGATTTTGCACCCGTAGTATACCTGATAGGGCATGGATCGAGCAGCGTAAATAACCCGCACTATGCAGCCTACGACTGCGGTGCGTGCTCGGGGCGCGCAGGGTCGGTTAACTCCAGGGTAATGTGTCATTTTATCAATCATCCGGAGGTAAGGAAGATTCTCGCTCAGCGCGGAGTCCCCATTCCCGCAGAAACTCAGTTTGTAGGAGGTCTTCACGATACCACCAGGGATGAAGTCGTATTCTTTGATGAATCATCACTATCTTCTGTCAATGCCGGGCACCACAAGAGAAATGAAGCCATCATTGAACAAGCACTTGACCTCAATGCGAAAGAGCGTTCAAGGCGGTTCGTGTCGGTCAACACACACAATGATCCCGTTAGCATTCATGAGGCTATCCGCATCCGTTCTGTGTCTTTGTTTGAACCCAGACCTGAACTGAATCACGCCACCAACGCGTTGTGCATTGTGGGCCGAAGATCCTTAACAAAGCGTTTGTTCCTCGACCGACGGTCGTTCATGAACTCATACGACTACGCCATTGATCCGGAAGGCAAGTTGCTGCTAGGCATCGTGAGACCCCTGGGACCGGTTTGCGGCGGTATTAATCTCGAATATTTCTTTTCACGTGTTGACAATCAAAAACTTGGTGCTGGAACCAAGCTGCCGCACAACGTTATGGGACTCTTTGGCGTGGCCAACGGCATTGACGGTGACCTCAGGCCAGGACTTCCCAGCCAGATGATTGAAGTACATGATCCCATTCGCCTGATGATCATCATCGAGCACCGGCCGGATGTCGTCCTCAAAGTAATCCAATTACAACCGGAGACCTATGAATGGTTCATCAATGAATGGGTACACCTGGTTGTGATCCATCCGGAAACACACGAGCTCTTTCACTTCCACGATGGTATGTTTACCCCTTATCAAACGTTGCAGAAGGAGATTGAACACATCTCCGATATTACCCCCGTGCTCGAAACGCATGAGGACAACTTACCGGTTTACGAAATAGCCTAGATACACCATGACATTTCTGCTTCAATTCTTTATTCTGTTGCCCATCCTGGGGTTTGCAATCAGCCTTATTATCCCCGACAAGAAAGAAGACCTGCTCTCCTGGGGTGCATTTACCACTGTCGGCCTGCACCTTCTTGCCGCCACGGTATTTGTAGTGTATTGGCTGTTGCAAGGTCACGAGACCCTTAACCTCAAGGATATCGTCATCTACCAGACAACGGATTATTCATTCTTTATCGATTTCTATTTTGATAAAATCACCATGGTCTACCTGATGGTCGGTGCCATTCTCACCTTCCTTGTGACCATTTACAGCCGATACTACATGCACCGGGAGGGTGGATACAAAAGATTTTTCAATACCATCCTCTTCTTTTATATCGGGTATAACATCGCGATATTCTCCGGCAATCTTGAGACACTTTTTATAGGATGGGAGATACTGGGTATTTCATCCTTTCTCCTCATTGCGTTTTACAGGGACCGTTACCTGCCTGTAAAGAATGCCGTTAAAGTATTTTCCATCTACCGTATCGGTGATGTGGGCTTGATTCTTGCCATGTGGATGAGCCACCACCTCTGGCACGAAAACATCACCTTTCTGAAGTTGACCAATTATGAATTGGTAAGTGAGCACCTGCAGGGTCATACCGTGATCGGCGTATTTATTTCTTTGATGATACTCTTGTCTGCAGCGGCGAAGTCAGCACAGTTACCTTTCTCCTCGTGGCTGCCACGGGCCATGGAGGGACCCACACCTTCGAGCGCAATTTTTTATGGATCATTGTCAGTACACCTGGGGGTTTTCCTTCTCCTGAGGACCTACCCATTCTGGGAGCACCAGCTATCGGTTCGCATTGTCATCATCGTTCTTGGACTCCTCACCAGCCTGATCACTACTTTCATTGCTCGCGTGCAATCATCGGTGAAAAGTCAGATTGCTTATGCCTCCATATCTCAAATCGGGTTGATCTTCATTGAGGTGGCGGCAGGATTCGAAAAACTGGCCTTGTTCCACTTCGCCGGAAATGCCTTCCTCCGGACATACCAACTCCTGGTCTCTCCTTCTGTGGTGAGTTATCTCATCCGTGAACAGTTCTACAATTTTGTTCCGCGCGTCAAGACAATCGAAGATTCACTTCCAAAGAAAATTGAATACACTTTTTATATGTTGGCCCTTAAAGAGTGGAACCTTGACTCCCTTATGTACCGCTACTTATGGAATCCGTTGAAATGGGTAGGGCGCAGATTGGATTTCCTCACACTGGAACGCGTGATCTATTTCGGTATTCCCGCCTACCTCGTTGGATTGTTTATAGTTTACAACCAGGACCTGGTTTCTCCTGAAATAGAAAGATATCTCCCCTATCTGTTTTCACTTATTGCACTCTTCATGGTGCTGAAGGCTTTTACTGAAAGAAGACAGGCACGCATGAGTTGGCTGCTGGTGGTGATGAACCACTTCTGGATAGCCTTGGCTATTTCTTTCAACGAGCATTTCAGTTTCAGCGATGTGCACCTGTACCTGAGCGGAGTGGCCGTGGCGGGAGTACTTGGGTTTGAATGTTTGCGCTGGCTCAAAAAACAAGAAGGCAACATCGACCTCGATCAGTTTCACGGGCACTCATACAAACATTCTAAGGTTGCGTTTGTATTTCTTATTGCCTGTCTGGGCGTATCAGGGTTTCCGATCACCCCGACGTTTGTGGGCGAGGACTTGATCTTTACCCACATCCATGAAGATCAGCCCTGGCTGGCGCTTATTGTCTCCCTCAGCTTCATCATTGATGGTCTGTCCATTATCAGGGTATACGCCCGCGTGTTCCTCGGACCGCATGTGAAGTCAATCTACGAGATGGCGTACCGGTCGTCTTAATAAGAGCAACCCACATCAATCCTTGTCGCTGCGGACTCTAACCCGCGGCCTTTTGTGCGTAAAAAAACTCTTTAGCCAGCGGAGCTAGAGGCACCGGATGCCAGTCGGCGAAGCCAGTTGATTAGACAGGTACCCTTTCATGACCTTGTACCTATTACCTTTGAGTATGCCTGTCAAATTCAAGCGCCTTCTTCTTGCCAGCTCCATCCTGGCTTTCCTAATTCTCCAGGGATGTCAGGACAACACTAAAACGCAATCACCTCAGAACACTGTTCTGGTTAGCTATCAAAGTGTTATCAGTCACACTGCGGGTGAACTAAAATCCTTCCTCGCCGGCACCGGCACTTCCCTCACTTCCCTTCTTACCAATGATGTGACCGTGTACACCATTACCTATAAGACTCTTTACCGTGGTCAGGAAGTAAAGGCATCCGGTCTGGTGGCACTACCCAAGTCCGATGCGCCTGTGGGTATGGTCAGTTTTCAGCATGGCACCATTGCTTCTCACGCAGAAGCGCCTTCCATGATACCCCTGGGGAGCACCGAGTTTACACTTTATGCAGGATTGGCTTCAGCAGGATTTATTGCTGTAGTGCCCGACTACATCGGATTCGGAAGCAGCTCCAATGTGATACATCCTTACTATGTGCAGGAAGCAACGGCTACCGTGATTGTCGATATGTTGCGCGCGGCAAAGGAACTGGCCACCACATTAAAAACTGATTTCAATGGAAAACTGTTTTTGGCCGGATACTCCCAAGGTGGGTACGCCACGATGGCCGCGCACAAGTACATTGAACAAAACGGGTTGACAGACTTTTCACTGATTGCTTCTTTTCCTGCTTCAGGCGGATACGACGTAAAAGGCATGCAGGAATATTTCTTTGGTCTCACCACATATAGTGAACCGTTTTACCTGGCCTATGTTGCCGTAGCATACAAGAGCTACTATTCAAACTGGACCCAGGGACTTTCGGATTTTTTCAATGAGCCTTATGCCAGCACCATCCCCGGTCTGCTTGACGGAACAAAAAGCAGCAGTGAAATTGATGCAGGACTGACGACTTCTATTTCAGCCCTCGTCAAGGCCGACTTGCGCACCAACATCGACAGCGATCCAAAATATAAATATATCGTTGATGCATTCAGGATCAACAGCCTCACGGATTGGAAGCCGGCGGTGCGGATGTACATGTATCACGGCGATGCCGATATCACCGTGCCTTACAACAATTCAGTGGTTACACTCCAGAAACTTATTGCGAATGGCACCCCCACGTCTATCGTCACCCTTACTGCCTTGCCCGGGGCAAACCATTCTACCGGGGTTCTCCCCTATCTCCAGAGTTTTATTCCCATCATGGTGTCGCTGAAATAATCGTTCATCTTTCCAGTTTGAAATTGGGATCGACCAACGGCCGCTTGTCGGCATTCCCAACCTTCCAGGCCGTCCGGTAAATCCATTCCGTCATTTTCTTCAGCTTTGGATAGTTAATATTTTGTGCGTTATCCAATGGGGTATGATATTGCTTATGTAGCAATGTGGTGTACATCAGTGCCGGCACACCCAACCTTGCATAAGGCACATGATCGCTTCGGAAATACCATGTTTCAGGATGTGTGGGCTTGTCCCACAAAGTATCCAGTTTAAAAGCGGGTCCCTCCTGGTTTGCATCCAGAGCCATCTTTACCAGTTCCGGAGAATTGCGGTGGGGCACTTGTGATCCCAGCAAAGCGGCACTGTCGGGATTATTTCTGCCGATCATATCGCCATTCAAAACCGCGACGATGGATGAAAGTGGCACCGTGGGATGCGCAGAATACCAGCGCGAACCCAGCAGGCCACGCTCCTCCGCGCCATGAAGGACAATCAGTGCTGAACGCTTGGCCGGAGCTTTCTTTAATGCCCGCATGACCGCCAACATCGACACATTCACGCTGGCATTGTCATCGGCACCGTGATAAATGGAGTCATTCCCCTGGACGTTCCGAATGCCAAGCGCATCAGGATGTCCGCTGAGCAACACATATTCTTTTGAAAGTACTGGATCACTGCCCATGGTCTTGCCAACAACGTTTACCGATGGATAGGTAAAGCTGTTCAGCACAAGGTTTGCATTCAGTATAAGACCCGGCTGTCCAATCCATTGCATCGCACTGGCATGCAGCCATATTACGGGTGGCTTTGCGGCAATGATGGCATTGGCCCCTCCTTCAATATCATAAGAGCCCAGTCGATAATTCTGACGGGCAAAGTCCCAGCTATGTTCCCCATATTCGTCGGCGATAAAAATAATGGCCGCAGCACCTTTGGCCAGCAGGTCATTTCCATACTTTAACATCATCTCCCGGCCATACCGTTGTTCTGGCAATGAGCGCCAGACAATTCCTTCGGTTGACATCTGCAACGCAACCGCCTTGCCCTTCACATCGACCGCGTTCATGTCGAACTTTCCAGCCTGTCCGAGGAATGTCACCGGCGCATTGACCATGGCAGGAGCTGTCTGCGCGATCAGCACATCCTTCCACAGCTTAAGTGCATGATCACCGATGTTCAATGTTGAGGAGGGGGAGATGCGGTTAATCCAAAGAGACCAGAATTGGAAATAGGTTCCATCGTCGCCGGCAGGAAGAATACCCGCCTCCTGCATTTTCTTCGCAAACCACGCTGAGGCTTTCAACTCATTCAATGTGCCGCCCGAGCGGCCAACGAAATGAGGGTCAG
>JANYHW010000053.1 GCA_025358885.1 Cytophagales bacterium | reverse complement strand
GGATGGACGAAGGCTTCGCAGATTTTGCTAGCCATGAAGCGGTTGCCTCATTCAGTTAAGACGAAGAGTTCAATCGGGGAGGTCTTTGGTTTGAACTTTGATAAGAATGGTAAGTTGATAAAATAGTGAACCCTATGGTTCAGCGCCTTTCTCAATCGCCTTCCAAATATTATTCTTCCGATCGATATCCGCCATTCGCAGACTTGGGTCAATTTCAATGATTACTATCCTGTCCATGGGCGAAGGAATCCTGACTGTGTAGCCAGGGTTGACCCATGGCCATGCCTCCAGGTCAGTTTTCTTCATCTCATTCCCTTCGGCCGGCTTGTTGCCAAGGAGTTCGTTGGTTGGAACATAGAACAACTGCTTGGTTCCGTCTTTGTAGGTGACCACAAGGTCAATCGGCATGGGGAACGCTCCCAGGCGCCTGAGACTGACCAGCGTTGTCTGCTCATATTGTTGAACGGTATCAATGGCATAATCAATCTGCTTGGTAGTTCCGATCCAGTATCGGAGGTACCAATGAAGCTGGAGGCCGGAAACCTTCTCCATCACACGGATAAAATCATTTGGCTCCGGATGTTTCATTTTCCAGGTATTGAAATACCTGATCATGCCTTTATAAAAATTCTCTTCCCCAACGATATACTTCAGTTGATTGAGGAATACGCAACCCATCGAGTAAGCCACCACACCGTAAGTGCGGTTCGTGTTGAAGTGGTCAGCCGCCTGGCTAGCCGGTTCTTGTAAACCACTTGCGACGAGCGCAAAATAGCTTGCATAGCTACCTGCGTGCGGGTTATCATTTTTGATGAATGAGGCAACCGCTTCATGGCTAGCAAAATCTGCGAAGCCTTCGTCCATCCATGGATACAGAGATTCATTTGATGCCAGCACGGCCTGGTACCAACTATGTGCCACTTCATGTGCCATGAGGCCAGTTAGCCCCTTCACCGTTCCGCCACCGAGTATGAGTGTGCACATCGGATACTCCATGCCGCCATCACCTCCCTGAATAATGGAATAAGTAGGGTAGGGATATTTTCCAAAATGGGTGCTCAGATATTCAAATGTTTTGACAGCGTTCTCCTCCATGCCCGTCCAGGCCTCCGCAGTCTTCTCATTTTTCTGATAAAAAAAGTGAAGGATTGGCCCATTAGGTACCTGGGCCTGATCGTGGGTAAATTCCGGATCAGCAGCCCAGGCGAAATCAATAATATCCTTGGCGATGAAATGCCAAAGGAGATTTCCGGCGGATTTCGAAACCTTAGCACCAGGTTTCTCATAACCAAAACCAACCTGATCGGCATTTTGCAACACACCTGTGCCTGCGACCACATAGGAAGGGTCCAGGCTGATTTTTACATCGAAGTCACCCCACACTGCATGAAATTCCCGTGCGACATATTGATATGTGTGCCATCCCTGAAAATCATATTCTGCAAGTTTGGGATACCACTGGGTCATGGAATATGCGATGCCTTCCTTGTTGTCATGACCTGAGCGCCTTATTTGAATGGGTACCTGTGATTCAAACTTCATATCGAAGACGGCCTTTGATTTAGGCATCAAAGGCTTGATTAGTTTCACCTCCATGACGGTCCCCTGAACAGAGGTGGTGACGTCTTTTCCGTCTTGCTTGAGGGAAAGTACATGTTGATAGCCGATCTCTGATTCGTTGAGTTTCGAGATTCTGTCCGACACACGCTTGTCGGGGTCAGTGATTGTCCTTGACCGCACGTCCATCATACTACCGGGTTGAAAGGCATTAAAGTATAAGTGGTAGTACACTTTGGTCAGGGTGTCCGGGGAGTTATTATAATACACCAGCTTTTGCGTACCCGTTACCTTATGGGATGCTACGTCAAGATTGACATTCATGGTGTACTCAACCTTCTGCTGCCAGCGTAAATCCTGTGCCAGGGATAAGTTGCTCGAAATCAATAATGCGATCGGGAGGAATATTCTGACTGACTTCATTGGATAATATCTTGGCTGGAAAGTATCAAAACCTTTCCTCTAAGCAAAGTCATCTTACACGACCTTACTTGAAAGGGAAATATCGGGTGATGGAAAAAGAGATATATCCGCTATCCTGAAGGGATACATCCTCACCCGGCAATGCTACCGGGATGTTGTACGTGTAGTTAAGAAGAAAGGTCCAATCCTTCATGGAAACCGTGATGGGAGATGAAAAGGAGTAATTCATAAGGCCAAATTTGGTGTGCTGCTGCTCATAATAGAGGGGAAGTTTTGGTGTGTGGGTTCTGTTGTATAAGAAACGGAACAGGAGGTTGGGATACAATTCATAACTGACCGTTTGTTCAGAGCCATAAAGCACACTGGCATAGGGATAGAAAGAGATGCGATCGAGGCCAGCCCATTTTCGCTTTACAAAGTTCATACCCAGGCTGGGCATAATCCGGTGAGCCACTTTATCCCCAAAATAAAAATAATAATCAAGCCTCAAGACAACCTTTTTGAATTCAAAATAGTTGGAGATACCCACGTTGTTAGTATATGGAACATAGACAGTGCTGTCCTTGGGTTGATTATAGAAATAATGGCTGTACTCGGCCAACAATGAATACCAGCGAGTGATATTCTTCATGTATCCACCAGATGCCACCGTCAAGTAAAAGTTAGGTTTGTACTCCTGACTCCAATAGGATGTGACGTCTGCGTAGAGTCCGGTTTTATGGTAATAGGACACCCCGGGAGCAAGTCCAAACTGTTGAATATTAAAGGTCCGGTTGTCGGCCACAATGTTACTGTTGTATCCGAGCCGGACGGCCAGTTGTGAAATCTCAGGAAGATCAGGAGTCTTCAGCAGGCTATCAATGAGCTCAAAAATATCTAGTGAATCCTCGTGGGTAAAAAATGTTGTTAGTTCAGTCAGGGCGAGTGAATCCTTCCTGAAATTAATAGAATCACGAGGCTGGACTTGCGCACAAGCCGCGTAGGCGCAGAGAGCGAATAAAATGGTGAGGACGTTTTTCAAACGCGTTCAGCTCAAATCTTATTTTCGCTTCAAACGTTGATTTTGGTCCCGCAAGAGTTCCTTGCGCTGTTGTTGTGCAGCACGTCTCTGTTGCAATTGATTAAGAATGAGTTGACGAAAATCCTGCTCCGCCTTTCTCAGGTTGAGCATCTGCTGCACGGAGATGATATTGAGGAGACGGCTGGAATAGTCCTTTTCCATATTCAGCTCCTTTTGTTTTAACTGAAACCCAAAGTCAACAAGCTGCTGCTGTTTCTTGGGATCGGGATTGTTTGGATCCAGACCCTGCTGCATTTGTCGGAATTCTTTGCGCATCTCCTGGCGTTTGTCCGTGAACTCACGGTAAATGGGCCAGAATTTTTCAGCTTGATCGGGAGTAAGCCCGAGCCGATTGGTGATAAGGGCAATCCGGGCAGCTTCGACTTTTTCCCTGACTTTGGGATCGATGGTCTGCTGGAGTGGAACATCTTCTGTGTCTTGGCTGAATGCCCCAGGGGCAAATGAGATCAGCAGGGAGAATGTCCAGATATATTTATAGCAGGTTGATTTCATAATGCATCAGAAATAGTCTTCGCCAAATTCATCAGATAAAAACTTGACATCGGCATCATCCACGTCCATCTCGTTCATGGAGTCTTTTTGGATGGCTTCTGCTTCATCCAAGTTCAAAGGGACTTCATTCATCAGGTCATCTGCATTGAGGTCGCTCTCTTCCAGGTATGCCACCAGGTTGGCAGAATCTACACTAGACAGCAACTCCTCAGGCGACCGCGTGGGGGTACCCACATAGAAGAAGATCGCCAGAGCAACAGCTAGTGCAGGTAGGGCATACTTGAGGCTATAGCCTAGATAGGCTGTCCAGGAAGATTCCTGACCGCTGGTCGCCATCCGCGATTGCACCATTCCGGGCAGTTTGTCAAAATAGCCTTCAGGGGCCTCAAAAATGACTTTCCTGGGTATGTCTTCAAGCTTTTTCATGATTGTGGGGTTATGACTGTCATAATTCAATAAAGTTTAATCCTTGTTTAAGAATTCTTCGATTTTCTTAACGGCATGATGGTAACTCGCTTTCAAAGCACCTTCCGAAGTTCCGGTGACGGCAGACATTTCCTGGTAGGGCATTTCTTCATAATATTTCAGGTTAAAGACGAGCCGCTGCTTGTCGGGTAGTGTCAGGAGTGCCTTTTGGAGTTTTCTCTGAATTTCGTCACCTCCGATTAGTGGAGAGGTGTCAATTTTTGCGGCGAGTTCAATACCCACATCTTCCAGGGGAAGGAAGAATCTTCTTCTCTTCCTGGTCAGGAAAGTGAGGGACTCATTGGTAGCAATGCGAAAGATCCAAGTGAACAATTGGGAATCCTCGCGAAAGCCGTCAATGGATTTATGTACCTTGATGAACACCTCCTGGGTCAGGTCGTCGGCGTCGTCATGATCGATGACCATTTTTCGAATAAGGCCATAGACCTTTTGTTGGTACGCGCGTACCAGCATATTGAACCCATAGTTTCGCGTTTCCGGGTTCCGAATTTTCGCCAAGAGTTCTTTGTCGTCCAAGGAAACCTGCTAAGCTGATGATTAGACAATAATACGCCTGATTCGTTTAATGTAACATCATTGAAAGGAGGCAAGGGCATCGACAAGGCCTTCAAACTGTTCCTTTGAGTGTGCTGGGAAGTTGGCGAATCTCAGTTGACTCTTCCTAAGTTCTCCATAACCTTCTCCCGGAGAAAATCCATGGGTCTGGAGGTGGGAGGTAAGTCTTTCGGTATGTGCTCCGGTCTCCGCTACAATAACCGTTTTGGAGCGATCTTTCTTGTTTAGAACTGAAGGATTTATTAATGCGTGTGCTTCCAGCGCCTGATATAAAATAGCGGCTTTGTATTCAGTTTCCTTTCTGATGGCATGAATGCCTTTTTGCAGAAAGTCCTGGACGACTTTTCCTAATAAATAGATTCCGAGAACATTCGGTGTCTCAGGTGTTTGGTTCTTGTGTGCATTGGAAACCAGGAGCGGAAGCGAATGATAACTGCCAATGGAAATTTCTTGCGATAACATTTTTTCAGCTCGCTCCAGGCAGGCCCTATTAACCATCCATACACCCAACCCTGCTGGCAGCCCAAATCCCTTTTGAATGGAAAAAAATACCGAATCTATCCTTGAATAATCCAGGGCTGGATACGGCAATGAACTCACTGCGTCCACCACGACCAGGCATGACGGATTACTTGCCTTCAGGGAATGAATCCATTCAGTGGAAAGGGAAACACCAGTGCTTGTTTCGTTATGGGTTACCGCGATAAGTTCACTTCCGGCAGGAACAGCGATGGCTTCAAAACTTTGCCCGGCATGGACCTCGGATTTTTCAGCTTTCTTCTTGAGCTGAATTGCGATTTCAAAAAAGCGTTTCGAGAATGCGCCGTTTACGAGGTGGTATGACTTTTCCAACACAAGGTTTTGGATGCTTCTTTCCCATATTTCTGTGGCCGAGCCTGCAAACACAATGTCGTAGTCGTCGGGCACACCCAGCAATTGTCGAAGTCCCTGAGTCGCTTCGGCAAAGATGGATTCAAATTGTTTGCTTCGATGGGATAAGGAGGGGACGCCATCACGGAATGCTTTTTTTACATGGTCCTGAACAGTAAAATATAGTTGCGATGGGCCGGGAGTGAAGTTGGTCATGTTGTGGGAAAACGCGAAGTAATAAAAAATTAGAAGTAAATCAAGACCTGATTAACATGAAGATTTATGTACGTTTGATTCGAAATCCACACGGATGTGGGACACGTTTGCTGAACCTAACATATAAAAACAATACCGAGCGATAGCCGTCAGACAAAATCAGGCCTCATCCCAACTCGTTCCGATTGCTATCGGGATGTTGGGTCCTCGCCCAAAAAGCAGGTTAACGGAAGAAGGTTGCGGTTGAAGGCAGCTCAAAACTTGTCGTAATTGGGGTTCAGAAACTCCTCCTCATCCGGTGGGTTTTATTTTTTGGCCTTGGATCAATGCACATCCGTGTCTAGCCGATCAATAAAGCACTCTAAACTTTATGGTGTTCTCGATCGCCCTCAACTCTTTGATGACATCCTTGTTGTAATGCTTGTTTATATCGGTAATCACGTAGCCAATGTGCTCGTTGGTTTTCAAATATTGACCTGCAATATTGATTTCATTGTCCGCAAGAACTTTGTTGATCTTCGCAAGGATACCCGGGACATTGTTGTGGATGTGAATTAACCGGTGAGCATTTTCCAGGGTAGGCAGCGTCAGGTTTGGGAAGTTTACACTGTTGCTGGTGCTGCCTGTATTAATGTAGTCCATCATTTTGAGGGGCACGAAGTTTCCAATGTTCTCCTGTGCCTCGGCTGTGCTTCCACCAATGTGGGGGGAGAGGATTGTGTTTGGCAGACCCCTTAGTTCGGAGACAAATTCTTCGTTGTTGCTGATGGGCTCATGGGGGTATACATCCACGGCGCAGCCGCCAACCCTTCCGGCGAGTATACTTTCGCGCAACGCTTTCACATCGACCACATGACCGCGACTCAGGTTGAGGAAGATGACTCCTTTTTTCATGAGTGCAAATTGTTCAGTCCCGATCAGATTGGTGTTGCTCTCACGACCGTCAACATGAAGTGTAATGACATCCGCAAGGGCTAGCAATTCTTTAAGACTCTTGCACTTCGTGGCATTGCCAAGGGCTAGTTTTTCTTCGCGGTCGTAAT
The DNA here is from genome assembly GCA_025358885.1 of Cytophagales bacterium. Taxonomy (GTDB): domain Bacteria; phylum Bacteroidota; class Bacteroidia; order Cytophagales; family Cyclobacteriaceae; genus ELB16-189. The sequence goes on along the minus strand of JANYHW010000053.1, from coordinate 2,681 downwards.
AAAATACCTGCATCCCCAGGTTTTCTGCCAGGACAGAAAGCTGTGCGCCAATATTACCGTAGCCAATGATTCCCAATCTTTTGCCACGTATTTCAAAACTCCCTTTGGCTGACTTGTCCCATTTACCCTGGTGCATCTTCGCCGACTTATCGGGGATGTTGCGCATGAGCATAATGATTTCTGCTATAGCCAATTCAACGACTGAACGCGTATTGCTGAAAGGTGCGTTAAAGACGGCTATACCTTTCTTCGTTGCCGCCTTCAGGTCAATCTGATTAGTGCCTATACAAAAAGCGCCGATGGTCATGAGACGGTTGGCATGTTCGAGGACTTTGGCCGTTACCTGGGTCTTGGAGCGAATGCCGAGCACCGATACATTCTTGATCTTCTCACAAAGTTCATCTTCATTAAGTCCGGCGGGATAGGTTTCAACGCTAAAGCCCTCAGCCTTCATCATTTCTATTGCCACCGGGTGTACATTCTCCAGCAAAAGGACATGAATCCGGTTCTTTGGATAGGAAAAAGCGGTATTGATCTTGTTTAGGTAAAGAAACTCGTCGAGGCTTGGCGTCACGTGATCAGCATGATTCATGACGCTTTCTCTTTCCACATTTTCTGTGAATGCATAAAATTTGTTTGCCAGGCCGGAATGTTTGATCTCGTAATCAGTATATCCATCGCCAATTACATAAACGTCACCCGGTAAGTTGAGGCGCCGAAGTTGCTCGGCCTTGCCATGGGACATAGACAATGGATTCTCTTTGTCGAACCCTGTCACTTTTCCGCTGTCGTCAAACGTAAATTGGTTGGCCAGAATATTTTCAGGCTTGATGCCAAATTCGGTCACTACTGGTTCAATGAACTCGCGAAAGCCATTGGAGATGATATAGATATTATCAGCATACGTAGTGAAGAACTCTTTATTTCGCTTGAATGATTCTGAAACCAGGGACTTCAGGAGAGTGACGAGGGCAGGCAGATGTTTCTTTTCCGCGTGTAGCAAGGCAAGTCGACTTTCCAATGACTCCCGGAGAGATATCCCGCCATTCATACCCATGTGGGTAATCTCTTCCACCTGTTTCTTGATGGCAACTTTGTCGGGATGGTCCCGGAGGGAAATATCTGCCAGAACATCAAAGGCCTCAACCTTGGTAAAAGTGCTGTCGAAATCGATTACGAAGTACTTATTGATCTTCATTTGCCATTTGTGAACAGCAAATGTAGAAAAAGTCCTCGGGCGGAAAGTTCTTAGTCTTCCATTTATGGATCACTCCTTCCCAAAAGGCAGACGTTTCAATGCCACATAACCATTGCTGATCACAATCAAAGCATCTTGCAAGGCGCGGATATCCTCCAATGGGTTTGAGGGAAGCACGATGATGTCTGCTTCAAATCCTGGCAGGATCTTTCCGGTCTTTGCTGAAATGCCAAGTAAATCTGCACTGATCGTGGTCGCCGACTGGATAGCTTCGAAATTAGTCATCCCCATCCTTACAAAATGTTCGCATTCCAGGGAAATACGACTTGTGCTGTTGGCTGTGTAGTTGTTATCAGCTCCTGTCACAATCTTTACGCCCAGTGAATGTGCCTTTCGAAAAACCTTTTCTGCCTGTGGCATCATGAACCTTCCACGTAACTCAAGTACAGCGCCAGCGTAATCTCCGCCCGGCTTCGTGAGGTCTTCCAGCGTGATGTAGGTCGGAACAAGGAAGGTTCCCTTTTCTTTCATTAGTAGAAGTGTTGCATCGCTGAGGAAGGTACCATGTTCGATGCTCCGGGCACCAGCCATAACTGCTGCTCGGGCTCCCTCGTCACCGTGGGCGTGAACCATAACTGGCACTCCTCGCTTGGCTGCAGCCTGCACGATCACAGAAAGTTGGTGTTGTGTATAAGATTGCTGGCGTGGATCTGTCTCCGGCAGGCCTGCACGTTCAGTGCCTCGCGACTTAATTACTTCTGCTCCCCGGTCAATATTTACATTCACGAGCTCCTGAAGTTCTTCATCTGTACTTACTCCAAAAATGAGGTTGCCAAGACGGGGATCGGCCAGGATTGTTTCACCAAGATTGGGCGTCACAAACACACCGGCTGGTACCACGTCAGGACCAGCAATTCTCCCTGCCTTCGCCAGATCACGCAACGAAACATCCTGATAGGCGGACACTCCAGCGGTGCGAAAAGTAGTCACCCCTGAAAGGAGCGCTCGCTTCGCAGATTCCAGGTTATCAATGTGTGTATGTACATCGATCATCCCCGGTATAGCATAGTTACCTTCGCAGTCAATGACTTCATATTCTTTGGAGATTGTTTCTCCTTTCTTCCCGATTCTTTCAATCTTGCCTGCCTTGATGAAGAGAGTTGAGTTGAGAATTATTTTGTCATCTACGCCATTGAGGAGATTGATATTGATCAGGGCGTAGTTTTTTTGGGGAAGTTGTGCAAGCAAGGTTCCACTAAAAAGTAAGAAAATGGTAAAGAGCGCTTTCATAAATTGCAATTTGTTTTCGAAGTATTATAGTCCACAAGTCAATAACTCGCCTTTTTTCCGCCACAGAGTCCACAAAGAAATGCTCGCTCTGTGATTTCTGTGCGGCATTTACTTTACATGCTCTGTTAGAAAAATTTAAGATGTATGCTGACTACTTAAGCATCAGAATTTTGCTGGCAGCGTCAACCTGCGC